>DAOUDJ010000090.1:0-14239 GCA_034430795.1 Anaerolineales bacterium | reverse complement strand
CTTTGTGATCCCTTACTTCAACCCAATCACCCCCTTGATCCTGAATGAGGGAACAACCGACAAAATGATTGAAAGTATCGAGCATGGTCTGCCCATCATTTTTTCGAATTACAGCATAGCCGGGATGTCCACTCCTATCACTCCTGCAGGAACGCTGGCCATCCTCAATGCAGAACTACTTGCCGGATTAGTCCTCAGTCAATTGGTCAAAGAAGGCGCACCCATCATTCTAGGGAGCTTGCCGATCTTTTTCGATATGCGGACCATGTTGGATTATTTTGATCCCCTCACCTTCCTTCTCAACCTCGCATGTGCAGAAATCATGACCCATTACCAAATCCCACATGCCGGTACATCTGGTAGTGGAGCTGGCCTGGCCTCGGATATTGTCGCAAGCGGTGCACTTTGGGCCAATCACATCACCAGCATTATTGGTAAGGTCGGGCTGGCTCCTTTCGTTGGAGGCAGCTTAGGATCAAAAGCCTTTTCTCCATCTTTAACTGTTTATGCAAATGAAGTCATTGACCAATCTCTCAGATTCTAACGAGAATTTTCCCTGAGTGATGAAACCATCGGCATGAACAATATTGCCCAGGCAGGTCCTGGAGGAAGTTTTGTAATTGCAGAACCGACCCTGAAAATGGTCCGCGAGATGCACTACAGCAGCGATATATTCCCAAGAATGGACTTAGAGAAGTGGCAAGCTCAAGGCAAACCAACAAACGATGTGTATTTAAAGGAGTATACCCGCCACTTACTGAACTCCGTTCAAGCTCCTGAAGACCATGCCGAATTGGTCGCCAAAGGAGAAATCTACATTGAGAAAATCACCAAGGGATTGAAATAGGAGAAGTGTGTCCCGGAACTCTACAACGATGTATATGTTCGCGATTAAAGAGATTGGATTCATATTTTTGTGGTTTGTTTCTACAACCTAGTGAGCATCGGCGATTAGGGGCAACAGTTAGAGTCTATCGATGACCGAATTCCTCACTCAACCCTTCATGGAATTCGGAAGGGAAAACTCTCGTACTGCTCCAGTGTGAGATCGAGGACGTTGTTCGTGTAAAGATTTAAACCGAGTCTTATCGCAATAATTACGGTAAACACTAGAAAGCCCGTGCTGTAGTCGATGATCATAAAAAAGGGAAGCAAGAAAATCCAGAAGGCAGCATTATAAGCCTTGCGAATGAGAGCGAGTGGGTGCGAGAACCCCTGCTTAACGGAAACGTAGTTTTGTGAGTTTTCCCGAAGCCATGCGAACCGCATGGAGGCATGACCCTCGAGGATCAGTCAGTAAAGCACTCCAATAATCGAAAGCCCGATCATTCCGCCCCTCCCCGTCCAAACCGAGGTTGAGAAGGCAACAACTACATATATTAGCGCGGGAAGTCCCAACCCCAGCGTAAGCCAATTATTCCAACGTACGGTTAAGAATTTTTCCTTTTTCATAGGATCCGGCCTCTCTGATTATCGCAAACTACTTTGTTTAGTCACTCTGTCCCACAGTAATGACAACGTTTCCCTTTTTCTCTCCTGTTTCGACATACCTGTGCGCCTCGGCGATTTCTTCCAACGGGTAGGTTCTATCGATGACCGTTCGAATCTTCCCCTCCTCAATAAGCCCCCTGAGAAAAATTAAATCCTCAGTCGTTGGGCTTGATGTCTGCATAATGACTTGCCTATTGCTTGTCATTCTGGTCCATAGCCCTTGAATCATCTGCGAGATAGGGTTCGCTAATAGATAGGTTCCACTTGGCTTTATCGATCTATCATTACGTGAAAACGAAATCTTGCCTATTACGTCGAAAATGACATCATAGACCTCACCTTTATCTGTGAAATCTTCTTGTGTGTAATCAATGACGTGGTCTGCACCGATCGAGAGCAGCATGTCCAATTTCGCCGCGCTGTCCACAGCCGTCACTTCAGCCCCATAATGCTTAGCAAGCTGCACTGCAAAGGTACCAATACTGCCTCCCGCTCCATTGATTAATACCTTCTGTCCACTCTGGATATTTCCCAGTCTGAGAAAATGCAGTGCATCGCGTCCCCCAAAAGGAACCGTAGCGGCCTCCTCATAAGTCATATTGGCCGGTTTAATTGCCACCCCACCTTCCATGTCTCCAGGCCGCTCGGGCAGACATATGTACTCGGCATTAGCACCAAATGCCATACCGGCAGCTCCAAATACCTGGTCCCCTTCTTTGAACAGCTTTACATCTTTACCTACGGTTTCAATTTCCCCGGCCAGCTCAGTACCTGGTATCGTGGTTCCCTTTGGTTTTAGTAAACCTATCCATATTCGCAAAGGGAGGCTCATAATGATTGGGAGTTTGAGATTTCGGAGTTCACAGTCTCCTGCTGTTACGGTTGTCGCATAGATTCTTATCCGTACTTCATCGTCCTTAGGTGTAGGCTTTTCTACCTCCTGGAGCTGAAGAACCTCCGGCGGTCCGTATTCTGTCCATACAATTGCTTTCACGTGTTACCTCCAAGGTTGTTTTAATCCAACCATTTTTAGAATAGCATACAACAATACATCCAGTTGAATGCTTCATATTCCTGGATTAATACGTCAATGGTGACAGCAGCGTCATACCTCAAAGGTATTATTCAAGGGGTTAGTCGCGGATTTGCAGATACGCATCTAATGGGGAAATCGATCACACTGGGGCTGTCGGGTGGTTGGTGGTTCCGAATACTAGCATAATCAGCCACCCGAAGTTATTGGAGCATCTTGATACTCTGCCCGCCAATCATGACTCGTGTAGGAACCCAAAACACGCAGGAAACCTGCGATTTCACGCAGCTCGGACAGCGCTTCGTCTACCTCCGATTGCCCGGTTGCACCCGCAAAATCGAGGTAGAAGAGATACTGCCAAGGCCGCCCCACATACGGGCGTGATTCGATTTTCTTTAGGTCAATCGAGCGCCCAGCGAATGTACCCACTGCCTCATATAAAGCACCAGGCTGGTGTTTCAGCGAAAATACAATGGAGGTCTTCGAATCTCCCACAGGGCTCATCGGCTCACAAGCGAGGGCCAGGAACCGTGTGTAATTGGCTTGGTCATCCTCGATCCCCTCCTCCAGAATCTGCATGCCATAAACCTCGGCCGCATGTCGAGAGGCGATCGCAGCAGCATTGCCCAATTCAAGATCTCGGATCCGCTTCGCGCTGCCAGCAGTGTCTGCGGAGGGGATGCACTCCATCCAAGGACGTTTAGCCATATACCCCTCACACTGTGCCAGGGCTTGCGGGTGGGAATAGACTTCTTTCACCTCATCGAGCGTCACTCCGGGCAAGGTCATCAGGCAATGTTTCACCCGGAGATGAAACTCACCAACGATGTTCAGATCTCTCTGTAACAGCAAGTCGTAATTCTTATGGATGCTGCCAGCAAGGCTGTTCTCGATCGGCACCAAACCGATGTGGACCTCCCCGTGCTCCACACGTCGAAAGACCTCGGCGAACGTTCCACAAGGCTGTGTCGTGACCTCTGTGTTGTACATTTCCAGCGCGGCAGCCTCACTGTATGCACCAGGCTCGCCCTGGAATGCGACCGTGATCCCGCCATGTGATCGACCATCTAGGGTGTGGCTGTCAGGCATCGTCCCCTCCCTCCCGGGAATTCTGCAACCACCAGGGGATCAACCGGTCCATGGCTTCATGAAGGCGCGGTTCAGGCAAACATAGTGAAAGACGGGCATAACCCTCTCCGCGTCCACCAAATATTGACCCTGGCGCCAAGCTGACCCCGGTGTCCTTCAATAATGATTCCGTAAAAGTATTTGAGGTCATCCCCACCGGCACCTGGAACCAGAGATAGATTGCCCCACGAGGGACCCGAAACCCAGCGCTCAGCGTTTTGAGCCTCTCCACTACGAGATCCCGACGCTTACGGTATATTTCGTTCCGCTCTGTAATCCACTCGTTCCCAGTCCCGAGCGCCTCGGTGGCGGCGTCCAGGATGGGCAAGAAATGACCGCTGTCTGCATGGGATTTGAGAACGTAAAGTGCGTCCAACGCCTTTATGTTTCCTACAACAGCTCCAACCCGCCAGCCGGCCATGTTGTGCGATTTTGAAAGAGAGTTGAACTCCACTGCATAATCCTTCGCCCCGGGAATTTCGAGGATACTTGGCGCCCGGTATCCATCAAAGGTGATCTGCGAATAGGCAGCGTCATGAGCGATGAGAATGTCAAATTCTCGGGCGAATTCCAGTGCTGCAGCGAAGGATCCGTTATTCACGACCGCGCCGGTTGGGTTGTTGGGATAATTAAGCCACATCAACCTAGCTCGAGCTGCGATATCTCCAGAGACGGCATCCAGGTTTGGCCAATAGTCTTTTCTCTCTTCCAGCGATAATAAGTGAGGTTCCCCGCCTGCGAAGGATGTACCACTCGAATAGGTCAAATATGCAGGGTCTGGAATCAGGGCAATATCCCCAGGGTTGATCAGCGCTTGCGTTAGGTGGAAAATGCCCTCTTTCGTACCAAGAAGCGGGAGGATCTCCCGATCCGGGTCTAAATCTACCCCGTAATTCTGCTCATAATAATTAGCCCAGGCTTGCCTCAACACACCGGTGCCGCGATGGTGCTGATAACCATGGTGGTTCGCTTTCACCGCAGATCTCGAGAGCGCTTCGATCACCGGTGCAGGGGGTGGAAGGTCCGGTGACCCGATATCCAGCCGGATCACGTCAATCCCACCAGCCTGCAGTTCTCGAATCACAGGCGCAAGGGTTGCGAAGTATTGGAGAGAAAGTTCTCTCATCCGAGCGGCCGATTGCACCATATTAATTGCCCGTGCTTTCCAAGATTGCTTGTAAGGCATGCAACCCAAGATGGTAGGAATGAACACCGAAACCGCAGATCTGGCCTGCGCATGCCGGTGCGATCAAAGATCGATGCCGAAAATCCTCCCGTGCGGTGATGTTCGAGAGATGCACTTCCACGACCGGAATGTCGATCGCAGCACAGGCGTCATGAAGCGCCACGGAAGTATGGGTATATCCAGCCGGATTGAAGATCACACCCGCGGCCCAATTACGGGCTTCGTGAAGGGCATCGATCAACACGCCTTCATGATTGGACTGCACGGCTTGAATTGAAAAGCCCAATTCTCGCCCTGCGTCGGTGAGGCGCTGATCCAGTTCATCCAGACGCATCGCGCCGTAGATCTCCAGCTCTCGCTCACCCAATAGATTTATATTCGGACCATGCAGGACCAATATTCCCGTCATCTACTCTCCTTATCCAAGCACCCGCTGCACATCCTCGGGGGCAACTTCAATCCCTGTTCGCACCTCTCCAACCTTTACCGGCAAAGAGAAGCGCAACTTGTCCCCAGCCCGTTTCTTGTCCATCATCATTGCCTCGATGAGGTCCGACCGGTTGATTAAATCGGGGATATCGACTGGCAAACCGACCCCTGAGAGCACAGCAGAGAGCCTCTCTTCAAGGTTATCAGCGGCTATTCCGAGGGTCCGGCTGAGGCGTGCTTCAACAACCATTCCTATGGCCACAGCCGCGCCATGCCGAATTCTATAGTTGGACGCCTGTTCAACCGCGTGCCCGATGGTATGTCCGAGGTTGAGCGTTTCCCGCAAGCCCGCCTCGTAAGGATCTTCCTGAATCACCCTCAGCTTGACCGCCACCGCCCGCGAAATCAACGTGTCCATCTCCTGCCAAATGACCTGGATTCCTCTTTCGCATAGGTCGAACAGCGCCGGATCGGCAATGATGCCGTGTTTTACGACTTCCGCCAGTCCATTAGCAATTTCGATCTCAGGCAAAGTCTTCAAGGTCGCGATATCCATGCGGACGGCGCGGGGCGCATGAAATGCCCCCACCAGGTTCTTTCCACGTGGCAAGTTCACCCCCGTCTTCCCGCCCACGCTGGCGTCTACCATCGCCAGAAGAGTGGTCGGCAGGTATATCCACGCGATTCCGCGCATGAAATTTGCGGCTGCGAAGCCGGCAAGATCCCCCACCACGCCCCCACCTAGAGCGAGTACAACGCTGCTGCGCTCCATGCGAGATCGGGCGAAGAAATCCCATAGGTCTGCCGCTGTCGAAAGCGTCTTCTGATCTTCGCCCGGGGGAATCTGATATGAATGGATCTGCATCCCGGACGACCGCACCGCCGCCGACACTTGAGCTGCGTAAAGCGCACCTACCGTCTCGTCGGTCACAAGAGCGACAGTGCCCCGGAGGTCATGGTCTGCCATCCAGGCGCCAACCTGAGATAGCCCACCTTCATCAACAACCACGTCATAATCGCTGCCCATACCTCTAATCCGAAATTTACCCAGCTTGACCTGCGCCGCGAAAGCTGTCTGCGCCGGAGTCAGGCCATGGGTATCCAATCTGAGCGGAAAGGAAGCGTAGTGCTCGGCTCGCTCCTCTAGCAGGGATTTCAACTGGACATCGCGGTCCCCTTCGAGCAGTGGTCGGACCTCGTTGCTTTCGCTCAGCCGGACCATCAAGGTCTCAGCCGGTCCATCCAGACAGAGAACAGAACCAGCCTCCCGTACCAAGTCTTGGTTTTCTGTGTCGAGCAACGTCCCGCCCCCAAGCGCAACTACTCCGGAGCCGTTCGCCAGGACAGTCTTAAGCGCTTCTGACTCCCGTGCTCGAAACCCGGACTCACCCTCCGCTGTGAAAATCGCCGGGATCTCCGATCCCGCCTTATTTTCTACCACTGTATCTAGATCGAAAAAATCGAGTGCTAGTGCCTCCGCGAGATATCGGCCGACTGTTGATTTCCCCGACCCAGGGGGACCGTAGAGAAAAATCAATGGTGCCACCCTAACGATCCTCTCCCGGCCAGAAAACAAGAGGCGTCCCACCCATCTGGATCTCCGATAGACGCGCACGACGCAGATTTGCAAACCGGGGGCCCATCTCTTCGATCGAATCTCCCCCCAATTTCTCGATCAATGCATCAGCGAGCTCGAAAGCCACAACGGCTTCCAGAATGGGAACCGCTCTGGGAACAGGGCAGAAATCAGATCGCTCATAGTTCGTAGGAACTTCCTCCCCGGATGTAAGATCCACCGTCTCCTGAGGCGTCAGCGTCGTGGCGATTGGTTTCATTGCGGCACATATCACCAACGGGGCTCCGTTCGTGATACCCCCTTCGATACCTCCTGCCCGGTTGGTAGGCCGGATCAGCTCATCCCCCTCCCTACGGATGGCATCATGAACCTGGGTTCCTCTCCTCCGGCTATTTTCAAAAGCCGAGCCAATTTCGAAACCCTTGATTGCCTGCACACTTAGAACGGCAGCGCCCAAGCGTGCATCCAGGCGCCGATCCCAATGCACATGGGACCCAAGGCCAACCGGCAAACCCAGCGCAAAGACTTCGATGATCCCGCCGAGAGTATCCCCTTCCTTGATTACCACTTCGATCCGTTCCCGGATCCGTTGGGCTGTCTCCATATCCGGAACCCGTACATCGTTCTGTTCCGCGATTTCTGAGCGTTCTACCAATGACAGATTTTCCAGATCCGCTGAGATTTCACCGATCGAGCGAACATAGCCCCCGATCGTGATTCCAAAATGAGCCAGCAGCTCCCTGCAAATCGCGCCAACGGCGACCCGCGCGGCAGTCTCCCGCGCTGAGGCTCGTTCTAAAGAAAAGCGGATATCACGGTAGTTGTACTTGATGGCTGCGGTCAGATCCGCATGACCAGGTCGTGGTTTCGTGAACGCCGGGATTTCCTTCCCAGCCCATTTCTTGTGATCGTCGTTCTCGATCTGAATCGCCACTGGAGCACCGGTCGAGGCGCCCGCCAACACACCCCCCAGAATGCGAATGCGATCGCTCTCGATTCGCATGCGAGGTCCAGCACCGTAGCCGCGTCGCCGGCGGGCAAGCTGCGTCTCGATTTTTTCAACCGGAATTTCGAGACCCGACGGAAAACCTTCTAATATAGTCGTCAACACGGGACCATGTGATTCACCAGCTGTAAGATAGCGCAAAGGCATAATCATCCCCCTCCTGTGGGTTTTTGGATACTCAATGCTGTCTGTGCGGTCTGGTGCATTAGACTTCTCGGCGCCGTCAGTCCCGTCCATCGTTCGAAGGATAGCGCTGCTTGTTCAACCAGCATCCCCAAACCTGTCACGGCGGCGAGGCCCGCTTCGGAGGCGGCGATCGTGAGCACTGTCTCCCGGGGTGCATACACCAGATCGTACACAACCACCGCGGGTGGGAGAGGCACATCCGCCGGCCAGGGTGAAGTATTAGTCTGTGGAAACATTCCCAGCGGAGTGGCGTTCACAATCAGCTTACATTCAGAAGAGATGGATTCGATCAACTTCGAACTCAGCTGAATACCAGAGATCGCTGCTCCACGAGACTGCAGTCCGTTTGCGAGCGCCTGCGCCCGGTCCAAGCTCCTGGCTGAAACCCAAACCTGCCAACCTGATTCAGCCAAACCAAGGGCGACGGCGCGCGCCGCACCTCCTGATCCGAGGATGAGCGCACCTCCAACCTCTGGTGATAAGGTCGCTTCAAGATCGAAGATGAAACCATCTTTATCGGTATTGTCGCCGACTAGTCGACCATCCATAGCAAAAATTGTGTTCACCGCCCCGATCGCTTCCGCCACTGGAGTAAGCTCATCAAGGTGTTTCATGACAGTTGTTTTATACGGCCGAGTCACATTCAAACCATCCAGTTCACTACATCGTGTTCTGTCCAATAACGCTCTCAGCTGTTTATCCCCCCCCAGTGTGGGGCGCACCGGAAGTAGTCGGTATGCCCCGCCTAAACCCATTGCTTGCATCGCTGCTGTGTGAATAATGGGTGACAGACTGTGTTCTAAAGGCCATCCAATTAGACCCAGTTGGAAATCTCTCTTTTTCACCCGATTACCTCGACTCCCAATCCTCGCAGTTGATCTACAAAACCAGGGAAGGACTGGGAAATAATCTCCGCATCCTTCACCACGATGGCTTCATCACTCATCAGCCCAGCTACGCATAACGCCATCGCCAGCCGGTGATCTCCGTGGCTTCGCACCTGCACACCGCCTCGTATGGGCTGCCTTCCCAGAATGCGGAATCCATCTGGGAGTTCATGAATCTGGATCCCAATGACGCTCAACTCTCTCTGAAGTGAATTGATACGGTCGGATTCCTTATTGCGGAGCTCACCCGCACCGCGAACAACCGTCTCTCCCTCCGCTATCGCAGCAACCACCGCGAAAATGGGGAATTCATCGATCATACGCACGACGAGCGAACCCTCGACCTTGATCGCCGAAAGGTCGGAGGATCTGACCCTGATGTCTCCAACGGGTTCTCCTCCTTCGCTTGGCTTGGGAAGTATCTCGATCCCAGCCCCCATCTCTTGAAGAGCATCTAGCAATCCGGTCCGCGTGTGGTTGAGCCCAACCCCACGAATGATGAGATCAGATCCCGGCACAATCAATCCAGCACAAATCAAGAACGCTGCAGAAGAGAAATCACCCGGCAGGCGAAAGGTGAGCGGCTGCAGCGTGTCGTCGGGAGAGTCCATAACGATCCGGTGAGCGCTGCGGTCACATGCGATCTTCACCCCCATCGTCGCGAGCATCAGTTCTGTGTGATCTCTCGAGGGGCCGGGTTCCACCAGGGTTGTAGTCCCCTCCGCCCCCAATCCGGCCAGGAGCAGCGCTGACTTGACCTGCGCACTGGCTACAGAGAGGGAATGCGAGATGCCATGGAGAGGCTTGTTACCCGGTCGGTGATGAATCAATAGGGGCGCCGTGCCAGCTGTGGATGAATGGATCGGGACACCCATCATGCGCAAAGGATCAACAATGCGCGCCATCGGGCGTCTCCGCAAACCATTGGATCCATCCAGCTTGCATGCCACGTTGGCTCCTGCGAGTGCACCTGCGAGCAGGCGCATCGTCGTCGCGGAGTGACTACAGTCGATGCCCTCTTGCGGAGAACGGAGCATGTCTGGTCCATTTCCATGGAGTGTCAGGACATGTTTCTCCAAAGTCCACCGCACACCCAGCGACGTCAACGCTCTGAGCATCACTCTCGTGACGCCCGAATCGAGGAAGTTCTCAAGTCGGCTCTCCCCATCCGCCAGCGAGGCTAGCAGCGCAGCACGATGGGATATTGATTTGTCCCCAGGAACGGTACATTCTCCCCGGAGTGCTTTGGCGGGGTGTATTTCCAAGGTCATACCGCCTTCCGATCCTGCACCAGACTGCGGTGGAATCGCTGAGCGTCTGCGAAGCGCTGCTCGATTGCGGCCGAATCGCCATCGCGGATTTCTGCTTTGAGCGCCTCCAACTGCACCATTACTTTATCCATCGCCTCCAACACGGCCTCCCGATTCGACATATAGATGTCGGCCATCATCTTGGGGTCGCTGGCCGCCAGTCTGGAAGCGCTTGAAAAACCAGGGCCGACCACGTGTCTGGCTTGCTCCGGCGTAATAGCGACCAGGGCGCTGGCAAGCAGGTGGGGAAGGTGACTTGTAACCGCCAGCCAAGCATCATGATCATCTGCACTGATCCAGAACGGCAGTGCGTTTACGGCTCGGACCAATGCCTCCACTGCCGAGCGACCACCCTCGGTGGTCTTAGGAACCGGGGTGAGCACAAAAGTCGCCCCTTCATAGATCCCGGCGGTGGCATGCTTCAGTCCCGCATAGACATTCCCGCAAATGGGATGTCCTCCGATCGGATCGAACGACGGCGGCAGAGCCGCCATCGCACGGACTATTTCGCTCTTCGTTGAGCCCAGATCCACCACCACTACTGGACCGGGATGGATTTCGGGAAGCAGACGGAGAAGTTTGATTATCTCCCGGACAGGGGTTGCCAACACGATTATATCGGCACCGGGGAGGATGGCTTCCAGGTTCTGATCCGCTCGGTCTACAACTCCCAGCTTGATGGCTAGCGAGAGCGTATCAGGATCACAATCCGAGCCCAGCAAACGACTGCATTTGCCCTTAAGCCCCATTGCGAGTGACCCCCCCATCAACCCCAGCCCTACAATCGCAACCCGGCATTCAGCAAGAGGCTTCTCAACGCCCACGTCAGATCCTCGACTCAATTGCAGAGGGCACTTCAAGGACCTCTCGCTCCAGAGCCGCGCAGATCGCACGAACCTGGACCACCAAGGCGGCGAAACGTTCGGGTTTGAGAGATTGAGGGCCGTCGGACAATGCCTCCTGCGGATGGTTATGGACCTCCACGATCAATCCATCGGCACCGGCAGCTACTCCTGCCCGGGCGACAGCGGCGACGTATTCCCAATGTCCGGTGCTGTGGCTCGGATCGAGGATAACCGGAAGATGCGTCTGAGCTTTGAGCACTGGAATGGCGTTGATGTCGGTCGTATTCCGTGTAGCCGATTCGAAAGTCCGGATCCCGCGCTCACAGACCATGACCTTCGAGTTATTATGCGAAAGGATATATTCTGCTGCCATAAGTAATTCTTCGACCGTTGCGCTCATACCTCGTTTCAGGAGTACGGGTTTGTCGACCTCACCGACAGCATGCAGAAGCGCATAGTTCTGCATATTGCGCGCGCCGATCTGGAGCACATCAGCGTAGTCTGCTACGAGCCTTACCTGCTCGAGTGACATCACCTCTGTCACAATGGGCATGCCGGTCACTTCGCGCGCTTCAGCCAGCAGTTCGAGTCCCGCCTCACCGATCCCCTGGAACGAATAAGGCGATGTGCGCGGTTTGAAGGCGCCCCCGCGCAATATGTGCGCTCCGGCTTCCCGTACGGCATGTGCAGTTTCAAGGAGCTGGGTGCGATCTTCCACCGAACAGGGTCCGGCAATGATCAGCAAGCTGCCATCACCAATCGGAATTCCATTCACATGGAAAATCGTGTCACTTGACTGAAACTCACGCGAAGCCAACTTATATGGACGAGAAATGGGGACCAGACGGTCAACTCCGCTGTTGCGCCGAAGCTGCTCCAGATGCAGGCCTCGACTGTCTCCCATCAAACCGATCACTGTGCGTTCCTCGCCCTTCGATAAATGTGCTTTCAGGCCCAAGATCTCCACTTCCTTCACCACTGCTCGAATTTCGTCCGCAGTGGCACCCGCGCGCATGACGATCATCATGTGAACCTCCATCCATTTATTAGGTAAGGGTTAATATCCCGTCGGCTTATGGTTGTCATATTCGTCATCTTGAGTTTGGTTACCCGGTCGTTCACGTCAATCCCAGATCAGGTCTCAGACGAGCTGCTTCGCCGAGATAAGCATGGTTGATCGTGTGCTGCGGTATCTCGGTATTCCAATGCATCAGCACACGGATAACCCGTGGAATTTGACCCACCATGTTCATCTCTTGGAAACATAACAAAGGCACCAGATCCCAGCCGAGCTCTCGTGCAGCTCGGGCAGGCGCGACGGACTTGAGATCTTGAGTGGTCGTGAACAAAACAGATGCCAGATCCTCTATTGCGAGGGACGGATTTGCCTCCAGCATGGCTCTGAGAAGCTGCCGCGTCGCCCGGAGTACAGCCGCCTCTTCATCTATTTCCACGTCGATCGCGCCACGAATTCCTCGTACGGGCATCTTTACTCCATCCTGAACTGTTAATGACAAAAACGCGAGGCCGACGGCCTCGCGTTTTTGTCAAAAGAAAATTAAACTCTACAAAAGGTTACGCGTCTCGCCGGGCCACCGCTTTATGGGTGTCCGTAAAATAATAGTAAGAAAAGTAAGCGAGACTGCCTGGTTGCACGTTCATTGTAAGATGACCCAGTATAGGGCTGGAAACTACAAGTGTCAAGACCGAACTCCTACATTGTTATTTGAAATTCAAAGGTGAGCTGTTTTCATTTGAAAAGCGAACTCCTACATCCACTGCCTTCACCTTATTTCCCAAATTGCCTCTGTTAGGAGCAATTGAAAAGCGAACCATTTTCGCTTCAAAGGTGAACTCTAAATCCTTCCAAAGGCAGATCGACTGAATGGGCAAGAGCATCCTGGAACCAGATTCGGATCTGCATGATGTTCCTTGAGGGGTCAGGTACGAGATGCAAGTCGACCTCCTGGCGCAGGGGAACGTTAGCGACCCGGATCTCATGATTGAAGAGTGAAATGCGTCCATAGCCGTTGGTGATCCGTGTCTCACGCAAACAGAAGATGTCTTCCGGTGAGGAATAGGGTTTTGGAACAGAGAAGGGACGGAAGAGTGAGTTTCCGCTGGAGAGGGCGCGGGCAAAACGCAGTGCCGGGATTTCCCCGGTCGTAGAGTGTACCTGACGGTTATTGCCCCGTGCCGGGATAGGTATAGCGGTCGCGCTCTTGATGCAAGATCTCTCTTGCCTCTGCAACCTCTCTGATGTTTTCCAGGGCACATGTGCGGACGATGCGATCCTGCATCCAACGGTAAGGCCGCTCGATCTTGCCCTTAGCCTGCGGCGATAGGGCAAAGATGACGTCCACGCCCAGCAGGCGCATCATCTTGCCCCACTGGGTATCGACATCGTCTGTTTGAAGCACATGTTTGCGCCAGAAGCTGTCCCTTCCTTGCACAAAGCGGAAGACACGCAACGAATCTACATAGTAACGAAGGGGCAGACCGAATGTCTCGATCACAGTCCTTGTGGCCTGAATATGAGCCCAGGTGGTCTCGCCAGGGAAGAAATCGGCGAATAGCAGCAGGCGGCTGTAGTCGTCGATGGAAGTGATCAGGGTCCATTTCTCCTTGGAATACGGAGACCACAGATGTGTGGAGCCGTCATGTTGGATCAAGGCACCAGCAGAGCTGGTAAGGACTTCTCGATCGTGGACTTTGTGCTTCTTGCGAGGCATGTGGCAGCCAAGTTTCTTGGCACGATCAATGATGGTGTTCACCGATACGGTGATGCCTTGCTTGAGCAGGCGGTCGCGTAAGGCGGAGTAGTTATAGGTCGAGATGGGTATTTCAGGGTTTTCGATCAGCTCTTTGTCTCGAAGCAGTTCATTCTCGATCACTCTTTCTACTTCTTCGGAAATGCGTCTTCGCGGTTGACGTTGATACGCGATCGAGAAGGAGTCGGGATCGGATTGATACTGCTTCCAAAGCTCAAAGAAGCGTGTCTTGCCAATCAGGAGTGAGTCTTGAACCTCCTGGCGGCTTAGAAGGTCTTGTGAATATGAGTGAAAGAGAAAAGCAACCTGCTCGTCCGAGAATCGTTTGTGAAGCTGTGTCATAACTACCTCCTGGATGAAGTTGAGGTAGTCAGTATGGGTGTTCGCCTTT
>DAOUDJ010000089.1:0-40780 GCA_034430795.1 Anaerolineales bacterium | reverse complement strand
AATCTAAAACCTCCAGGTTTGCACATCGTTACCTGGGGATAGAATTATTATATGAGGCTCAAAGCCTCACGGCATTACAGCGCCTAAGTTTGTTACCCATTAGTTTTACCATTCTCGATATGGAGTATTTTTAATGGGTATTGCCGGACGGGGTGGAAGAATGTATGCTGAAGCTGGAGTTACGTAGATTGAGTAAGATGAAACGAAGTTCAAAATCAATGAAATCGCCGCTAGGCAAAAATAACAATGGCTCGCGTCTCGAGAGCATAGATGAAAATGAGATTCCTGCTAGCGAGCAAGAGAATCCCACTATCGATCAGTTGATCGAACTCGGGAAGAACCGTGGCTACATCACGATTGATGATATCCTCGGCGTTCTCCCAGAAGCTGAGCAAGACATGGATCAGCTTGAAGAGATATACGCGGCGCTCCTCGCTGCAGGGATTAATGTAGTAGATGAGAACGAGGAGGAAGGGAACGCTGGGAGAGAAGTAAAGCCTGAAACGCAAGACGAAGGCAAGCCAGACGAGGATGTCTTAAGTAATGTTGATACGGACGATTCGGTCGGTCTTTATCTTAGAGAAGTGGGAGGTGTACCACTTCTTACCGCTCAAGAGGAAGTTGAAATCGCTAAGAGAATCGAGCGAGGCTGGCAAGCTCGGGAGAAACTTGCTCAAGAAAGTATGTCCCCGAAAAAACGCGCTGAGCTCCAGGTCTCGATAGAGGATGGATGGGCGGCTCGCGAGCACCTCATCACAGCAAACTCACGCCTTGTGATTAGTGTGGCGAAGAAGTATCTCGGTCGTGGTGTCCCTTTCTTGGATTTAATCCAGGAGGGGAATATCGGATTGATTCGGGCTGCGAAAAAGTTCGATTATCGCCGCGGACATAAGTTTTCTACGTATGCGACATGGTGGATCCGGCAAGCCGTAACCCGCGCTATTGCGGATCAGGGGAGAACGATTCGCATACCTGTTCATATGGGCGATCAAATTAATAAAATGCTGCGGGTTTCTCATCAATTGACGCAGCAATTGGGACACACCCCCTCATCCGAGGATCTCGCTGTGGCGTTGGAAATTACACCAAGAAAAGCGGAAGATTTAATGAAAGTCTCCCGTCGTCCTCTCTCGCTTGAGATGCCGACGGATGAGGATTCGAATTCAATTCTTGGTGATTTCATCCAGGATGTTGAATCTCCTGCCCCTGTTGAAATTGCGACGCAGAATCTGCTAAAGGAGAACCTGGCCGAAGTTCTCAGTGCGCTCCCGCCGCGAGAGGTTCGAATTCTACAACTCCGCTATGGTCTTCTGGACGGACGGAGTTATACATTGGAAGAGGTTGGTCGAAAGATGGGGGTTACGCGTGAACGTGTAAGGCAAATTGAAGCTCAGGCACTGACTCGCTTGCGACATCCGAATCATCGTGAACGGTTGATTGACTTTCTCGGAGATTAACACCAGCTATATTTGAAGCTGTCGTATCGCCGGAAATCAAATCTTGAAATAGTTATTCCCCCCTCGAATGGTTTCGTACTTCATCGATCATCACGAACGTACACTAACATCCCCTCCGATCCATAGATATCCGTTTGGATCCGATTTGTTAATTCATATTCGTCCAGGAACTGCGGATCCGTAAGAAGGCCATTTCGACCGTACACTTCGAGGAGTACGACGTAGTCCGGTTTTTCATGGTGGATTAGATCAGGGGGAATTGCGTAATTGGTGATATAGAGTTCAGCGGGAAGTGGGTAAAAGACCTCACTTTCAGGTGAGATTAGACCGACAGTATCTAATATTCGAGCTCCTGTGTAGTAACCCAAAACCCCGATGTCTCCTGCGGCGAGGGTCTGCTCCTCGCGAATCTGCCCGCGAAGGTCTTCAGCGACCTGCAAATAAATTTCTTCAAGTTTAATATATGCCATTTTTGGTGCAGGCCTATCCGGGCCATGATCTGGATGCAGTGTCCATCCGTTGAGCGTCAAGCCGAAAGCTAACACACCGCAGATAGCAAGAGGAAGCGGCGACTTTAGATCCCGCCCGAAGACCTCAATGCCAATAAAGATTCCTAGGAAGTACATCGGAAGTGGGGGGGTAAGGTACCATCGAAAAATAAGCGGGTTTGCGATCGAAAACGCTAGCAGATAGAGGATCGGGTAGATGGCCAGAGGCCAGATGTAGGTTCTTTCCCGTACAATTCGCCGCCAACCAATCATGAAAAGGGTTGGAAATATGATTAATCCAATCGCGATTGAGAAGGACCCAAAAACAAGGTGGCTAAAGAAGGGTGTAGCATAATGCTGAAGCAGTCGTACAATTCCAGCCTCAGGTGGAAGGTGATAGGCAACGGCTTTGGCGGCCATCGAGCGGGGAAGAGGATCCCCATAGTAAGCCCAACTAATTGCAGTCCAAATGACCACAGGAATAAGAAATGATGCGATCTCTAAAAGTGGCAGGTGCCGTTTTTTCGAACGGAAAAAGCGATACGCGCGTTCGAGACCTAAGGGGAGGAGAAAGAGAAGGGCATCAGGGCGTGTCAGCAGGCAGAGTGAGCCAATTAATGCGGCGAGGACTGGCTGGTTGTTCGAATGCATGTAAAATGTGCCCAACATCAGGAGAATGAACAGGCTCGTTTCCATGCCGCCAATTGCGAAGGTGACAGACATCGGAGCAGCGGCCCAGATCAGAGCAGCAGCTATCCCTGCACGGCGGTAGCCGAGGCTCGACGAGAGACGGATGATTATCAAGCAGCTCAGCGCATCTGCAACGGCGCTAATTAAAACTGCGATTTCTGGATAGGGAGCTCGGATCCCACCAGTAATAGAACCTATGGCGGCGAGCAACACAGCGTAAAGAGGTGTTGTCGTTCCTAAAACCAACTCACCCGGGTTGTATACCAGGCCATTTCCGGCGATGAGGTTTTGGGCATAGCGGAAAGTAATGAATGCATCATCGACGGTTCGAACACCGGGTATCAATCGCAGCACAATGGCTAGAAGCGGGATAAGAAACTGGGGTCTGAAGAATTTACTTAAACGCACCCGCGCATTATACAGAGGCTATCTGTGAAGGGAAAGTCAGATCAAACCCACCAATTGTTGATATGGATCCTAATCGGCCTGTTCTTCCTCGCGGCAACTTTGAAGATAGGCCTGTTGAGCATCGGGGCTTTCCCCTTTAATTCGGATGAAGCGATCGTTGGTTTGATGGCTCGCCATATCCTGGAAGGGAAATGGCCAGTCTTTTTCTATGGGCAAGCCTACATGGGAAGTCTGGACGCGACACTTATCGCGTTGGGCTTTAGGCTCTTCGGCAGTGAAATCTTCGTTATCCGGACGGTCCAAATACTTCTCTATCTTGGAACGATATTTCTGACCGTAAGTCTGAGCGCGCGAATTTTTAGGAGCCAACTCGCTGGACTGGTGTCAGGTTTACTCTTAGCTGTGCCCACAGTGAACGTAACCCTTTATACAACCGTCTCTCTCGGCGGCTACGGCGAAGCACTCCTCATTGGCGCGTTGCTATTGTTCCTGACAATCCAAATAGAAAAGACGCCGGACAACACTTTGTATTACCTTTTATGGGGCTTGTTTTCCGGCCTCGGATTATGGGCATTCAGCCTTACCATCGCCTACATCCTGCCGACGTCCATTATTGTAGTATGCAGCCTTAGAAAATCGCGTCGGAGGCGTTTGTGGGTTCGAGGAGCGTGGATGCTCTTAGCAGGGATCATCGGCGCTTTGCCACTAATCATCTGGGTATTTGAAAATGGCGTCAGCGTCTTGTTCCTAGAACTCTTCGGGTCCGCAATCGCGGTGGACACAGGCTCTGATATTCTTTCGATGCTAGCCAAACATATCCAACATTTTATGTTGTTTGGAATTACTGTAACTCTTGGATTTCGCCCCCCGTGGACGACCGAACCTGTCGCACTCCTTCTTATACCCTTGGCTCTGCTATTCTGGTTATTGGTATTCGTCCAGATATTCCACAGGTTGCGGGATAAGAGCTCGCAGCGAGCGAGCTATTGGATGATTGCAGGTGTCATGGGCGCGGTAATTCTTATGTTCGTGCTCACCTCATTTGGATCCGACCCTTCAGGCCGCTATTTTCTCCCAATTTACGTAACTCTGGCAATTTTCGCAGGTGACTTCTTCGCCCAGCCAGCCTTCAGGATCAATGCACGCTTCCGAGCGCTGATCCTTATAATTGTTGTGGGGTTTAACTTGTGGAGTAACCTGGAAGCAGCGGGTCAATACCCACCCGGGATAACCACGCAATTTGATGCAGTTACCAGGATTGACCACCAGTTTGATGAGCAGCTTGTCGATTTTCTATCCAAGCATGGAGAGACGAGGGGGTATTCCAACTACTGGGTTTCCTATCCGCTTGCATTTGAGTCGGACGAGGCGTTAATCTATATCCCGAGGCTCCCGTATCACCTCGATTTTCGGTACACAGATCGGGACGATCGATATGAACCATACCAGGTACTCGTGGAGGAAAGCGACCGCGTTGCTTACATCACAACATTCCATCCAGCCCTTGATGGGAACATCAGAGCGAGTCTCCACGAACTTGGAGTAGGGTGGGATGAGGAGAAGATCGGAGATTATCAAATCTTTTATAATCTTTCACGCCCTGTTCGCCCAGAGGAGATCGGCGAACTATGGCTTGGGAATTAGGTCCAGGGTACAGCCTCTTCAGGGCAGTTTGTGCAATATTGACGCTGATTAGCAATTTCCTGATAATGGCACAGGAGATGCAAGGGTAAAAGTGGATGATTAGGGCGGTTGTTCGTACCCCGTTCATCCGGATCGGGTGTTTTTCCAGCGGAATAATATTCATGCATTCGTCATCCAGCATAATCAGGCGGAAGGGACACGAGTGACGTTTAAACGCTTGGTGTTTGGTATCACTTTCCTGGCTATTTTCACCATGGCTGTTCGCGCCTCGGTAGGCTCCGATACGTGGTGGCATTTAAAAGCGGGCGAGTGGATGCTGGCGAATCGGGCGATCCTCAAGACTGATGTTTTCTCACTTACACGTCAAGGCTCAGCGTGGATTTACCCCGGTTGGGTTGCTCAGATCCTTCTCTATACCGCTTATCAGACCTTCAGTTTCGCTGGGTTGAATCTTTTTACAGCTTTCATGGTTGTGGCTGCTTTCGCGTTTGTGTGGTGTACGCTAGAGGGTCGAGATCTGCTTAAGGCTTTCGTTCTCCTTCTCGCTGCGGCTGCTTCCGGCGTGTATTGGTCTGCAAGACCGCAGATCATCAGTTTTGTTCTCGCAGGATATTTCCTGTACGTGCTCTATTCTTTTCGACAGGGAAGGCCACGGTTGCTCTGGTCGCTCCCTTTCGCGATGATTTTCTGGGCGAATGTCCATGGAGGCTTCGCGATCGGGTTCTTGATTCTAGGGGTCTATATATGCGGAGAATTCGTCCAGCTGGTTCAAGAAGTTGAAAAGACCGACCGAGATTGGAGGTCAGCGTGGGATCAGCATAAACGGGAGATAGTCCGTCTTCTTTCGGTCAGCCTTCTTTGCGTTCTTTCTGTATCGATTAACCCACACGGACCGCAGATGATTCTTTATCCTTTCAAAACTATTTCCATTCAGGTCCTACAGAATTACATACAGGAATGGCAATCTCCAAATTTCCATGAGGCTCAGGTCTTACCATTTCTCCTGATGCTTTTGCTTCTTATCGGCACCATTTCCGGTTCTCGCCGTAAGGTTGATCCCACGGAACTCCTGCTAGTTTTAGTATTTCTACCGCTTGCTCTTCTCGCCAGCCGGAATATCGCATTATTTGCGCTCGTGGCTGCGCCTGTAATCACACGCCATCTTGACGGAGTTTTGGATCATAGGAACAAGGGGTTGGGTGCTGCAGCGCAGGTTCCAGAAAGCGCCGCTAAATGGTTAAACCTGACCATATTCTTATTGTTAGGTGTAGTTTCGGGCTTGCAGATCTCAAAATCGCTATCTTCTCAGGCGAACCAGGATGCGATCGAGGCGAAATTCCCGGTTCATGCGGTTGAATATCTACGCAATGTCCAGACAACTAAGAATCTTTTCAATTCATACAACTGGGGTGGTTATGTTATCTGGGAGCTTCATCCCGAATATTTTAGCTTTGTAGACGGACGGACAGATCTCTTCGACGACGAGATTCTGAATGAATATCTCGTTAGTTGGCAAGGTTTAGATGGCTGGGAGCGAGTCTTTGAAAGGTGGGATATAGAGCTGGCATTGGTTGAGCCCTGGGCTCCTCTGCGAGTGCGTCTTGAGTCTCAGGGCTGGGAAGTCGATTATGAGGATGAACTTGCGGTTGTCCTCAGTTCTCCAAAGTAGGGAAGATGCTTGTAGGATTTCACAATGGGATACCGTCATATGTCGGTGGAAAAAACATAGTCTTTAGATACTCGAAAAGTGTGGGGTGTCGAGCTGTTTCCGGGGGTGTCGTTTGAAATATTATCTGCCAAGCTGGCTCAGGGTTGTTCTCCTGATCGGTTTATCGGTTTTCCTTATTGGCTTGTCCATCGCAAATTACAGCTTTGTACGTCAATCACCCGGGGGGAATGATTTCCTGGCGCGATGGACAGGCGCGCATTACTGGCTGGTTGAAGGGGTAAACCCATACGATGAAGAGGTCAGTATTGCCGCGCAGACGATGATTTATGGCAGACCTGCTGACCCTTCAAAGGGTGAAGATATCGCCCATTTTGTATACCCGCTCCCGGCGATGTTGTTTTTCGGACCCTTTGGTTTTTTACCGTTCCCGATAGCCCGTGCTATATGGATGACAATCCTTGAGATCTGCCTGGTTGTCTTAGGCGTCATAGGTTTGCGATTGGCGCGCTGGTCGCCGGATCGATTCTCACAAGCATCCGTCATCCTGTTTTCTATCCTCTGGTACCATGGCGCGCGTTCAGTGATCATCGGTCAATTTGCGGTAGTAGAAGCAGTCTTAATCGCGATTACTCTTCTTGCTATTCAGAGTGAGATGGATGAAGCTGCGGGTGTTGCCTTGGCATTGGCGATCACCAAGCCCCAGATGTCTTTTTTGATTATCCCCTTTGTCGTCATTTGGGCTATCCGAGCCAGAAGATTGAAGATCGTGGGATGGTTCCTAGGTGCGATCACAGTTCTTATTGCCGGTTCCCTGATTGCCTTGCCGAGCTGGCCGTTGGGGTGGTTGGGTCAGCTGCTCTCGTATTCTAGTTACACAGAGCTGGGGTCACCTATCTCGATTCTCACGAGCTTCCTCCCTGGAGGCGGCAGTACCGCTAACCTCATTCTCACCGGGCTGCTATCCCTCTATTTACTTTGGGAATGGATTATGGCCGCTGGCAAGGATGATCCATGGTTCCAATGGGCGGCTGCACTGACCATCGTGATCACGAATCTAATCGCTTTTCGAACTGCGACAACGAATTTTGTCGGAATGCTGCCGGCTTTGTTGATTATCTTCAAGACTTGGGAAGATCGTTGGGGAAGAGGCGGATTGATCGCCTCCTTGCTTACTCTCCTGGGGTTGTCGGTGGGATTGTGGGCGTTGTTCTTGGGAACTGTGCAAGGGAATGTTGAAAATGCTGTGATGTATCTGCCTCTGCCGATCCTAACCCTGGTTGGGTTACTCTGGTCGCGTTGGTGGGTCATAAGCTCTACTCGTCTTCCTATACGGGTGGACTGAGCTTATGGACCGCTTGCTTTTGCTCAGCAAGAGAAGTGAGAAGCGTTGATAAATTACTTTCAGAAAAACACGAAGATCATATTGCTCGCGCTGATCGCGCTTGTGGTCGCTGTCCGAATTCCATCCTTAGGTTCACGCTCTCTGTGGTATGACGAGGCAATCTCTATTCTTTTCTCCCGTACAGGTCCGAAAGCTATGCTCCAGGGGACTCTGGGGCTCGTCGATGGGACAGCCGCCAATGTGCACCCGTTACTCTATTTCACACTTCTCTGGGCGTGGATGCTGCTTTTTGGTCAGCAAGTCATCGTCGTTCGCTTCCTATCCGTTCTAATTCACCTCGCATTGCTCATCGTGCTCTGGTATTTGGCCCAGGAGATGTTCGGGTTAAAGCAGGCTGTGCTGGCGGGGTTATTATTCTCTTTCGCGCCTTTCCAGGTCCATTACGGGCAGGAAGCGCGCATGTATGGCCTTCTCAGTCTATGGCTCATTTTCGCCACTTTGTACGTCTGGAGGGGCATTCAAGGAGATAGGCATTATCCATGGGTCGCCTTTGGTATATTTGCGGCTCTAGCGATGTATACGCATGTCCTGGCAGTTTTCTATCTCATTCCTCTCGGGTTATCCCCACTGTTTTTCCGTAAGTTGAGATTATTCCGATCTGTTTTACTCTCGACACTTATCGCCATTGTGCTGTATCTGCCCTGGGGGCTTCAACTTCCTGCTCAAATTGCGAAAGTCGAGCGTGCGTACTGGATCGCGAAGCCTACCCTGGCAGATCTAGTTCAAACAGTCCTGTCATTTATTTCGGGCCTCCCTATCCGTGCAAGCTGGCTCCCGGTAACCCTTTTCTGCGCACTACTTGTGATCGTTCTTGCGGGCGTCCAAACGATCCGGGCGGCTCGAGACCGGGATCCTCACGCAGAGAGGGCATTATGGCTGATTTATTTGAGCGCTGCCCCTGTCCTTCTGCTTTTTCTCGTCTCGCAGATCCGGCCATTGTATGTCGTGCGGGGATTAGTGCCCTCTGGAGTCATCTTCCTGATTTGGCTTGCATGGGCGCTTACTCCTCATGAGCGGCGAACCATAGGTTCTTACCTCACGATCGGTTTTTTGGCGTTTGCCTTCACGATTGGGCTATTCTCTCATGAAACATATCGGGGATTCCCATATGCCCCTTTTGAGGATGTGAATGATTACATCAGCTCCGAGTTAGACGAGGGAGGGGTCGTTCTGCATTCTAATAAGATCACAATGCTTCCAGCTTTTTATTATGATGAGTCACTTCCGCATACGTATATCGCCGATTCACCTGGCGCAGGGAGCGACACACTTGCGTTACCGACACAGGAAGCCCTAGGCCTTATTGCCCAGCCGGATGCGATCAGCGCGGTAGGGGACGCTCAACAGGTATTTTTCGTGATGTTCGCCCGCGAGATCGGTGACTATGAAGCACTTGGCGTGGTAAACCATCCCCATCTTTCATGGCTGATGGAGAACTTTAGTCTGGATGAACAGACCGCCTGGGATGATTTGTCTGTTTACAAGTTTGTGAGCCGGGAAGATGTGAGCCTTGATTGAGATTCCGGATCGGGATTTCCATAAAAGCTAATAGAGATTGACGAGGTAGTTCTCGAAATGCGGACCTGGCGCTGGATATCACTTTTTATTCTTGGTCTTTTTATCGCAGGACTTGGGTGCATTTGGATTCAAAGCCCCGGCTACATGGACGCAGATTACTATTACGCTACTGCTCAAGAGCTATCGCGAGGCCGCGGGTTCATCGAGCCGTTCATCTGGAATTATCTGGATAATCCATCTGGGTTATCTCATCCGTCACATCTTTACTGGCCGCCGCTAACCTCGCTTATCGCAGCTTTGCCGATGACCTTCTTAGGGCAGACATTTCGAGCAGCGCAGATTCCGTTCATCCTGATGAGTGCGTTGCTTCCTGTGGTCACAGCCGCACTTGCTCTCCAAATTCATAACAACAGAAGCTGGGCCTGGTTTTCAGGGTTGCTTGCTCTTGTCCCAGGGTTCTACCTTCCATACCTGCTGACGACGGATGTTTTTGTTGTCTACGCTCTTATTGGGGCGGGTTTTTTCTACTTCACTGGACAAGGTTTGCGCAACGGAAGGAAATCCGCTTGGCTCGTCTCAGGAATGATGATAGGTCTAGCGCACCTTGCCCGCGCGGATGGACTTCTCTTCTTCCTTCCCGCGCTTGCTGCAGTCTCTTATTCAGGGGAGAGGAAACTACAGCGCTTCACTCTGCTGATCTCCGGCTATTTGTTCGTTATGGCCCCATGGTTTCTACGAAATCAGCTAATTGTGGGAGCGTTGCTGCCCGCGACTGGAGCGAAGACACTCTGGTTGAGATCGTATCCGGAACTGTTCAGCTATCCGAGCAGCAATCTGACCCTCCGGCACTTTCTCTCACAGGGGTTTGGTGCAATCCTGCAGGCGAGGTTCGCTGCACTCTGGATAAACCTGCAACGGCTCATCGGTGAAAATGGACTGGTCATGCTCGGACCCCTTATGATCATCGGTTTCCGTGAATTGTGGCAGGCGTTTGAGACTCGTCTTGCGGCGTTCTACCTCGTGATTTTATTCCTCGTGATGAGTTTCATTTTTCCTTTTGCCGGCTCTCTGGGAGGACTCTTTCATTCCAGCGCGGCTTTGATGCCGCTGCTTTGGGCACTCGTTCCTGCGGGGCTTCATCGAGCTATCCAGTGGTTGAGCCATCTCCGTCACTGGGATGAGGCGCAAGCGCAGCGAGTATTTGCGGTCACAATCTTTGGAATGACGGCCATGCTCACTGTGGTTCTCTATGTCACGAAAGTGATTGGCCTTCAGTCAAATACGCCCCTTTGGATGGGACCTAAAAGAACCTATGATGCAGCAGCAGAAACACTGGCTGGATTAGATCCAAACTACGGCATCGTCGCCATCAACAACCCGCCTGGTTTTTACGTTTCATCACAGAGAGGATCGGTTGTGATCCCTGATGGAGGGGAGGCTGAATTACGGCGAGTGGTGGAACGATTCGCAGTAGAGTGGGTGGTACTTGATGTGAATCACCCAGAGGGACTCGCCGATCTTTACCAGGGTCAGGCGAAGGTTTCCTGGTTGGAAGAGAGGGCGACGCTGCTAGATCACAACAACGAGCCAGTGCTGATTTTCGAAGTGCATTGAGGGGGATGACAGGTGTGGGCGTGAAGGATCTTATTAATCGAAAGTTATTTTTATCTGTTGTCATTGCCGTCGGCGTTCTCTCCGCCGGGGCATTCCTTATCATCTGCGCGCAAAAAACATCGCTTGGCTTTCCTCTAGACGACGCGTGGATTCACCAAACATACGCTCGTAACCTCGGTGAAAAGGGGGAGTGGTCGTTCATCCCGGGTCAATCCAGCGCCGGTTCGACTGCTCCATTGTGGAGTGCTTTGATCGCCCTCGGATATTTACTAGATATCCCGTATAAATGGTGGACCTATGGCATAGGCGTGACTGCACTGATTGCAACCGCTTGGCTAGCGGTCGACTTGTTTCGAACAAGGGATCGTGCACTCGGCGAGTGGGGGATTGGACTAGCTGCTCTGCTTCTCCTAGAGTGGCATCTCGTTTGGGCAGCGTTGTCTGGAATGGAGACCATTCTACTTTCATTTCTCTCCGTTCTCGTTTTTTGGGTGTTGGCGCAGGAGGCACTTAACTTCTTCAGTGTAGGGGTGTTGATTGGCGTTGGCATCTGGGTCCGTCCGGATGCGCTGACTCTTCTCTTGCCGGTTATATGGATTATTCTCATCATGTATAAAGGGAATATCCGCCAAATTAGAACTGCGCTGCTGCGAATAATCGTTGGCATATCTGGGCCATTTCTGATCTACTTAACCATGAATTTGACCGTAGCAGGTTCAGTTTGGCCAAGCACCTACTACGCCAAGCAAGTGGAGTACATCGCACTTCGGCAGTCACCATTAATATTTCGTTATTTCGGACAGGTTAGTGCGATCACTGCCGGGGCTTTATTCATTATGCTTCCGGGAATTCTGCTCTATGTTATTCAAGCAATTACATCCCGTTCGTGGGCGCGGCTAGCACCGATCCTCTGGACAGGTGCCTACATCGGTGCTTATGCTTTGCGACTGCCCGCAACCTACCAGCATGGCCGGTACGTGATCCCAACTATACCTATTCTATTGGCTGTCGGTTGTGAGGGAATGCGGAACTGGTATTCGCATAATGGAGGATCGAGGGCAAGGCGTTTCATCCACCGCGTTTGGATCATATCTCTCGCAGCAGTGGTGGTTATTTTTTGGTGGCAGGGTTCTCAGGCTTATGCTCAGGATGTCGCCATCATTGAAACAGAAATGGTAAAAGCTTCTCGATGGGTCGCGGAGAACACGGAATTAGATTCATCCATTGCTGCTCATGATATTGGTGCCCTGGGTTACTTTGGGGAACGAATGATCATTGATCTTGCCGGCTTGGTGACACCAGAGGTGATCCCCATTATTCGCAGTGAAGTTGAGCTCGAATCCTTCCTTGATCAGAATTCCGCCGACTATTTAATGACTTTCCCGGGGTGGTATCCACATTTAATCAGTGGGCGAGAGATGATCTACTCGACAAGATCGGAGTTCTCACCTCAGGCGGGCGGGGAAAACATTGCCATCTACCAATGGCGTTGACAAGTTTGCCCGGCATCGTCTGGTTATGCTATACTCCCCGCGGTCAAATAATAAAGGTGGCGATATTATGGAAATATTTAGTATCATCATTGTCGATGATCATCCTCTATTCCGTGAGGGGGTCCGAAGTGTCATTGATGCCGAGGATGACTTGAATGTCCTGGCGGAAGGGACAAGTGGTGACCAAGCGCTGCAATTGGTGCGTGAATTGCGCCCCCATGTGGCATTAATCGATATTAATATGCCCAACATGAACGGGATGCAGGTCACGCGGCAGATCAAAGCTGAGCGATTAGACACATCCATCGTGCTTCTGACTGCGTACGACGACGTTGAGCAAGTTCTGCATGCTTTCAAGGCGGGTGCCTCCGCATATTGTTCAAAGGATGTTGAGGCGGGGAAATTAGTCGATATAGTTCGGCAGGTTGCTCGTGGTTTCTATATCGTGGGTGACCAGGTGTTTGATGCAGAGGGCCTTGAAGATTGGCTTTCTCGTGGTGTTGAAGCGGTCAGACGACCACATCTTGATGGTGATATTGAGGCATTCACGCCGCTCTCGCCTCGCGAGATGGAGATCCTGCAATATGTCACGCGAGGTATGAGCAATAAAGAAATTGCCTCCAAATTGGGAATCAGCCATCAAACAGTCAAGAACCATATGACAGCCATCCTTCATAAATTGGATGTTGAAGATCGAACCCAGGCTGCGGTGTATGCACTTCGGCACGGATGGGTACGATTGCAGGATACGAGGAAATAATCCGGAGTAGTTATGACCGAGAACGATAACGCTGTGGAACTCAGTCCCCTCGAGGTCTTTCTTGAAGAGTCCCACACTCAACTTGAAAAGGTTCAGCGTGGAATATCGGAAATTAGTCTCCTTGTTGAGCAAAGTCATGGTGAGGTTGAGAAGTTAGCGAAACGTAACGCTGACATCACAAGCCGCATCCACCAGCTGCAAGCTCATTTTGACACTGTTCCTCGGGATGATATCCGCACGATCTATGACGACGCACTTGATGCTCAACAGCGTCTTTTCACGATGCGCGGGCAGCTAGAGAAGCTGCAGAGTGATGAAGAGCATCTTCAAACATTCTCGAACTACATGGCGCGCACACTGCAGATCCTCGGAGAAAAGCCTGATATTGGTGTGGAGGACAAGGCCGACGAGCTGGGGGGTTCGCAAAGTGTATTTGGGCAAATCATTCAAGCCCAAGAGGACGAACGGCGAAAGATTTCGCGGCAAATGCATGATGGCCCCGCTCAGGTTCTGACCAATTTTATCCTGCAAACTGAGATAGCAGCCAGGTTGTTCGAGACGGACATCGAACTGGCTCGCGAGGAGCTTGAGAACCTCAAGAAGGCCGCAAATTCAAGTTTCATAAAAATTCGCGATTTTATTTTCGAACTACGTCCAATGATGTTGGATGATCTAGGGTTGGTACCTACCGTTAAACGTTATGGTGAAGCTTTCAAAGAAAAAACGGGCTTGGATGTCGTTGTTGTAAACACTGGTATAGAGCGGCGTTTAGAATCCCATCGTGAGGTCGTGCTCTTTCGCGCAATTCAGCTATTGCTCGCGAATGTACGCGACCATGCGCAGGCTACGCAGGTAAAGGTCGCGATCGATCTCGATGAGAAAAACGCGATGGCTACGGTTGAGGACAACGGTATAGGTTTTGACCCTGAAATTATTGAAACTGAGGAGAATGTATCTCGACCGCTCAATATACTCCGCAACCAGATTGAGCACCTTGGAGGGATACTGGAGGTCGACAGCAAACCGGGTGAGGGTGCAAGAATCGTTGTGAGAATAGCTACAGAGGATTAGGCGTAAGGGATTCCCCATCTACGCAAAAAAACCATTCCGTATTGGGAAGCGAATAGTCCTTTTATCCCACGGATATTGGTCCTATTGAATCTTCTATTCCAACTGAATATAATAATTACAAGCCTGTAACATAAAACAGGCGAAATATTAACGAAAGGAGGAAACTGCTATGTTATTTGCTCCAAAAGAGAAAGGCCAGGGCCTAGTCGAGTACGCCTTAATTCTTGTTCTAGTCGCTGTTGTCGTGATTGTCATTCTTGCGTTGCTCGGCCCTGCCATCGGAAACGTGTTTAGTGGCATCGTTAACGCCATATAACCGATTATTTGGTGGAACGAGAGGGGGAAACGCTTTCAAAGAACACGAATCACCCAGGAGCCCTATCCTGAATAGGGCTCCTTGTGTAAGGGAAATGTAAGCAAAAATTCTAGTATACATGTGTTAGAGTATGCACAGCTTGACTTTTATCTTCATCAGCGTATCATACTCGCGACTCGTGGGTAGCCCACGAGAATAAGTTCATCGGTGTAGTTAAGGAGGTCCCATGCGACGTTCCCGCATCTTCATACTGCTTGCGATAATCCTTCTCCTGGGCGCTGCAGCAGCTTATTTGTTCTTGGGGAGAGGGGGTGGTACGGGTTCGGAAGGTGAAGCCACTCCTGTCCCAGTCGATGTTGTCTTCGTGGCTATTGCTGCTCAAGACATCTCGCGTGGAGCGAGGGTCCCTGAAGACGGAGTAATCATGTCTCGCATGAATGCGAACTTGGTCGTCGAAACGATGATCAGCGGTCCAGATGAAGAGGGGATCCGCTCCCGGATCGTCGATCGCATCGCCCGACAGGACATCGCCCGGGGTGTTCCTATCACAGAGGCAATGCTTACAGAGACTTCTGGTGACTTACTCGCGGGTGGCTCTAACGCTGCCCTGGCAATCCCAGCGGGTTATACAGCGATTGCTATACCCATGGATCGACTTTCGGGCGTCGCTTATGCCATGCAGGATGGAGATGTAGTCGATGTCCTGATTTCGCTGCTGCTTGTGGATATTGATCCTGACTTCCAAACGATTCTGCCTAATCAAACAACACCTCTGACCGCATCGGGCGGGACGGCAGAATTTCCGGCGCCGAATATCACCGGAGGTGTTACGGGTGTTGAAGTCTCAGAGACGGTTAATATTCCTCCTCTTCCATTCGGGAAAGTTGTGACGGATGAAGTGACAGGTCAGCCGTTTCATATCATTCCACAGGAACAACAGCGGCCGCGCGCGGTTTCGCAGCGCTTGGTCGAAGCAGCCATTGTATTGCATGTGGGCACATTCCAGCTTGAAGAAGAGCTTGCAGGAGAAATTATTCCTGTTCCTGAAGGCGGAGTAGGCGCTCCTGCGCCTGATAGTCAAGCGCAGGCATCAACCGTTAAGCCTCCGGACATCATCACCTTGATTGTCACCCCCCAGGAAGCTTTGGCACTGAACTGGGCCATAAAAGTTGGGGCGCATCTCACGTTCACATTGCGTGCTCCGAATGATACAGAGGTGACCGAGACTACCAGCGTCACACTGCAATACTTGCTCGATACCTACGAGATCACCATCCCAACCAAATTGCCATATGGCATGGAGCCCCGACTTGAGAATCTGATTATTCCAGAGCTGCCGAATGATAAACCACCTGCGCCGCCGCAGCAGTAGCAGATATGCTCGTTGGTGTTCGAATGGAGCTAACTAAATGACAGATAACGCGGAGGTAATGATCCGCGTCCTGATCGTCGATGACATCGCCGAGACGCGAGAAAATATACGCAAGCTTCTTCAGTTTGAATCCGATGTCGTCGTAGTAGGTGCTGCGCGAACTGGTTTAGAAGCGATTGAAATAGCTCGTGAAACTGAACCCGATGTCGTCATCATGGATATCAATATGCCGGATATGGACGGCATCACGGCTACTGAAGAGCTAATTAAGGACGTTCCCTTCGCTCAAATCCTTATGCTTTCTGTGAATAACGATTCTGACTATGTTCGCCGGGCGATGCGCGCAGGAGCCAGGGACTTCTTAGCAAAGCCACCTTCTGCGGACGAGCTAATATCCACAATCAGAACTTTGGCAGTTTTCGCTCACGAACAAAGAGACAAGCTAAGCCAGCCTTTGCCTTCAGTAGTAGTTCAAGGCCCCGGGGGAGGGCGTGCAGGATCGGCTCGACTGGAAGGGAAGGTCATGGTTGTCTATAGCGCCAAGGGAGGTGTTGGATGCTCTATGCTTGCGACCAACATCGCCGTTGGTCTAGACACCGCAGATACACCGACAGTGCTCGTAGATGCTGCGCTGCAGTTTGGCGACGTCGCCGTCGCGTTAAATCTGCAGGTTAAGAACAGTTTTATTGATTTGGCCAGCCGCGCGGATGAACTGGATGCAGAGTTCGTCGATGAGGTCCTGCTCCGGCACAGTACCGGTTTGCGAGTCCTCGCCGCACCGCCTCGACCGGAGGTGGCAGATGAGGTCACCGCCGGACAAGTACGCAATGTCCTCCAATTCCTAAAACGGAATTTCGCTTATGTGGTCGTCGATACAAGTTCCAATATAGACGACATCACATTAGCAGTATTGGATGTTGCTGATCTGCTGATCACCATAGCGACTCCAGAAATTCCCGCGATCAAAGACACTCGATTGCTGTTCGACTTATTAGGAGTACTCGAATTCCCGAAGGAGCGTCTATTCTTTGTCTTGAATAAGATGGATAAGCGTTCGGGGATTTCCGCTGATGCGGTATCAGAAAACCTAAAATGCACTGTGGATGCGGAGATTCCTCTCGATGAACGGGCGATAACGACCTCCATAAACCGCGGTTCTCCTATCCTTCTCAGCGATAAAGGTGTACCTGCGGCCAAGAGCATTTTCAACATTCTCGCAAGTATTAAAGAACGGGTGCTGGTTGATGTCATGGAAGACGAAGATGAACAGGAAGTCGAGAGAACGGGGTTATTCAGTCGGTGATCTATTTGTGATGCGACGAATCACCTTAGGGTAAGGAGTGTGCAACGTGTCGTTATTGAAGAGGATCGAACAAGGCCAAGCTGAAGAAAACGTGCCTGCCCTCACCAAAGATAATGATAAAGATGGGGGAGCGATTCAGGGCTCATCGCGCATGAGCAGCCTCTCGGCACGTCGCGTTACACCGCCAAGTTCCGGACAGCGAGATACATACCATGATCTGAAGACTCGAGTACAGAATAAACTGCTCGGTGAATTAGATCCCTCCATGGATGTCAGTCAGACGGCGGAGGTTCGCCAGACGATCGAGGAGCTATTTGAGAACATTCTGGCCGATGAGAGGATTGTCCTCTCAAGACCGGAGCGAAGGCGCCTTTTCGAACAGATCGTCGCTGAGATTCTCGGCCTGGGACCCATCGAGCCACTGCTTGCAGATACCTCGATCACAGAAATCATGGTGAACGGAGCCAAGCAGATATACGTCGAGCGGGCCGGTAAAATATACCGTGAATCTGCGACGTTCGAGAGCGACGATCACCTGATGCGCATCATCGATCGTATTGTGGCTCCCTTAGGTCGACGGATTGATGAGTCTAGCCCATATGTTGACGCCCGACTGCCGGATGGTTCTCGTGTGAACGCTATCATCCCGCCAATCTCTCTTATTGGACCCACACTGACGATCCGGAAATTCGCTCGAGATCCGATCACAGCAGAACAACTTATTGAGTGGGGCACGGTCACTCCTGAAGCCGTTGAGTTCCTTAAAGCTTGCGTGATCGCGAGAATCAACATGGTTATTTCCGGTGGTACCGGCTCTGGAAAAACCACCATGCTGAACATCATCTCTCAGTACATCCCTGAGGATGAGCGCATTATTACGATCGAGAATGCTGCCGAGCTGCAGTTGAGGCAGGAGCATGTTATAACCCTTGAATCGAGACCACCCAATATCGAAGGCCGGGGTGAGGTTACGATTCAAAACCTCGTCGTCAACTCGTTGCGAATGAGACCCGACCGGATCATCGTAGGTGAGATCCGTGAAAAAGAGGCGCTCGATATGCTTCAGGCGATGAACACCGGCCACGAAGGATCCATGACTACGGCGCACTCAAACAGCCCTAGGGACACACTATCGCGTATAGAAACTATGACCCTTATGTCAGGCGTAGAACTTCCCATCCGCGCCATACGGGAGCAGATATCATCTGCTCTAGAGCTTGTCTGCCATCTTGAGCGACTTCGTGACGGTACCCGTAAAGTGACTCATATTGCCGAAATCCAGGGAATGGAAGGTGATGTGATCACGATGACTGATATTTTTATCTTCGAGCAAACTGGATTTGAGGACGGCAAGGTAATCGGTCGCCTCCGCCCAACTGGATTACGACCAAGATTCATCGATAAGATTGAAGCGAGTGGCATTAATTTGCCTGCAGCAATCTTCGGTGTAGGCGCAAGGGCAAAGGGGTATTAGACGATGAATCCGCAAACGGTTCTCATCATTGGAGGCGGGCTGGGGCTTCTACTCCTGGTAGTTGGCCTGGCTATGACCTTTCTTGGAGAGCGGTCGGTTGTTGAGGAACGTTTGGGCCGCTACGCCGAGGGGCAGGTTGTCTCTACATCTAGCGTGGATGCAAAGAAACTGCGCGGCTCGATCATCGCCGACTACTTGGAACGGGCTGGTGAAGGATCAGATCTCTTCGCGAGCCTTTCTCGAGATCTCGCTCGAGCGGATCTGAAGCTCCGACCGGCCGAATATATTGCTGTAATTGTGCTCTCAATCTTCGCTTTTGGGGCTATTGGGTTTATCATCAGCGGTTCGCCGATATTCGCGTTTGCGGGGATGATCCCCGGTGCTTTTGCACCGCGGATGTATGTAAAGCAGCAGGAGAAGAGCCGGCTGAAGAGATTCGACAATCAGTTAAGCGATATGCTCAACTTGACGGTGAACGGATTACGAGCTGGGTTCTCAACTCTCCAAGCACTTGAAGCAGTCAGCCGTGAGCTTCCAGCGCCCATTAACGATGAATTCCACCGTGTGGTACAGGAGATGCAGCTTGGTATACCGATGGAGGATGCCCTAGACCATCTCCTGCGTCGAATTAATAGTGATGACCTTGATCTAGTGATAACTGCTATTAATGTTCAGCGTGAGGTCGGGGGAAACCTGGCCGAGATCTTGGATTCGATTTCATTCACGATTAGAGAACGTGTTCGGATCAAGGGTGAAATCCAAGCACTAACAGCTCAGGGGCGGGCGACAGCCTGGGTAATCTCCGCGATGCCCGTCGCTCTCACGGCTTTACTTTTCTTGATAAACCGCGATTATATTATGCAGTTCTTTAATCCGGAGACGCGAACCTGTGGTATCCCAATCATCTCTCTTGCAGCTCTCATGGTTATCATTGGTTTTATAATCACACAGAAAATCGTCGATATCGACATCTAAAGTTAAAGCAGCGTCTTGGTGAACGTCATGGGAGAACAAGGAGCGGAACAATGCCATTGTTGACTATTGGATTAATCGTTGGCATCCTCATCTTGGCTGTTTTCCTGGTTGTCGTTGGGATAAGAGCGCCGCAAGCGTCTGATCCCATTTCCGCCAGACTGGCTGAGTACAGTGTACGCGATGAGGCGATGACGCTCGAGGAGATCGAGCTTTCTCAGCGCTTTTATGAACGAGTTATGCTGCCAATCTTTAATAAGATTGGTGAGATCTCATCTCGCTTCACTCCGCAAGCGACGCTAGAAACTGCTCGGATGAAACTTATTCAAGCTGGCAACCCCATGCAAATGGACCCGGCTTTCTTCATCGCTCTGCGCTTCGTTCTAGCAGTTGTATTGGGCGGCGGTCTATTTTTAGTTTTCTCGATCTCAGGGCGAAATTGGCTTCAGGGTTTGGGCATTTCGGCGCTCTTCATGGCGATCGGATACTTTATGCCAGATCTATGGCTATCAAGCAAGATTTCAGCCAGGCAAAAGGCTGTTTTCCGTGGACTTCCGGATGCGCTTGACCTGTTGACGATCTGCGTCGAAGCCGGTCTCGGATTTGATGCAGCGATGCGGAAGGTGAACCAGAAATGGGAAAACGAACTCGCTTTGGAATTCGGGCGGGTAATCCAGGAGATCGCGCTTGGTAAATTACGAAGGGAAGCATTGCGCGATATGGCAGATCGACTCGACGTCGCGGAGTTCACAAGCTTCGTGGCAGCCGTAATTCAATCTGAGCAGCTCGGCGTAAGTATGGCGAAGGTTCTTCGGATCCAATCGGATCAGATGCGTGTTCGCAGGCGGCAGATGGCGGAGGAAGAGGCTCACCGTGCACCGATCAAAATGATCTTCCCGATTGCGCTGCTTATCTTCCCCTCGATCATGATGATCCTGCTTGGCCCGGCCGCGATGCTGCTGATGGCTTCCCCAATGGCGGGAATGTTTTAAGAACACTGTAATCGCTTCCGCTAACTCGGGGAGGGGTGCCCGGTGAAGCGATCCATTTCTCAACAGAGCCGGGGTAAGTTTACACATTGGCTCAAGCTGGCCATCGATCTGATCTTTCCCCCGCGTTGTGCAGGTTGCGATGTGGCTGGCGGGGTATGGTGTGAAGAATGTAATGACCGCATCATCGCTCCTAGAGGCCGCACTTGCTCTGCTTGTGGTTTTCCCCTCGAGAAAGGAATTATCTGCTCTATATGTGAGGATTGGCCAAATCGCGTCCACGTCCAACCCTTCACTCGTTACCAGAAACCGCTTAGTTCCGCAATATTAAAATTGAAGTACCGATCTGATCAAGCGCTTGCCAACGAGATGGCAACCTGGTTGATTAGCGTTTACCGTCGCATGGGATGGGTGGCAGATTGCGTAATTCCGGTCCCCCTGGCTGATGTGCGGCTTCGGCAAAGAGGGTATAATCAGGTTGCTTTGATCGTTACAGCATTCGCAAAAGAATTGAAGTTGCCTTCCTTCACCAACGCACTTAAACGGGTGAAGGAAACCCAGTCGCAGATGGGTTTGGATCGTCAAGAGCGGCATGAAAATGTTGAAGGAGCGTTCCGAGCTGACCCGCGCATCGTTAAAGATCAATCAATCGTTTTAATCGATGATTTACTGACATCAGGGGCAACGATGAAAAACTGCGCAATCGCTCTCCTTAACTCGGGGGCTGTGCGTGTTTTTTGTTTAACCGTAGGAAGAGCATGAGAAACCAATTCGTGTACATCAACAACATGAAAGGGGTTGCTAGTGCCTGTACAAATTAATATCAATGTAAAAAACATGGATCTCAACGATAAGTTGCGTGATTACATCGAGAAAAAGGTTGCGAAGCTGGATCGATATCTGGACATTATTGACCAAGCCCAAGTTGACTTGACCCATGCGAAAACCGCTCGTAACGCGAAGGATCGCCAGGTAGCACAATTAACCATTCGTGGTAAGGGGGTGGTGCTTCGAGCAGAGGAGAGAACGGATGATATGTTTGCCTCTGTTGATCTTGTGCTGGATAAGATTCATCGTCAGATTGGGCGCTATAAAGGTCGCCATTGGAGAAGCCGCGGTGATGGTAGATCGGCCGCAGATGTAGCTTCTTACGAGCCGCTGAGTACGGATGAGGATGATACCCCCTCCGAGACGATCGTACGGCGAAAAAGTCATTTCTTAATCCCGATGGATGAGCGCGAAGCGGTTGAGCAAATGCAGCTCTTGGGGCATGAGGATTTCTTCATTTTCCTCGATGTTGTAAATAATCAGGTTAATATTCTCTATCGACGAAGGGATGGAACCCTTGGACTCATCGAAACCGAGAACAAATAACGGAAACAGTATAGGAGCTGACGTTTCCTCCATTGACTCCTGCTGACTATCCAATGGACGATAAAATCCCTATTCTTCTCATGCTGCCGCCCAAGGGTTCATCCGAAGCGGAAGCCTGGGTCGCTGCCGGTCGACTGGCTGCAGCCTGTGATCTGGCTGAGCGAATTAAGGCAAGTCCTCTCACAGGCCCATGCTTTCTTCTTGCTCATGAAGAGGCGGATCGTCTGGCGTTGCAGGAAATGGGATTTGATCAAATTCAATCATCAGTAAAACCATTTCACTTTGGAGAAGTATTAGCAGAGATAATCTCAGACTACCATCTGGATCGGCTCGCATACTTTGGAGGAGCGAGTGCGCCGCTTATGGGGGAAAAAGATTTGCAGCATGTCTTCGAGCAGATCCTGCAGCAGAAAACGCCAACTGCAATTGTCAATAACCTGTACTCTTCAGATTGGGCAGTATTTAACCACACACGCGTCATTGAAGAGATTAAGTCACAACTGCCTAGTGATAATCCGTTGGGTTGGGTGATGCAGCAGGAAGCGCAATTCGATGTCCGTGCCTTGCCGCCGTCTGCGAGTTCTCGGCTGGACATAGACACGCCTACGGATTTAGTTCTTCTGCACGGTCATCCCGGAATTGGTAGACATTGTCGCGACTTTCTCAGCCAAACAAACCAACCATTGCTGGACAGTATTTCAAACCTGCGACGTGTTCTCCAAACACCAGCAAGTACTTTATCAATCATTGGACGAGCATCCTCAGCAGTTTGGAAGGAGTTGGAAGAGCGGACAAAAATCTGGGTGCGGATCTATGTAGAAGAACGTGGTATGGTCGCTAGTCAGCGATTGGCTCGGGGGGAGGTGCGATCGTTGATCGCAGACATGGTAAATGATTTACAACCCAGTGGCTTTCTCACCCGGTTGGGTCAAATGTCCAATGCAATTATCTGGGATACCAGGGTGTGGATGGGTTCGATGGGGAGCTGGCCGAACCCCGCTGACCGTTTTGCTGCCGACCTTGGCTGGGTAGACCAGATCTCAGACGAAGCGCTCCGCAACCTTACGGCTGCAATAAAGGAATCGCCGATTCCGGTGGTCGCTGGGGGCCATGGGGTTGTCGCCGGTGGGCTGCTGGCGCTTCTTGAAACGCTATAGGTTACCAGCCTCTAAGATAAGGTTCCCACTCTTCATTCTGTTTTAGATAAGTGCCATACAGGTAAATTGCAGTTGCACGAGGTTCAGCAGGCTTGCGCTTCAGGCGCATGTGTGCTTCACGCAACGTACGCCCACCCTTCCTTAGATTGCATTTCGGGCATGCAGTCACAAGATTAATCCATTTATACTCCCCGTCGCGGTGGCGGGGGATTACGTGATCGATGGTCATGTGGTTGCCGTTCTCTCCGCAGTATTGGCAGGTGTGAGAGTCACGGCGAAAAATCTCTTTCTTAGTCAACCGGACCCGGGGGTAAGGGCGTTTGATCATATATCCCAGGCGTATGATCGATGGTCTGGGATAATCCTGGCGAACCGTTCTAATATAGCCACGACCGTTCAAAAGCATCTCAGCTTTGCCGGTCAGATATAGGCCAATTGCGCGCTTCGTCGAGCAGACGTTGAGCGGTTCGTAATTAGCATTCAAAACCAGTACCGGAAGGTGCATATCAGGACGGCCTCATTAGCCTATGATTATATACCAGACTTCAATCTCCTTCAGCCCACTAATAAAAATCGGTGCTGGGGGGGCGCCAGCATCGTTACAGGCAATGCGTTATTCAGGGTTATCCAAAAATTCGCGCAAGACGACTCGATATGCGGGTTGGTAAGCTGTAGCGTACGCAGTAGAGTGATGAACGGCCGGAAATCCCCGGGCCCCCATCTGGTCGAAGAAAGATCGAATTGCAGTGCGCGAAAAGGTAAATGAACTCTCGCCTACCATCCGTTCAGCATAGGAATAATACCGTTTAATCCTCAATGTACTGCCTTCGAATTCATTTGCCGTGCGAAAAAATGCATCAAAGAGTTTTCCAAGACTCGCATTTGATGCGATGTAAGGACGAAGATTTATTCTGGCGATTCGACCATCCGCGGAGATGATGTCTTGTATGGGTTCCTTGGGACCGTCCGCTAACTCATTCACCTCGCGCTCGAGAAATGAGCGGGTGACATCAAGATCCTGAACAGCGTGTTCGCTGCCCATAGATGCCTGATGAATGAGCTTGTAAATATCTTGCACTTCCATGAGGGGGTAACGCTTACAGTGGCGCGCAAGAATACGGCAGAGAGCTCCTTCCTCAATTGGCTTTCGAAAACTCAAATCAGAGTTGTCCATCAATAAATATTTCCTGATGTTCGCAGGATGGGTTCGTTTATCTTCACCAGGGAATTTTACGGGGAAAGTCCAAGAAAGCCATCACAAGAAGATGGGCCATGGATCACTAGAGATGAAGAATCGTCCCCCACGGGGGACGATTCTTCAGGCCACAGCCTAATTGCAAAAATCAAACATCCAAAGCTTGCGTCTTTGGCTGTTATACAACCCGTTTACGCAAGGCTGAACTTATATAATCCATGCTCGCCACTACGATGGCGATAGCCAGCATCTGCGCGCTGGCAGCCCGGTAATCCAGCAGGTTGATGTTCTGCTGCAGAAGGAAACCAATACCTCCGCCGCCGGCAAATCCGATAATGGTGGACATGCGCACATTGATATCCCAACGGTACATCGTAAACGAAATGTAAGGGGGAATAATTTGCGGGACGACTGCATAAACGATCGTTTGCAGTCGGTTCGCGCCCGTAGCCTGAACAGCCTCTAAGGGTCCTGACACGATGCTTTCCACTTGCTCGGAATACAATTTAGCTAAAGCTGCGATCGTGTGCAGACCAAGCGCTAGCACTCCCGCGAAGGGTCCGATTCCCACCCATACTGCAAAAACAATCACCATTACAAGTGGCTCAATCGAACGGATTGAATTAAGAATTGTCCGCGTGATGGCGTAGATAGAACTGCCGATAGGTATCGAGTCTTTAGGTTTTGATCGCAAGGCGAGCAATAATCCAATCAGCGCACCTGCTCCTCCAGGCCATACATATATCTTTATTGGATCGTTGATTTGGTAGAACCAATTTATCAGAGCTCCTATGATGATGAACAGGAGAGCTCCAGCGATCGCCGATAGAAGGAAATTAATAATCTTTACAGACCTACTTGAGTAGCGATCGCTAATCCGCTGTCCTAATGTGCTCAGCGGGCTGCCAACCACGGCGCCTCCTGCCAGCGCGATAAACGCCGGTGTAATCATATTCAGGACGTCGCCTAGCTGGGAGATAAAGCCTCCTATAAATCCGAACGCCCCGAGCGTTTCGATCAGAGCCTGACCTATACGGAGAGCGGAATTAGCCAGCAGTTGCAGGAAGATGATTCCACTCACCACAACCAGGCTTAGAACGAGTATCCGCGAAATTCGGACTATTAAGCCAGAAGTTTCGGATCCTGTCCTTTGTATTCCCCAGCGGATTAAGGCGAAAGCCAGTACGGGGGAGAGGACTATTCCGCCCACGTTTAACATCGTATTGGCTGAGAGAAATTCGCTCAGTGTTCCGATCCAGCGGGTGATGAGGTAGCCCAGCCCGATGCCAAGTGGCCAGCCGATGATCGTCAGCGCAGTGCTTGTCAGTGAATATCTAACATCACTCATCAGGTTACGGGCTGCGATAAAGCTGATCGGGATCGCCAGAAATGTACCAAAGGTGGTTGCTAACAATGCCAGGAATACGGTCTCAATGATCTTGTCCCATGTGACGATGGCTGTGGCAGTCAGTTTCGGAGCGCCAATGGGAACGCGTGCCGTTGCTCGAAGGTACTGCGCTTCGTCGATCGGCTGGCGAGTGGGCATTCGAACGGTGACTTGAAATGTGCCGTTTCGATCGACGACAAATTTACCGACTTGAATTTTCGCTCCGCTTGCGGTGAGGAAATTAATCGGACCTTTCGAACCTGGCGGGAGTTGATACCCCTCAACGAGTACGGAATCTTTCGACTCAGCACAGGCGACATCCGTCACCAAGTATGGTCCACTCTTATCCGGTTCGGGGAGTTCAACTCCACCCTCCGGGCAGGGGAGATATATCGGTGCATCAACGTGAGTCTCTTCTTGTTCAAATTCGATGATGTCGGGATGCGCCAGTGCCCGGAGAATGCGCGTTAATTGTGCCAAGCGCACTTCCGAGCTTGTTTCTTTGAAATTCACTTTGGTAACCTTGAAGCCGTATGCATAAACGACAAGAACAACGAGTACTGCGAGCCCAAGTCCGATGGATTTGATCAGTGATCTTTGTTTTTTCACGATGGTCTCCCTTACCCGACTCGCTCGGCTTCTTTGCCGTAGATTTCTTTAAATCTTGCGTCATCGATCTCCTCTGGTGTTCCATCGAACATCAAAATGCCATCATTAAGGGCGATGGCGCGATCTGCGTACTCGTGAACCAGATCCAGGAAATGCAGGCTGCAGAGCACCGTAGCACCGTCTTCCTTGTTGATCTGTTCAAGGTGCTGCATGATGGAGTGTGCCAAGACAGGATCGAGGCTGGCGACGGGTTCGTCAGCTAAAATCATCTCCGGCTCTTGCACCATGGCCCGAGCGATGCCAACGCGCTGCTGCTGACCGCCACTTAATTCGTCGGCCCGCTTGTGAGCCTGGTCGGTGATACCCACGCGCTCCATTTGCTTAAAGGCCATGTCGATATCGCTTTTCGTGAATCGGTGAACAAGGCTCATGGCGCTGTTTGCATAGCCTAACCGGCCAGCCAACACATTTGTGAGTACTTTAGAACGGGTGACAAGATTGAAATGCTGGAAGACCATCCCAATCTTTCTGCGTATACGCAGTAACTCGTCCTGGCTCGCTGCGGTGATATCAACTCCATTCCATATAATCTGCCCTTCTGTCGGCTCTACTAAACGGTTTATGCACCGCAAAAGGGTTGATTTCCCCGATCCGCTTAAACCAATGACGGCCAGGAATTCTCCTTGCTCTACAGTAAAACTGACATTATCTAACGCGAGGACACCGCCCTCATATATCTTTGTCAGGTTCCGGACTTCTAACATGGGAGTAGAACACCTTCCTTTCGGAATATTTGAAATATCAATAAAGGAGTTTCTAGGTTGTTAAAGAATAATTGTGCAATGATAGCGCCCATCCGTTTCATTATTACTTTCGTAGGTTATGGTTTTCTTCAGATGTCCGAATAATGTCTTGATCATTATATAAAAAACCGAAAACAATCAAGTCTTCGTCCTGAAAGAAAGGGCTTTCTCGGTTTCTTGGATCTAGGAATGACAAATACCGATTGGATAACGAGCAGAAATTAAAAAAACCGTAGCTTGTCAGTACTTTTGATTTAGCCCCGGACAAAGAGATATCCGGGGCTAAAATTCTGGCGTGTAAGAAGATTTACTCGCCGATGTTCTCCAGGGAGATTCCCTGTGCTTCCATCAGGATGCGGATACCGTCAAAGTTCTCGTCAAAAATTGGAGCGGTACCGGTCCAGTCATAGAACTTCTCATTGCAGAGCGTTTCTGCGCAGGCGTCAGAGGCAACATACTCTGTGATCGCGGCGCTGATGAGCTCGCGCAGGTCCATGGGGAAATCCGGTGAGAAGGACATCGTGTCGTTCGGGATCTCACCCGAAAGTGCGAGAATCCGGACTTTCTGAACGACATCGGGTGCTTCCTCGCTGATGGCGGCGCGGGCGTCCAGAACGCGATAGTCACCGCAGTACAGCTTGCCAGCCTCATTTACGGCACATTCCTCAATGAGGTCATCGGGGATATCTGGAGCCATATCCATGGTCCAGTTGCCTTCGGGCAGCAGTGGTGCGCTGAAGTAAGCGGTCCCAACGTCGGCTTCGCCGTTATACACTGCCTTCACAGCCTGCGGGTGGCCGCCAGCTTCAACTTTCTCGCCGATGGTGATGCCCAGGTCAGCGAAGATGGCCGAGGGATAGAGGAAGCCAGAGGTGGAACCGGCGTCCGGGTATGCCCAGGTGGCGCCATCAAGATCCTCGAGGGTTTGGAAGTCACTGTCGCGGGCGACAAGGAATTCCGTCCAGTAAACGTTCCAACCGTAGCGTACTGAAGCCAAGGCTGGCTCAACGCCGCAGAGTTGATTGGCGAGAGCGTAACCCATAGCCGGGATGAAGCCGATCGTGTCCTCGGGTGAAGCGCACATCGATTCGATTGTGGCTGCATATGAGGTCGGGACGCTAACCTCAAAGAACAACCCCGTGGCTTCGTTCAGCGCCTGCTCGATCAAATCGCCACTTCCAATCATGAAGTCAATATCCACCGAGGGAACGAACAAAACTTGGATCGGATATTCTTCGGTGCCAAGTGCGGGTGGTGGCGGTGGGACTTCCGTCGGCTCAGGCGCCTTGGTGGGTTCTGGCGCGGGTGCTTCGGTGGGTGCCTCTGTTGGCGTTGCGCAGGCTCCCAGGACCATCGCCGCCATCACGAGAATACTCAGTATGAGCAACATGCGATTTTTACGCATCGTCCTTCTTTCCTCCTCAAGTAATAGTGGTGAGTAAATTGTTTGTCGTCCGTTTGCAATTGCAGATTAGATATTTATGGGATCTGGTCCACCTCCTCTTGATAAGCAGTATGGCATCATTTAGTTTACATGACGATATTAGCGCGATATCTGGCGGCTTGCAAGCAATTGGGGTCTTGTATCTTTCATGTGCGGCGTTTACAATGTCCCCTCGATGTCAAAGATAGCTTATCAAGATGCCCTCGACTACATCTACAGCCATATAGATTACAGCATTAAAAGGACCTACCGCTATTCCGCGGAAGTTTTTGAGCTCCAACGAGTCATCGATCTTCTCGAGGCATTGGGGAACCCGCATGCTCGAATTAAAGCCTTTCATATAGCGGGCACAAAAGGCAAGGGATCCGTGTCTGCGTTGATCGCATCGGTGCTGGAGGAGGCGGGTTACAAGACCGGTCTCTACACCTCTCCGCATCTCTCCCGCCTCAACGAGCGGATCATGATTAATGGAGAGCCCATTGCCGACATGGCCCTCGTCGAATTGGTTGAAGCAGTTAAGCCCAGCGTCGAGAGCATACAGGGGTTGACAGTTTTTGAAATTCTCACTGCGATGGCTTTCACGTATTTCGCCGAGCAAGGAGTTGAATATTCAGCCGTGGAGGTTGGGCTTGGCGGGCGGTTGGATGCAACGAACGTTCTCACTCCGATCATCACCGTGATAACCTCGCTTTCTTATGACCATATGCACCTGCTTGGAGAGAGCTTGTCTGACATTGCCCGCGAGAAGGCGGGCATCATCAAGCCAGGGATACATCTGGTTCTGGCTCCACAGCAGTTCGAGGCGGAGCGGGTCGTGGAGAGTGTTGCTGAAGCGCAGGGAGCGCCATTGATTCGTGTCGGTCACGATTGGCTGTATTCGCCGGGTACCCATAATTTCGACAGCCAGACGCTTTACATCTGGTCGCGTGCAGAGCAACCGCTAATGGACGCTTTTGTAGACTCCGCGGGTGGCGATGAGTGGGCGCCACCGCGTTATCGAATACCTCTTCTTGGGCATCATCAAGTTGTGAACGCTGCCGTCGCATATGCAGCGATTGTAGAAGCAAGAAACTCTGGACTGGATGTGAAAGAGGCGGATATTCACGCTGGATTTCAAAATGCATCCTGGTTGGGACGATTCCAGATCCTCTCAAGAGATCCAATCATCGTAGTCGATGCAGCCCATAATAGGGATTCTGCGCTCAAACTGAGGATTGCACTTGACGATTATTTCCCCGGACAACCCGTCACCATGATCTTCGGGGCTTCGGCAGACAAAGACATCGAGGGGATGCTGGCTGAATTACGACCGAGGGTTTCCCGCTTTGCTGTGACACAGGCGGATCATCCCCGATCTGAGAAGCCAGAAGTGCTGGCCGGGTTTGCGCATAGCCACGGAGTAAGAGTTGAAGAATTCGCGAGGGTTCAAAAAGCGCTTCAATGGGCGATGGAAAATTCACGTCCAGGAGAGGTAATTCTCGTTACCGGTAGTATATTTATTGTTGGGGAAGCAATTGAAACGATGAAAGAAGTAGATGGAGAGAGATTACATAAGGCGTAAAAAGATAAAATGAACCCTTCGTTTATTGACAGATGGCCGAATCTACCTCCTGAGTTTGGTGGTGTGATTAGCCGCAGAACGGAAGAGCTAAATAATATTCCAGATGCCAGCATCGATGATGGTGGTCTCTTCGATGCTCTCGTTATTCCGCTAAGAGATCTCGTTCTTTACCCCAAATTACTGACCCCATTATTTGTAGTTCATGAACCTTCATTGCTTGCCGTGGAGGAAGCGATCCGAGCCCAGGAGACAATGATCGCGATTGCACTTAAAGATGCGGATACCGATCACCCAGGTCCGCAGGATTTTTACTCAGTAGGGACTGAAATTGCCGTCGGCAGGCTCATGCATTTGCCTGACGGCTCGATCTCTATTATGGCGCAGGGGCGGCGCAGGTTGGAAATTATTGAGATCATTCGTGAGGGAAAGGCCCTGCGCGCCCGAGCCAGACCCATTGTTGAACACGTATCGAAAACAAACGAGACATTGGCTTTGATGCGCGCTGTACTCACGCTCTTTGAAAAATGTGTTGAGCTAAATCGATCCCTGCCTGAGGAGGTCCATCTCTACGCCGTCAATATTGAAGACCCAGGTTGGCTGGCTGACCTCACCGCTTCTGCGCTAAATCTCAACCTGGAGGAGCGGCAGGCGATACTGGAGGTATTCGACCCAGTTGAACGATTGCAGCAGATCAGCATTCTTCTGGGGCGTGAGTTAGATGTTCTCGAGCTGGAGGATCAGATCCATTCCCATGTTCAAAACGAAGTAGACCGGTCTCAGCGTGAGATTTACCTGCGAGAACAGATGAAAGCCATCCAGTCCGCATTAGGGGAAGGGGACATGTGGGCGCAAGAGATTGATGAGATTCGAGAGCGGATCGCTCATTTAAATCTCCCCGAAGAAGTCGAAAAAAGAGCGTTCAAGGAAGTGCAGAGGTTATCGCAGATGCCGCCGATGTCTCCTGAAGTGGGGATCATCCGCACTTACTTGGATTGGCTGATGGAACTTCCCTGGTCGGAATCGACCGTGGACAATCTGGATATCCGTCATGTGGCCAGCGTACTTGAAAATCAGCATTACGGTTTGAAGAAAGCTAAGGATCGCATCCTGGAATATATCGCGGTGCGGAGCCTCGCTCCGAAAAAGCATAAACAGCCGATACTTTGTTTTGTCGGACCGCCGGGAACGGGTAAGACATCTTTAGGGAGATCGATTGCGGAGGCTCTGGGAAGGAAATTTATCCGTATTTCACTGGGTGGAATTCGCGATGAGGCGGAGATCCGCGGCCACCGCCGGACCTACATCGGTGCACTTCCCGGGAGAATTCTGCAAACGATGCGCCGGGCTGAGTCGGTGAATCCTCTCTTCATGCTGGACGAGATCGATAAGCTCGGCATCGACTACCGCGGGGATCCGTCATCAGCTCTGCTCGAGGTTCTCGATCCCGAACAGAATCACTCTTTCTCCGACCACTATCTGGAGATCCCTTATGATCTCTCGAAAGTGATGTTCATTACGACAGCAAACACCCTGGATTCGATCCCGCCGGCGCTTTTAGACCGGCTTGAAGTGATTGAATTTCCGGGATATATAGAAGAGGAAAAACTGGCCATCGCCAAGAAGTATCTTGTCCCGCGGCAGATCGAGCAAACCGGATTAACACCGGATGATTTATCATTCACCAACCAAGCCCTGCAATCGATCGTTCGTGAATACACCTGGGAAGCGGGTGTTCGCAATATGGAGAGGGAGATCGGTAAAATATGCCGGCGTGTTGTACGACGTAAAGCCGAAGGGAAACGGGTCTATCGCCGGATCACTCCCAGTCTATTGCCAAAGCTGCTCGGACCAGCGCAAGTGAACCCCATCGAGCTCGAAATAGAGGATCAAATTGGTGCTGCCATGGGGTTGGCTTGGACTGAAAATGGGGGCGACATTCTTGTAGTGGAAGCGTTGCTTGTGGGGGGTAAGGGCGGGTTACAAGTAACTGGACACATCGGTGAGATCATGCAGGAATCAGCTCAAGCCGCATATTCCTATATAAAATCCTTAGCGAGCGAATTAAAAATCGATCCAGCGGTCTTCGAGAAGACAGATATCCACATCCATGTTCCTGAGGGTTCAATCCCCAAGGATGGACCCAGCGCCGGGATTACGATGGCAACAGCGATGGCCTCGGCCTTAACGGAACGGCCCGTGCGAAAAGATGTGGCCATGAGTGGCGAGATCACACTCCGAGGTCGGGTGATACCCATCGGTGGAGTCAGAGAGAAAGTCCTTGCTGCTTACCGCCTCAAGTTGAAGACAGTAATCATACCTATCAAGAATGAAAAAGACTTGGTTGACATCCCGCGACAGGCGAGGGATTCTCTCGACATTCAATTGGTGCGATCGATGGATGATGTTCTCTCGATCGCGCTCTTGCCCGAATTGAAGAAGGTGGTAAAAACCGGCAATAAGACTCGAAGGAAGGGAAAGACGCCAGGAGCATTCCGCCCATCGGCTTCAGCATGACATCAAAATTCGTTGTGAAATCTCAATCCCTGAGCACACGGCCGCAACATCACAACCCGAATGGGTGGTTGAGCGATTCGCATCAGTATATACGTAAGGCGGTCAAAGTTTTCACGATAAGTATTCTTATTGCCTCATGCACGCGAACAACGGTGCCCCTCCTTCCAACAAGCACAGCCGCTGCTGAAATACCTCAAGTAAATCCTACCCCATTCGTGATCTCAACATTCGAGCCAAGCGGCATGTATGCGGTCGTGGGGATCCTGGAAGGAGAGGTCCTCGCCCTGCGAAATCCAGCGGGTATTAAGGGGAGCGTTATTAAAGAGTTGGCCTATGATGCCAGGGGTATTACCGCGACGGGGAATGCGGCCAGTTTAGGCAGTTCCATCTGGATGGAAATTTTGACGTCGGATGGTTCGCGCGGATGGGTTAATTCATTGAATATGACCGAGGATGTCAGTCAAGAACAATTTTGCCAGGACGCTCGCGCCCTCCTGGTCTTGGACCGCACTTTGCATTCGATTCAAAATCATGATGGCGATCTGTTATCGCAAATTGTGAATCCCCGCCGAGGCTTAATCATCCGTCACGATTGGTGGAACCCTGAAGTCAACGTGCCCGCCGATTCGGTTTCTGGAATCTTCGATGACCCCAGTGAGATGGATTGGGGTTTATTGAGTGGGGGTGAGTTCAAGATACAAGGATCCTTCAAGGACATCATCTTGCCTCTGCTCGAGGATGCCGTCTTGAATTCCCCCGTTCCAGTTTGTGGAGAGTTGCCGTCCGGCACAACTTCACGCCCGGCTCTTTGGCCTATGGAATACACTTCCTATAATTATTTTGCTATCCACCGACCCGCCCCCGAGGGTGGGAACAACTTTGACTGGCGTACCTGGGCTTTTATGTTTGAGTATATCGATGGGCAGCCGTTCCTCACCTCGATAATCCATTTTCATGGTGATGTATAACCCCGCTATCTTCTGAGGACCAAAGATCCATCTGTCCAAGAACAACCCGTAATCAGCGCATCCGCATCTTTACCTGCTCAACGATGAATCTGGTTCCTACGCATTTACTCAGGCATGAGATTTTCAGCGGCCGCTGTGAGTGAAGTATTGCATTCTTGGTAGAACATATCTCCCTCTGTTCGCAGAACAAGATGCTTCACGGAGTTTACCCTGCGAGGTCCCCGGTTTTATCGGGGGCGAGGTCCCCGACCGAAGGGAGTGGTGAGCGAAGCCGAATGGGTCGGCATGACAATTTCCTTCTAACTGTCTGAGAAGCAGCGCGACGAAGAATCTCGTTTCTGGAAGAACCAGCTTCCCAGTCAAAAGATGCGCTACTGCGCTGTGGTTCTGAATGACAACACGTCACAAGCACTATGAATTAGCACTCGTTCCATCATACCTGCTATGCGATGAGCAACCCCCGCGTTTGCGTTCATGCGGATTTGTCGTGGGAATTTATGGTTGCCTAATCATTTTCTAGAATATGGGTAAGGAGTAGAGGGAGCCATTTCTCCCAGCCTCCTTCGATCTCCGTTGAAAGCCATAGCCCGCGTTTACTGCGGCGAATCCCTTCCCCGAAGGCGTGCATATCAGGCACAGTTCTCTTTTCTGGCAGTTCAATAAGGATCTTGCCGCTTTCGGTTAAAATCCTATCGATTCCCGCATTCGTGGCGATGATTTTTACCTTTAACTGATAAAGTAAATTCAGAACTTCGTTGGGGGTGGGGCCAAAACGATCGCGCAATTCGGCATCAATGGTTTCTAACTCATCAAGCGATCGGAGTTCAGCAAGTCTTCTGTAGAGCTGCAACCGCAGGTCCCGATCCGCAATGTAATCATCCGGGATCATGGCAGGAAGCGGGAGATCAATGGCGGCAGGAGGAAGCTCAGTGGTATTAATGACCTCCTCAGGGAGAACAAGTTCATGATCCATCTCGCGCCGCATGCGTCTGACGGCCGAGGATAATAAGCGGGTATAAAGATGAAAACCTACGGAAGCGATGTAGCCATGTTGACGGGTGCCCAGGATATCTCCCGCGCCGCGCATCTCCAAGTCTCGCATGGCAATCGCGTATCCTGCTCCGAGCTGGCTGTGCTCGGCGATGATCTCAAGCCGTTGTAAGCCTTCCTCGGTTGCCCGATGACCGGAGGAGCGGAAGAAGTAGGAGAAACCTTGGGTCGCTGCTCGCCCGACACGGCCGCGGAGCTGGTACAACTGGGCCAGGCCGAATCTGTCCGCCCGATCTACGATGAGGGTATTAGCATTCGGTATGTCAAGGCCCGATTCAATGATTGATGTACTCACGAGAACGTCGATCTCCCCACGCGTGAACTGCTCCATCGTCTCTGATAATTGTTTCTCAGGCATCTGACCGTGGGCTATCGTGAAATGAGCCTCCGGCACGAGACGTTCCAGCCGGCGTTGCATCGTCGCGATTGTCTGCACGCGGTTATGGACGAAGAAGACCTGTCCTCCGCGGTCGAGTTCGCGGAGAATCGCAGACCGGACCAGTTGAGGGTCGTACATACCCACATGGGTTCGCACGGGAAGCCGGTCCTCAGGGGGTGTGCTGATGGTCGAGATATCGCGAGCCCCGGTGAGTGCCATATACAGTGTTCGCGGGATTGGTGTGGCTGTGAGCGTCAATACATCGACCTCGGTCCGCATGCGCTTAAGGAATTCCTTATGTGTGACGCCAAATCTCTGCTCTTCATCGATGACAAGCAGCCCAAGGTCTTTAAACTGGATATCGGGTTGAAGAAGACGATGGGTGCCAATAACCATATCGATCTTGCCCGAGGCCAGGCTTTTAATGATCTCAGCCGTCTCGTTTCGGCTTCGAAAGCGGGAAAGCATTTCAACCTTGATGGGAAAGGCGGAGAGCCTGCGCTGGAATGTTTTGAAATGTTGCTGCGCCAGCACGGTCGTCGGGACGAGCATGGCGGTTTGCTTGCCGTGCATCACCGCTTTGAACGCCGCACGCAGAGCGACCTCCGTTTTTCCATAGCCGACATCACCACAAATCAAGCGGTCCATCGGTTTGGATCTTTCCATGTCTCCTTTTATTGCTTCGAGTGCCCGTATTTGATCTTCTGTCTCCTGGTGAGCGAAGGACGCTTCCAATTCTTTTTGCCACACTGTATCCGGGGAAAACGCCGTTCCGAGTACTGTTTGTCTTTCTGCGTAGAGCTCGAGAAGATCGCGTGCGACCTGCTCGACTGCTACTCTCGCTTTACCTTTCGAGCGAGCCCATTCAGAGGAGCCGAGGCGGGACAAAGAAGGGGATGAGCTATTTGCGCCCACATAGCGGGAGATGCGATCGGCTTGATGGACGGGAATGTAAAGTTGGTCGCCATCGGCGTACTCGATGAGAAGGAATTCTCGTTGGATTTCGTCTAACCGGCGATCGACAAGTCCAATGAATCTCCCGATCCCATAATCGATGTGCACGACATAATCACCATGCCTAAGATCGGCGAAAGACGCCTCGGGAGCAGATGGTCTTGCAAGCGAGCGCCGGCGAGGGCGGGGTCGCGACCAGCCAAATAGTTCTGCATCCGAAAGCAAATGGATGCGGTCACCCTGAGCAAGCTCCTGTATCCAGCCACCGGAAAGTGGTCCTTGGATAAAGGTTATCTCGCCGGGGTGAAGTTCCCCTGATATCTCTTGTCTGACTTCAGCGGCGTTATCGTACTCGCTCCATAACTCGCATAGACGCTGCGCCTGGCGGCTGACGACGACAGCCGTTTCGTGATCCGTGCGTATATTGCTCAGGTGCTTCAGGATTGATTCAAGTTGGCCGCCGAAGCGCGGTCCGGGAGTGAAGGAATTGGACAGCGGGACCGCATGCAAGTCTGCAATCCCTGCGTTCATCCCTAGATCCAGTGTTGTGTAGTTCTCGAGACTCTCTTCGAGATCGGATAAGGTTAAATAGGGTAGCGGGAAATCTGAAGAGATCCGCCCCTCTTCAACCGCTTCCTCATGCATGCTGAGAGCCTGTTGCTCGATATCAGCCACGGCATTCGTGAAAGCGGTCTTGTCGTCAAAAATAACCACAGCATCTTTTCGGAAAAAATTGGACACGCCGGAGGGGCGCGAATTCATCAGCGGCAGAAACAGCTCCAGCCAATCTGTAAGAAATGGATCATCTTCGTTGCCAACACCAGGTAATTGTTTCAACCAGCCGTCGTCGAAGTCACGCGGCAGACCCTCGCGCGCCGGTGTGATCCGGACCCAGGTCGTTTCCTTGATTGTCCGCTGCGAGGCTGGGTCGAAGCAGCGGAGAGATTCCACATCATCTCCAAAAAATTCGAGTCGGACGGGGAACTTTTCGGCCGGGGGCCATAGGTCTAGAATGCCGCCGCGGCGGCTGAACTGGCCGCGCTCGGTCACAAGGTTGCTTTGCGCATAGCCATTACTCACAAGCAGGGAGATAAGTTGGTCAAAACGGAAGACAGCACCTTGTTTTACATAACGTGAGTTTGCCAGGAAAGTACGTTTTGAGAGCGAGCGAGTCATCACGGCTCTGGACGAGGCCAGAAGCACGAGGCTTTGCCTTGGGATTTCTTCTTGTGGGTTGCCGGGGCCTTCGCCTTGGGTCAGGGCCGCGAGCGCAGCTATACGCTCATTTCTGACGGTTTCACTCCAAGGTGATAGTTCGTAAAAAAGAGGATTTGGATTGGGAAAACGATGAAGGTCTACATTTGGTGTCCAATACGGCATCTCTTCATAAAGGGTGAGCAGGCGCTGCAATTGGGGAACGATATAAAGAATAGGCTGGTGCAGATCTTCGCATAGAGCGCTGACCAGCATCGGTCGAATTGCTTTCGGAATCTCTAGAGCTTGGTCAGGAGAGGTCTTTTCCAGAAGCAGCTCTAAGAGTTGTTGGTATGTGGATTGCTCCCGTAAAGGTGCTAAAAGGGCGGAGAGGTTCATTTCTCAGCGGGTTTGGGGTTGCAGGAGTTCATCGCCATCTCGATCCCATTGAAGAGCAGCGTATGGATGCAATCGGCGCTGCGTTGGAGTGTCATATCCACAAGGTCGGCATCCTCGGTGCGGAAATCTTGAAGCACGAAATCCGCGGGATCCATTCTTCCTGATGGTCGACCGATGCCGATACGCATGCGCGGGAATCGGTTCGAATTCAGGGCGTCGATTATGGAAGCCATACCTTTATGCCCGCCGGAGCCGCCTTCGGGCCGGATGCGAACGGTCCCCAGCGGCAGATCGAGATCGTCGTAGATCACGATTAGATTTGAAGGCGGGATGCGATAATAGCGAGCTAACGAAGCGACAGACCGGCCGACATGGTTCATGAAGGTTTGAGGTTTCATCAGGTAGATTTTTTCTCCATCTACACGGCCGTCGGCGATCAGGGCTTCGGATTGCATTCGGGAAATCGCAAGATCCCATCTGTGAGCGAGATGGTCAATCAGCATAAAGCCGATGTTATGCCGGTTCCGCCGGTATTCTCGACCTGGATTGCCCAAGCCGGCGATGAGGGTTGGACCTTGATATTCTGACATCCTTCTACCTGCGTTTCTTACGATTAGCACTACGGAGCATCTGTCGCATACGAAGAACAGCCCATCTCTCCTTAGATCTCCTGCGGATGAAGAGGTAAATGCCGAGGGAGAGCAGGACCAGCAAGCCAGCGATGATCCCCCGAGTGAATGTTCGTAATACTGTAGCGGGGTCTGATCCACCAGGGAATGGCAGCGGAGTGGGGCGTGGGGTGCGCGTAGGCAATGTAATCGTCGGCGTTGCCGTGATCCTGTAAGGCTCAGGTGTGGCTGTCTCAATCGGCGTGCTGTTCCGAATGCGAAGCCCATCAACGATTGACTCGAGTATGATGTTATTGCTGAGATGGACGCGCAATCGCAGGCGGTAGAAGCCGTCAGTGATCCCGGTTGTATCCCAGAGCCCCAATCTTCCATCCGTGATGGACATGAAAATGGCATCACCGATTGGGAACCAGGTTTCTGTAGGGTTATCTGTGTGGGCGAAAGAGAGGTCATACGAAACAAAGGATGGGTGAGATGCAGACCCCTCGATTGTCACCACGCCATCGATGGCTTCGCCGCCGAGAGGCTCACGGATGTCCGCATACCCTGGCGCCTGGGCTGCCGCCTGGTTGACTATGCACATAACACCAAGCATCGTGAAGCAGAGAATAATAAGCAGCCGCACGGCCTTCGAAATCCCCATTTTTCCACCTGGAACAGACCAATCTCCGAGTTTATCATGCTGCTCGGATCGGGTCAAACAGGCTGGATTCTTTTAACCTCCGGCAGGCGTTAAACCTCCCGTTAAACCTCCCGCGGCTTGTTCATATTTGCGGTGTCCCTCTTTGTTTGATAAGCCCAATCATACACTTGCGTGGGCATCTTCCGGTCGGTGGAATTGGTTTAATGGCTTCTTTGCGATTCTGTTGGTGGTGTCTTTTTATTAAACCTCCCGCAGGATAGAAAAACCTGCGGGAGGTCCGAAATCAGCGGAAGGTTAAGGATATTTCCCCACAATTTCATTCTTTTCCTGCGTCATTTCAATACAAATCGTGTTAAACCATGGGATAACTCTGACAGACGAACGTTGACGGAACGATTGTGAATCGAGTAGAATCTGTTTTGCATCGTCGAGGACGTTCACCTGGACGGTTAGGTGGAGTCCCTTTTTTTTGTTCAGGAAAAGGTGAGAAGATGACAACAGACGGAAAACCAAGAAGCGATGAATTACAGGCTGAAGTCATCCATCTTGAAGGCGGCGTGATCCAGAATGTCGAAGCCGATACAGTCCGAATTCAGCAAGGCGGCGCCAATCAGGTGATCGCAAAGAACGTCGAACTGTATAAAGGAGGGGCTCTGACGATCCAAGGAGATGTCATCAGCTTGCAGCAGGGAGCAGCATTTATTGCGCGCGGTGCGAAGATCACCAGCGATGAGAGCACTGCAGGCGCTGTTCTAGCGGAGCATGCTGTCCTGCAAAACTCGAGGGTGGGCATCATGTTAGCAAAAAAAGCAGAGCTAAATAACAGCTCTTCGTTCATCTTGCTGGCTCAAGAGGTTGAAGGAAATGTTGAAACGGTACTTGACACTCGCGGTGCGCTTCTAGCAGGTCTTGTTGCCGGTATAGCAGTGGGTCTCCTATTGTTGGTTGGTAATCTGCTGAGGCGAGATTAATCAAGATTATTCGAAAGCCGATCCACCAGATGGAACGAAGGTAACCCTAAAAGGTAAGAGGCGTTCCGGAGGAAAACTAATGGAAGTTGTAACGTTAAATGCAAATGTAAGAAAAACGATTCGGAAGCAGGTGAAAGCCTTACGCAGGCAGGGTTTTCTACCCGCCGTAATGTACGGCGCGGGTGTTGAACCCCTGCCACTTGAATTAGATGAAAAAGTGGCATCTCGGGTGCTCTCGAACGTTGGTAGGTCTACGCTTATCGATCTACAAGTAGGCAAAGATACGCATAAAGTCTTGGTGCGCGAGTTCCAGCGTGATGTAATTCGTCGAAATATCTTGCATGTCGATTTCTTGGTAGTAGCCATGGATGTTGTCATTAGCGCTGTCGTTCCCGTTGTGTTGGTCGGGGAAGCTCCGGCAATGGAAGAACTTGGCGGCATAATCGTATCCGGGCTTAACGAAATTGAGGTGGAAGCCCTGCCATCAGATTTACCGGAACAAGTGACAGTGGATATCGAGTCGCTCGTCTCTATGAATGATGTCATCACAGCAGGTGATCTTGTTCTGGGGGAGAGGGTGGTATTGGTTACAGACCCCGACGAGACGATCGCGAATGTTATAGCCCAGATGGCTGAGGAAGTAGTTGAAGAGGTCGAAGTCGAAGAACTAGAAGAGGGCGTCGAACCTGAAGAAGCCGATGAAGAAGAAGGGGAAGAATCCCCCGAAGAGGAGTAAATCGAAGACTTATTCCGAATGAATGGAACGGGATAATCAAGGAGCATGGGCATTCTGCCCATGCTCCTTTGCTTAAACTTACGACCATTGATCTATAACCTCCCGCAGGTTCAAAACCTGTGGGAGGTTGAAGCACGGAATGATTCCTCCTCTGTGTCATTTTGAGGAGCAAA
>DAOUDJ010000088.1:0-19031 GCA_034430795.1 Anaerolineales bacterium | reverse complement strand
CCCAGCAAGTGGAGGATCGGTTGACCAAACACTGTCTGATTATGACAAGTCGCTATTATGATTCCGTCATGCTGATGAATGTCGCCCGTGATCTGCAGGACACCTCGGGCATTGAGGACGCCGCGCTGCTCATGGGGACGGATGCGAACAAGGAGCTGCTGAAACAGACAGATCTGCTCACAGAAGAAGCCGAGGGCGCCACGCCCAACGATCTAATGATCACCTTGAAAGGGAATAAGAAGGGCATAAAAGTGGCACTGGAGCGGGTCGAATCCCTGCTGACTCGCCCATCAAGAGCCGAATCTGGACCCCAAGATTATCAACCACAAACATTACGGACCGCTGTTCGCGAACACGCAGATGCGAACCTGGCGGTCATTTCGGTAGCCGGCTCTTACGCCGCTGCGGAATCAATGGATGCACTCCGCGCCGGGCTAAATGTTCTTTTATTCAGTGACAATGTTTCCATCGAGGATGAGCTTGCACTAAAATGTTACGCTGTAGAGCATGACCTGCTCCTCATGGGTCCTGGAGCGGGTACATCGATCCTTAATGGCGTAGCGCTTGGTTTCGCAAATGTCGTCCCGTCTGGACCTGTAGGTATCCTATCCGCTGCTGGCACCGGGTTGCAGGAAGTGAGCTGCATCCTCGCGCGGGAAGGTGTCGGGGTCTCGCAGGGAATCGGTGTGGGCGGTCGGGATCTTTCGGATGAAATCGATGGGCTGATGACGTTGCATGCCCTGAAAGCTCTTCAGGACGATCCGGAGACCGAGGTCATTGTCGCCATTTCCAAGATACCGTCGCCGACAGTCGTCCAGAAAGTCCTCGCCAAGCTGACTTCAAGGAGAAAACCATCCGTCGTGATCTTCATGGGTGAATCACCCTCCGGTTCACGAACTAAGGAAGCTATCCAAGAGGGACTGTACCTGGCGAATACGCTGGAAGAAGCCGCATTGATCGCAGCAGCGCTGGCGAGAGACGAAGACGTCAAGCGTGTCCAATCTAGACTTGAGAAACAGAGCCAGAAGCTCGAATCTAAAGCGCGCATAATTATCACCCAGCTACAGCCGGAGCAAAAGTACCTGCGCGGTCTTTTCAGCGGGGGGACGCTTTGTGAGGAGGCGATGCGTATTTGGGGGGTGAAAGTAGGACCTGTATGGTCGAACGCGCCTTTGAATCCAGAGTACACACTCCCCGACTCGCATCACAGCGTGGAGCACTGCGCCGTTGACTTGGGTGAGGAAGAGTTCACGGTTGGTCGGCCTCATCCGATGATCGATCATGATCTTCGGATCCAGCGGCTGTATCAAGAGGCGCAGGACTCAAGCGTAGCTTTGATCCAGATGGACGTTGTCCTTGGTTATGGTGCGCATGCTGATCCCGCAAGTGAGCTCGCGCCAGCGATCGAAAAGGCGCGAAACATCGCCGAAAATGACGGGCGCATTTTGACTGTCGTGGTCTCTATTACGGGAACCGAAGGCGACCCACAAGGCCTTGATCGCCAGCGAGAGGCTTTCGAGAAGAGCGGCGCGATTGTCGCCGAGAGCAATGCTGCTGCATCGACCCTCGTTGCCGCGATAGGCCATCTTCATGCATCGACTTGATGGAGAAAATGAGTTTGATGATGGATGGTTTCACTTATATGAGAAAACCGTTTTCGTAGAGGGGGTTAGCAATCTTAGATCTGTTTATACAACCTTTCACCGTAAAGGAGAATAGAACATGGACATGGAAGTTGAAAATTATCTTCGACCACCGGAGATGGATATACCGCCTTACCCGCCAAAGGTCGTTACGCTGGCGACGGGGGGCAAATTGGTCATACGGCAAGCGAGTCGGGCCGATGTGCCAGTACTCCTAGAAGCAGTAAGACCGACGATGAAAGTCGAGCGCGACTTCTACGACATCGTCGGCGCGCGTGTGTATGCAGAATTACTGGGTTGGTACCGCTACCGAGTGCGCGATGAATTCTGCCTTATGGGCCAGATCGATGGCTTGCTTGTCGGCGTCGTAAACACGCGTCTTTATTCGCGCGAATTGGGCATAAGCCTTCATACACTTGCTACCGAAAGAGGACTGCGTATCGGTGCCCACCTATTTGCCGCTAAGATGGAATACTCGTTTGAATATATCGGGCAGGAAGAAGTGCTCATCACTGCCGAAAGCCCCATCGGCTTCAGACGATGGATGATTGAGTATGAATTAATCGAGCGTGAGGGTCAGCACGAGCTGGGAGGCGCCACCCCTTATGGTTTGACAAAGGAGCTGTATTTCAAGCACAAAGACCGATTGGTAGCCGGTGAGCGGCCTGTGCCGCCAGAATTGCTCGCGGTCGCAGAAAAAGAGATCATCGTCGCCAGCGAGGACGATATCTTGGAGAAGATCCTTGGAGCAAAGAGGAGGGACCGATGAGACCCGTTGTCATTGCTGGAGTAGGAATGATACCGTTTGAACGGCGGGACGAGGACAGTCTGATGGATATGCTCGCTACCGCAGGGTTGAACGCCATGGATGATGCTGGTCTGGGCGATCGTCCCATCGACTCCGTCTATGTTGGCAATATGGCCTCGGGTTTGTTCAACCACCAGGTTTCTGTAGCAAGTGCGCTTGTCGATCGCTTGAGCCTGATTCCTGCCGCTGCCGACCGAGTCGAAAATGGTCCCGCGTCTGGCGGTTCGGCGATTAAAAATGGCTTCCTGGCTGTGTCTTCGGGCTTCAATGATGTCGTGCTCGTCGTTGGCGGCGAGAAGATGCGCGAAGTGATTGGCCCGAAGGCCACGGATATCGTCGCCTGTATGACCCACCCGCAGGCGGAGTACATCTACGGGGTGACATTGCCTGCAATGGCGGGGATGTTCGCCCGCCTTTATATGGAGAAATATGGGGTCACACGCGAGCATCTTGCGATGGTTGCTATCAAGAATCAGACAAATGGGTTGCTTAATCCCTATGCTCACATCCAGATGAAGATCACGATGGAGGGCATCCTCTCCCACCCACAATCGCATATTAACAGCCCGGTTGTGGCCGATCCAATACATCTCTATGATTGCTGTCCCGTCAGCGACGGCGCAGCAGCGGTGCTCCTTACGACAGAGGAGATCGCGAATAAACTCAAGAAACCGTTGGTCACGATCGACGGCATTGGGCAGGCGACGGATACCCATACGCTTCAGGAACGCAGCGATCCCACCGACCTCAAGGCGGTCACGCTTGCTTCGCAGCAGGCTTTCAAGATGGCGGGGATCAAGCCCAAGGACATCGATGTCGCCGAGCTGCATGACGCCTTTACGATCCTGGAGATTGCCGAGAGCGAACATGCTGGCTTCTTCCCGAAAGGGGAGGGTGCCAAGGCGCTTGAGCGGGGTGAGACGCAGATCGGCGGTAAGCTGCCGATCAACCCATCGGGAGGCCTTAAGGCGCGCGGTCATCCCGTCGGTGCGACGGGCGTGGCTCAGGTAGTGGAACTCGTATGGCATTTGCGCGGGGAAGCCGGTGAGCGGCAAGTTAAAAACGCAGCCAACGGTTTTTCGCTCAACTTTGGAGGTTTCGGAAACAATGTCCTCGCGTTCGTTTTGAGGAGAAAATCATGAAAACCATCACAGCGTACAAATGCGACAACTGCGGATTGGTGATGTACCCCTACCACGATCGCTGTCTGAATTGTAAAAAGCGCGATTTCAAAGAGATCACACCGACCTCCAAGGGCAAGCTCCTGACCTACACGATTATCGAACAGCTTCCCTGGGGCATGGATGAACGCGGGCGTGTTCTTGGTGTAGTTGAGTTCGATAATGGGGTGAAGGTGCTTGGATTAATCAAAGACGATGCGCCGCGCATCGGCATGAAAGTGAAAGCAGGTTGGGAACCCGTGCGCGAGATGGGGGGCGAGGAGATCTATGGCCTCACCTTCGAAAAAACGAAATAACCTTTTCGGTCAACCAATCTCGGTTGTCAATATCGGGCTGGCATCCTTCGCGGAGAGTCTGCGCCAGCAGGATGTACGCGTCATCGAGGTGAATTGGCGTCCACCACAGACCGGCGTTCATCGGTTCTTGCATACCCCATCCGGGACCTCCATCGATGAAGCCAACGAGGAGGCCCTGCGTCGTATCATGGCCGGGCGGCCCATGCTCGTTGGCTTAGACGTCGCCCGGGAAGTGATCCCTGATATGGGAGAGAATACGATCCTGCACGCCGGTCCACCCATTGACTGGGACCGAATGTGTGGACCAACCCGCGGGGCGGTTATGGGGGCCCTCGTCTATGAGGGGCTCGCCTCCACACCTGAGGAAGCCGAGGAGATAGCATCGAAGGGTGAGATTGCCTTCAGCCCCTGCCACCACCATCATGCTGTAGGACCGATGGCTGGTGTTATTTCTCCCTCAATGCCGGTATGGATCATCGAGAACGCAGAGTTCGGGAATCGAGCTTTTTGTACGTTAAACGAGGGGCTGGGGAAAGTCCTGCGTTATGGCGCGTATGGGCAAGATGTGTATGAGCGTCTGTATTGGATGCGGGATGTGCTCTTTCCAACGCTCACCGCGGCGCTCACATCCTCTGGTCCGATCGATCTGCGGGCAATGATCGCGCAGGCGCTTCAGATGGGCGATGAGTGCCATAATCGCAATCGTGCCGGGACTTCGCTGCTCCTGCGAGCACTTGGGCCGGCACTGGCGCGAACCTGTGAAGATGGTGAGCGTCTGGCGAAGGTCCTCGAATTCATCGATGGCAACGATCACTTCTTCCTGAATGTCTCGATGCCCGCGGCGAAGGCGATGATCGAGCCGGCTGAAGGTATTGAAGGTTCAAGTATATTGACAGTAATGGCGCGCAACGGAACCGACTTCGGCATCCGCATGGCCGGGGAGCCGGGCCGCTGGTTCGTCGCCCCTGCCGGGATCGTAGATGGACTCTATCTACCGGGCTTCTCTGCTGACGATGCGAACCCAGATATCGGCGATAGTACGGTAACGGAAACAGCTGGCTTCGGGGGTTTTGCCATGGCGGCAGCGCCCGCCATCGCCAGCTTCGTCGGCGGGACTGCGAAAGATGCCATCCAATCAACGCTCGAGATGTATGAGATATGCTTTGCGGAACACGAGCATTTCACCATTCCAGCGCTTGACAACCGCGGTTCACCCACCGGGATTGATGTCCGCTACGTCGCCGAGACTGGAATCTTGCCTAAGCTGAATACGGGTATCGCGCATAAAGATCCCGGGATCGGGATGGTGGGCGCGGGTGTTCTACGGGCACCCGAAAAGTGCTTCCGAGATGCTTTTGAAGCTCTCAAGAACTGGTGAACACGTAAAAACTATCCCCCTGTCTGAAGGATGGGAGAAGGAGAGAAGAAAGTTATGAAAATTATTGACCTCACTATACCGCTTGGAATTGGAACGCCTCCCTGGCCAACCTATGAGCCGCTTCAGATTAAATACTTCAAGCGTCTCGCCCCGAATGGGGCGAACGGCCAGATCGTCACACATTCCAATCACCTGGGGACGCATCTAGATGGGGAGATCCATTTCTACACGCCGGGAAAGGACATCGCCGAGCTCGACTTCGACTTCCTGCACGGCCCCGCTGCCATCGTTGACCTTTCAGATGCCGCTGGTGATTACGACATCTACACTTCCAAAATGGTCGAGGAACGGGTCGATGTCCGAGAAGGTGACATCCTGCTCATCCACACCGGCTATCACCGCTATGGTTGGGATCAACCGATCGCCGATGAAATTCGGTATATGGTGAAACACCCCGGCCCGGACCGCGAGTTCGCAGAGTGGTGCAAGGACAAAAAACTGAAATGGCTCGGGGTGGATTGTGGCAGTGCCGATCATCCGATGAACACCATCATCCGAACGTGGATGCCGCGCCAGGCAAAAGAAGCGCAGGCGCATTTCCAGGCGAAGTACAAGAAATCGATCGAGGAAGTGTTCACGGATGACAAATACCAGCTCATGCACATCGAATTGTTCCCTGAAGGGATCATCCATGCCGAATGTCTTGGCGGGGATATCGACCTGTTGCTTAATGAGCGTGTCGAGATCGGATGCTTTCCGTGGCGATTCGTTGACGGCGAGTCGAGTATCTCCCGTATCGTCGCCTTCGTTGATGACGACCGTTACGCAGAACTCATGGAGAAGAAGGCTTCCTTCGAGAAGACAAAATTCGGTGATTGCGTGTGCCAAAGATCCCAGATATAAGCGGTGTCTTGACGAAACTGGGTTAAACAGAAGGCATGGGTAACAATTGACTCAGATGAAAGATGCGAGACATCCATGCCAATGGCTGCTTTCATCACAGGGTGGGAGGTGTATATGAAATTGCCGCTGCCTGAGCTTCCACAATTTGACTATATTAAAGCTGAAACTGCTGAGCGGGCGATCGATTTGCTTCAGGAGAAAGGGGCAGCGGCGCGTATTCTCATGGGTGGAACAGATCTATTCGTTCAAATGCGAAATGGCGATTTGACTCCCGACACCCTCGTAGATCTAAAAAACCTGCCGGGTATGGACACTATCTCATTTGCCAAGACGACCGGTCTCACTGTGGGCGCTGCGGTGACGATGAACGCTCTCGCTCGAAATCCAGATGTGCGTAACCACTACCCGCTGTTGGCTGAGGCTGCGGAATCGGTTGCCTCCTATCAGCTTCGGAACCGAGCAACGGTCGGAGGAAATTTATGCAACGCCTCGCCCGCGGCAGACACGGCCCCAGCCGCCCTCGTTTTGGAAGCCGATCTAACTGCTATCGGTCCAAAAGGAGAGCGCACGATCCATGTCACGGATTTTTTCATGAGCCCGGGCGTCAACGCGCTCGAAGCGGGCGAGTTTTTAACCCGAATCAACTTCCGCAACCAGCCAAAGGGATGGAAAGGGTGTTATTTGAAGATCGGGCGCAATGCTGGAGGCGATCTGGCTATCGTCGGCGTTGCGGTGATGGGTTACCTCGATCAGGACGCGCCTTCAGGATTCCGCTTCAGGATCGCACTTGCCTCCGTCGCTCCTACCCCCATTCGAGTTCGTGAGGTGGAGGAGAATCTCGCTCAGAGCCCCATCACAGAAGCGGCGATTGAGGTAGCAGCTGAGGAAGCCCAGAAAGAATCGACACCGATTGATGATGTGCGCGCCTCAGCTCGATACCGGAAAGCGATGGTGAGAGAACTCACCCGGCGAGGCTTGACAGAAGTCTGGTCGCTGCTGAAGAAGGAGGCATAGATGGACAAGCATCTGATCTCCTTCACCATTAATGGAGTTGAGGATACACGTGAGGTCCCCTCCAATATGACTTTGCTCACATTCTTGCGTGAACAGTTAAATTTCACGGGAGTGAAGAGCGGCTGTGACGCTGGTGAATGTGGCGCTTGTACGGTATTGCTGGATGGGGAACCCGTTAACGCCTGCCTTGTTCTGGCCGCGGAAGTGGACGGGTTTAATATTCGCACGATTGAAGGTTTGGCGAGCGACGGCCAGCTCGATCCGCTTCAGAAAGCTTTCATCGAATTGACAGGTACTCAGTGTGGATTCTGCACACCAGGAGTTCTCCTTCAAGCACGAGCTCTTTTGGATCGCAATCCGGATCCGACAGTGGATGAGATTAAAAGCGCGCTCAGGGGAAATCTATGTCGCTGTACCGGATACACACGAATCGTCGAGGCGATCCAAGCGGTAGCACAGGAGGGAGGTTAACATGACTGATGCCGGGGACATGAAAACTATACCCTCACCGATCGGAGAAAGCGTGCCTCGCGTTGACGCACTGGAGAAAGTCACCGGGGAGGCGATTTTCACAGATGACCTTCAGTTTGGCCCTGGTCTTCTGCACGGGCGTGTCGTGCGGAGCCCTCATCCGCATGCGCTGATTAAGCATGTGGATGTGACTAAGGCGCGGTCTTTGCCCGGCGTGCGGGCCGTTGTCACCGGCGAGGAATGCGAAGAACACATCGGTCTCTATCTTAAAGATCGATACATCTTCTGCCGCGACCGCGTTCGCTTTGTCGGCGACCCCGTCGTGGGTGTTGTCGCCATAAGCGATGCTATCGCTGAGGAAGCCTGCCGGTTGGTTGATGTCGACTATGAAGTCCTGGAGCCGGTCGTGAATCCTCTGCGTGGCATGGATCCCGACGCCCCGCTTCTGCACCCCGACCTCGGAACGTACGGCGTCGCCGATTTCATCGATCCCAAACCCGGAACGAATATTGCCAACCATTTCAAGGTCAGGAAAGGTGATGTCGAAAGCACTTGGAAAGAATGTGATGTGATTGTAGAGCGTGAGTTTAAGGTGCCACACGTGCAGCATGTGCCCATTGAGCCTCATGTGGCAGTCGCCCAGTTCGATCGAGCGGGGAAAATCACACTCTGGAGCAGCAGTCAATCACCGTTCGCCCAACGCAATCTTATTGCCGAAGCTCTTGGTATGTCGCAGGGTGATATCCGTGTCATCGCGCCGTATGTCGGCGGAGGGTTTGGGTCAAAAGCTGGTGTCTCCGTGGAAGGAACTGCCGTCGTGATGGCGAGGGTTGTGCCTGGCCATCCGGTCAAAGTTCGTCTAACGCGGGAAGAGGAGTTCTTCTGCGCTTTTGTCCGCCAGGGATTGATTGCCAAGACGAAGGTCGGAGCGAGAGCAGACGGCGAAATCCTGGCCATGAAGACTGAATATTACTGGGATGCCGGCGCATACACTGAGTACGGGGTTAATATCGCCCGTGCCAGCGGTTATTCATCTACAGGCCCTTATCGAATCCCTAATGTGGAAACTGATTCGTATTGTGTCTACACCAATCACCCGGTTGGTGGTCCGATGCGCGGCTTCGGAATGCCCGAAATTCACTGGGGGATTGAGCAAATTATGGACATCGTGGCCGATGAACTGGGCATGGATAAAGCCGAGTTTCGCGTGAAGAACTGCTTGCGTGGAGGCGATGAGAACGTCACCGGCATGATTATGCATCCGATCGGTCTTACAGAGTGTATCGAGAAGGTGAAGGAAGCCATCGCTTGGGGTATCGATGAACCCCCCAGTGCAGCTCACAAACTCCGTGGAAAAGGAATCGCGATTGCTTGGAAAGCGCCGGCCATGCCCCCCAACGCGGGATCATCGGCATGGCTGCGTTTGAACGAAGATGCTACGGTGTCATTGGGTGTTGGTGGTCAGGAGCTCGGTCAGGGGACGTTTACTGTTGCGGCGCAGATGGCTGCTGCGGCTCTCGGCGTTCCGTTTGAATGGATCCGAATAAGTTCGCCGGTGGACACGAAGTACAGCCCGTATGAATGGCAAACGGTCGCCAGCCGGTTGACGTGGTCGATGGGGAATGCCATCGTCGCCGCGGCTAAAGACGCACGCCAACAAATTCTTGAAATCGCCGCTGCATACTGGGATGAGGACCCTGAGCACCTTGATATCCGCGACGGTCAGGTGATCTCGTACCGCACAGAAGAGGTTATGCCCCTGAAGAACATGGTTGTCTACGGCTTGCCTTTGCCTGACGACCAGGGCTGGCGCGGCGGACCGATTATCGGGCAAGGGAATTTCATGCCGTCTTACGTAACCTCCCTGAGTAATGAAACCGGCCAGGGTAAGAGAGCGGTCGTTCACTACACCACAGGATGCCAGGCGGTTGACCTGGAGGTGGACACTCAAACCGGACAGATTACCATACTGCGAGTGGCTTCGGCATTCGATGTCGGCAAAGCAATTAACCCCGATCAGGTGCGCGTACAGATGGAAGGCGGCATCGTCCAGGGCATTAGTACGGCGCTGTTTGAGAGTCTGCAGTATGAGGATGGGTTCCCGCAAGCCTCAAATTTCACGGACTACCGTATCGCGACATCCGAGGACATGCCGGGCGAGATTATCCCAATCATCGTTGAAGTCCCTCAAGACGACGGCCCTTGGGGCGCTCGTGGAGTTGGAGAACACCCCATGATCCCGACTGCGCCAGCGATCGCCAACGCGGTCTGCGATGCTGTAGGGATTCGCATCTTCGAGATGCCGCTCACGGCTGAGAAAGTATTCCTCGCCATTCAAGACCAGGGTGGAAAATCGTAATCGAAATGGTGCGAGCACGTTCGATTGCATCGACAGTCTGGGGCTGGCTTCAGGATCCAAAGCCAGCCCGGGTGCTCCATGTTTTCGACAATGCATGCAACCTGCTGGCTGAAGATGGTGAAGTGATTTCACTTGTCACCTCTAGCGTGAGGGACGGTCCCTTCAATATTGTGCTCGACCCCATCAATTTCTGTGATTATGCAGCGGATGACACTACGGTGGGAATCGAGCACGAGCGAATCCGAATAGGAGAGCTCGAAATTGTCCTAACCCGTGCTCAGATCTGGGAGCCGCGTTTTAATTGGGAGTCTTTCCGGGGCAGACAGGACTCCTTGTCCATCTCCGCCGGGATACTGGAGGATATTCTCGTTGAACTAGCGCCAGTTGAGAGCTTCGTTCAATTGATCCGTCCCAGGGAGAGCTCTATGCGGGAAATTGAGGCGCAAATACTCCTAACTGCGCAAAAGCCGGCGGGCAGCTTAGTGGAAGGCCTCCTCCGTGTGGATGAGGAACTTTGCCGCGCGAGCGCGAGGAAGTTGGCAGGGCTCGGCGCAGGTTTAACGCCTGACGGTGATGACTTCATGATGGGCTGCATCCTGGCATTATGGGCACACTGGGCAGGGAAGGGGGTGGAGAAGGCCGCGAGTTGGGTCTCGCTGGAAGCTGTCCCACGAACAACGCCTGTCGCGGCAGCATGGCTGAAGGCTGCGAGCAGGGGCGAATGTTCTGAGCGTTGGCATGATCTACTGCGAGCGATTCTTGCGGAAAAAGAAGAAAATATTCGAACTGCCACGCGTGCGGTCATCCAGCAGGGTCACACATCCGGTGCGAGCGCCCTGGCCGGTTTTACCGCGGTGCTAATAGGTGGCTTCCAAGGGACAGCGTTTAAATAGAACAGCCGTATCGACCTCCAGATGGTGAATCGCCCATCGATGTTATCGGGAGCGCCCGAGCGGAGGCGCTCAGCTCTTGAGGCAACAAGGATTTCCTCCCCCCACCGTTTCACGGATCGCTCGAAGTCATTTCAAAAAAAGTCATCCAAGATCGATCTCTGAGCCGCCATTTCAAACTTTGGTGGGATCCTCACTTAAGATGTGTGGGGCATCCTCCTGTCTACCAATGCTGAGTCCACGATGTTTCATCGGTGTGAGCGGGCGAGCATGTTGTATGATAAGGGTGTGTTCAGACTGAAATGAACCGCAGGCCACGGAGAGCCCCGTCCACCAGAATTGGATGTGCAGCCTTAAAAATGCATCCGGCGTTCGCCATCCATCGCAATCACGCGCAAGAAGCACCCGTGACAAGGACGAAAAACCAATGAGGATTCTGATCCCAAATCACTTCCCGCTTGAGGGATCTGGCAGCGGTATCTACACTCAAAACATCGCGCGCGAGATCACGAAAAAGGGGCACAAGGCGCTCGCAATATCGCCGGCTCATGACGAGCAGGAAGGTTTTCCTTTCGAGGTGCGCACTATCCTGTTCACTGCGGATGGGGCTGAGGACATTAGCGATAGACGTCTGCCGTTCAACTTCCCTTGCTTTACCACGCACCCCCTCAGCACGACAACATTTGCAGATTTAGACGATGACCAACGTCGGGCATATGTACAGGCTTTCCAGGCGGCCATCGATGCGGCGGTACTCGATTGGAACCCGGATCTGATCCATGCCCAGCACCTGTGGGTCACGGGTTACGCGGCACTTAAGGCGGAGATGCCCTACGTGGTCACGGCGCACGGGACGGATCTGATGGGCTTCCGCATATTTAAAGATTGGAAAGCGATGGCGCTGGAGGGGGTCCAGCACGCACAAACCGTCATCGCCATATCCAAACAGGTCGCCCGTGACGCGATCGAGCTTTATGGGATCCCTGAGGAGCGTGTGCGGATCGTGATGAACGGATTCGATGAGAACATCTTCCATGTCATGTCCGTCGATCGGTCGAAGGTGATGGCGAGATATGGCATACCTGAAGAACCCGGGCACCTGATCACGTTCGTCGGGAAGCTGACGGAGTTTAAGGGCGTCGATGTGTTGCTCGACGCGGCGCACATCTATGAGCGTGAGCTGGGCGATGTCGTAACGCTCATCATCGGGGATGGCGCGCTGCGACTGCAGCTGGAGGCGCAAGCTGAGCGGCTGGGGCTGGATGGGGTTCACTTCCTTGGTCACCAGCCGCAACCTGCGGTCGCTGAGATCTTGAACTCCGCCGACATCTCCACCATCCCGTCGCGGGTAGAGCCTTTTGGCCTCGTCGCAGTGGAAGCGCTGGCATGCGGCACCCCCGTCGTCGCCACGAACGAAGGTGGCCTGCCCGATTTTGTCGATGAGCGTGTTGGCGCGCTGGTGGATGTCGATGACGCTGGGGAGTTGGCAAATGCGATCATCTCTGAAATTCGATCCAACTCGAAGAAGGTGAAAGGACCTTTCGCTGCTGCGTATGCGTTGAAGGACTTTTCGTGGTCTGGTCAGGTGGACAAGATGATCGCGATCTACCAAGAAGCGATTGAAGCCAACTGAGAGGATTTCAAAGGGATATTTAGATTACGGAGAATGGCATGAGCACTTTAGGGACTCGTAAAATCGCTCTTGGCCTCATCACACGCTACCTCGACGACCCAATGCCCATCCTCAGGTTTTTAGACAACGCCGAGAAATTCGGTCACTGCATCGATCAAGTCATCGTCGCCTACTCTCACGGGGTTACAAAGGCAGCCGTCGCGTCCATTGAAGAACGGACACGCATTACTGTTGTGGAGGCATACGGTGACGCCAACATGCGCAGCCGGTTGCTCTTCGCAGGACTAAATGCCGATGAGGTGGATGGTCTCCTAGACGTCCCCAGTTGGCCGCGCCACCAGGAAGTCCCCTACGGCGCATACCGCAACGCAGTCCTCATCCAGGCGCTCCTCGGTGGAATGGATTATCTGCTCTTCTTCGATACGGATGTTCAACCCGTCGTGCTGACTGCCTTGCGTAAGGATAAACCCTTTTGGCAGGAAATCGACTTCGTAGGGACGCATATGGCTTCCCTCAGCGGGGAGCGCGTCGCGGTCACAACCAGTGAGTATTCAGGGTACTACATCATCCCACCGATGTCCCACGAGGGTCTCGGTGACCTGCTTTTTGGTCTCGGAAAGGGCATGGCGCTCGAGTATCTGGAGGATTGCCATGAGCACCGGTGTCTGAACCTGGGGACGGCTTGGCCCGGGCTGCCCGCGCCGACGGTTAAACCCCTCGGGGGCAATTTAGGTCTGAGCCTGGACGAGCCGCGGTGCCTGGCTCCCTTCTTCTCAACGATCTACAAAACAGATGGGGCATGCGTCTTGGGTCGCGGTGAGGATACGTTGCTGGGACAGACGCTCTCCGATTTCGAAGGTCGGATGATCGATGTGGATTTGCGCATCTTCCATGATACTTATGATGATTTCCCGCAAACCCCGGATATCCGCATGAAGCCCGTGCGTGATCGGTTCTATCGAGCCTGTCTGGGTTGGATAGGGCGCAATCCTTTCATGACTTGGTATATGAATAGGCTCGGTCGATTGAAGACGAGTTTTGAAGCGGAGATCAACCTTCAGAAGATGGGGTTGATCGCAGGTGGAGAAAGTGCGGCGCAGTTCTTGGACGACCCACGCTTTGCTAAGCTCCCCCTCGCGTTTGAGGATTCATATAAGGCGCTCCCACAGGCGATAGATCGATATCAACACCTAATGTTTGGATGGCAGGCATTGCTCGCTGCGTTTGAGCCTGAAATCGCTCCGCGGGAGGATGATTCGCATCTCCCTCTCGCTTCTTGAACAGAAGCACATGATGTTTCATGGAGGACGTCCCTCCTCTTGCACATCGGGCGTGCTTCGTGTAGAAAGGTGGCGAATGGTGGGCACTCGACCACGGCGCGGGCAGCGCTGCCCGCCAAGCATCCCATTGGTAGATCGAAAGGAGAACGCGGGCGCACATCACGGAAGTTTGATTGTGATCGGGCGCCGTAAACAAATATGAAGACAGTGATGGTCATCCCAACATATTGGTCTCGCGAGAAAGCTGTGGGCTGGCAGCCGGGCGACATCGTCTACGACCACCCCACGCCCATCGATCAAAAAGGTACCTTGAGCAAGATGCTCGAATCAATAGAGCTGCTGGAAGACAGGGATTTCACCATCGTCGTGCTAGCGTGCTCAACCGCGCCGGATATCGAAAAAGACGTCGAACAGCGTGTGCTCGAGTTGGTTCTCGAGGTCGACCCCCCGGTTGAAACCTTCGTTATCTCCTATTCCCACCTGCACGAAATTCACGAAGTCCTCCGGCGGGCGGCGAGAGATGATCTTCTGGATCTCCTCTCACTCAGTGGCTACTCAAATATCCGCAACATGTGCCTGTTCATACCCTACACACTAGGTGCCGAGATCGCCGTCTTGATCGACGATGATGAGTACTTTGATGATCCGGCGTTCATTTCCAAAGCGCGTGAGTTTATCGGCAGCCGGTTTATGGGACAGACGATTGATGGGGTCGCTGGATACTATATGAACGCCCAAGGGAGCTACTACGACGACGTTCCGGAGGAGATCCATTGGATGACGTATTGGGATCGCTTCGGGAGCAAACGCGAGGCTTTTGACAAGGTGATCCCTGGTGATCCGCGCCTGAAGCTCACACCGTTTGCCTTTGGCGGCTGCATGATCATCCACCGCTCGCTCTTTCGAACCGTCCCCTTCGATCCCCGCTTGACCCGCGGGGAGGATACGGATTACGTTCTGAACGCGCGTATGTTTGGGTTCAATTTTTTCTTGGATAACGAGTTATACATCCAGCATCGTCCTCCTCCGAAGATCCACCCGACATGGCAGCGTATCCGCGAGGATATCTTCCGGCTGGTGTATTCCCGGGCGAAAATCGACGGCCAGACCGAGCAGGTGAATATGACGCTCGTCACAGCGGAGGATTTTGACCCATATCCCGGTGAATTTCTGAAGGATACGCTCGATGATAAAATCCTCAAGACCAATCTGATCCTCGCGCTCGACTATCTAACGAAAGACCGAGTCACGGATGCGCAAGAGACCATTCGTAACATTTGGCTGGCGCAGACTAAGGCAATCCCGGTCGAGAATCCATTTATAGCCTACTTGAAATTCCAACGGCGATGGCGCGCGCTGCGAAGACTTACAGGCCGCGAGCTGGGGGCGGCGTTTTCTAGCATCATCCAAAGCGGGAATATCCATCGTGAGGAGGTGGAGATGGCTGCTGAGGCGATGCGCGCCGAATTTGAGCAGTCTGGTGGTGAAACACTCCTGCTCTTGATCCGGGACCTTCCGTTGTTCAAAGGGCTCAAGGCGGATCAAATCCAGGGGCTGCTCTCCCTCAGCAAACGTGAATTCTTCGATAAAGGCGATATCTTGATCACGGAAGGCTCGAAGGAGCATGCGCTGTACGTCATTACAAAAGGGAAAGCTCGTATCACGCTGGGGAACGATTCCGAGGAGGTCACGGAGTTAATCGATGTGGGGGTGGGGGAAACGTTGGGGGAAGTCTCGCTGCTCATTGACGTGCCCCATTCAGCGACAGTCACTGCCTTAGAGCCGATGGAGGTCATCACCTTCACGCGCCTTTCGCTCGCAACCCTCATGGCGGACAACCCTGAGCTAGCCGCGGAGGTCTGGCATCGCCTTGCTCAGTCGCTTAGCGGCCGTCTGCGCCATTCGAACGAGCGCTACATCTCGCATATTCGTGAAACGTACGACGTCGCCGATGAGCTGCTTGGCACGCAGCCGCTCGATGAGCTCTAGCCAGGCGCGCAGCGAGAGACTTTCGACCAACATCCGCAACACTCGTCTTCCACGAACACACATCCGGCGCAAGCGCCCTGGCAGGCTTCATCGCCGTGCTGATGGGCTAGGTGGACAGGGAACGTACAAGTAGACTCAATTAACCTGCCCAGTTTACGATCAAGTGTCGACTTTGGGGGAGGTCTCATTGAACTTCAACGAACACTCCCCAAATGCCATTGCTCAATTAGGTTCTCGGTTAATGTAAAGTATCAATAAAGCGCACCATGGTTAAGGTTTGAGGTCGGATGCAAGTCCGAGGAGATGGTTGATTTTTGGTTAAAGATTGTCGTATTATAGAAGAAGTATTCACCTTGGATTCCTATACCCCAATCTTCTCGCACAGATACAACATTACTGGTAACCCGGCGATTTCATTCTGACCCTTTCGAGGAATTGAAAACAAGCCACCCACTTTTTTGATCGGATAAAAAGAAATTGACCGCCGATCCGTGATGATTTTCGTTCGAAAAATCTGTTCCAGGTCATATAGGTTACCGACGATTTCGCGATTCTATACACTGCTTTAACCCTCTGGGGAAAGATCTAAACAGGGACTGATGTTTCGTAGTGAGGATGTGGAATGAAAAGCACAGACAAATTCCTGATTGGCATCGTCGTCGCCATCGTATTGTTAATTATCGCTGCCCTCGCAGTCACGCTCACCCAGCCTGAACCAACATACCTAGCCGAAGACACCCCCGAGGGAGTAGCACATAATTACCTTATGGCTTTAAACAAGGAAGAATATGACCGGGCGTATGGTTATCTCTCACCTGTCTTAGCTGGCTACCCAGCGTCGGCAGGAAAGTTCGCTGAGCATGTCCTAGATTATTCTTGGAGTTTCCGTCTCAACGTGGATACTACCTTGTCGATAGAGTCTGCCAAAATCATTGGCAGTAAGGGAATCGTGATTGTGCGTGAATCTAGTTTCCGTGGTGGGGGCTTGTTCGACAGCGGCCAATCAACTCGTGTCTTTGATATGGAACTCGAGTTTGAAGACAATGAATGGAAAATCGTAGACGCGGACTCTTACTTCGCCCGTTGTTGGCGGCAAAAGCGGGGGTGCCAATAGTCGGATTGGCTTGATTATCAAGAATAGTTCAGCCGGTTCAAGTTGCGGCTTGACTGTACTGCGTTTCAGAGGAGGCAATCATGTCAAATGTGCGTCGTTGGTACATTTATCTTGTAAGCGCTATAAGCCTGCAAGGTGTCGTATGGGCAGCCATCGCCTTGTTACGCAACTTGTTCATCTATGGAGTCGACCCGATCGCCGTTGCTTTTCAAATCGCGGTGCTCATCGTTGGTCTGCCTCTATACCTGGCTCATTGGCGGCAAGGGCAGCGCTTGGTTCAGAGTGAAGATGAGGAACGCGGAGCTGTCCTTCGCCGCTTTTACCTTTATGGGACTATGGCCGCGTTTCTTGGACCCTTTATGGCAAACGCTTTTGACTTGATTCGCCGATTGTTAGGTGGAATTAGTGACTACCAGAGTTACGAATACATGCAGCTGAGTTTCGGCGAAGCGATTCTAACCCACGTTTTAGCCATGATAGTGTTGGCTCCCATGTGGTTCTATCACCAGCGAACGTTATCCGAAGATTCCCAAACCGTGCCCGAGTTAGGTGTTTCAGCGACTGTGCGCCGGTTGTACGTCCTGGGTTTCAGTGCCTCAGGTCTGGTTTTGACTATCATGGCGATAATCCACCTAATTCGCTGGCTTCTGCTGCAATTAGACAGCAATGTTATAAGGAGCAGCGGGCTGTGGGTTGGGTTGACGGGTGAAATCACACGCTTGGTCATCGGCGTGCCATTATGGGTGATTTTCTGGCGCTGGGCGGGAAAACTGTACTCGGGTCCAAGCGAGGATGAACGCGCCTCAACTTTGCGGAAGTTTTATTTGTATGGAGCAGTCTTTATCGGGGCGATGACTGCAGTCGCCAACGCTACCGGTCTCTTGGCTGGTGTCTTCCGAAGGGCTCTTAGTTTGCCACCGGATGGGGGAATGGGTATTTATCAACCTCTACCGGTTATTTTCGGAATGGGCATGTTGTGGGCTTATCACGCCCTTGTACTCAGAAACGATGCTGAACAAGTCCTAGACGCGCCTCGGCAGGCTGGAGTGCGCTCTCTATACTTATACCTGATCGCTGGAATCGGTCTGTCTGCACTTTTGATAGGCTTGAGTGGCGACATCAGCGTGATCATCCGAGTCTTGGGCGAAGGTTTTGGAACTGGTCTTCGAGGGGAACTTTCCTGGTTCACTGCAGCAATTATCGCTGGTTTACCCGTATGGATCATCCCCTGGCGTCAAGTGCAAATCGAGGCAGAGGAGAAAAGTCCCACCGGGGAGAACGCTCGCCGTTTGGTAGTCCGTAAGATTTATTTATACTTCTACCTTTTCGTTGCGAGTATGACTGTTCTCTCTAGTACGGTGTACATTATCTTCCGCATCTTAAGCCTGGTGCTCGGTGGAGAATCACTCGAGGTCACAGAGCTTGGGCAGGCTATCTCCTTCAGCCTGATAGCTGTAGGCGTGTGGCTGTATCATGGACGTATCCTGCAGAGTGATCGACGGATCTCCCAAAGCGAGAAGGCAGATAACCTTACGGTGTTGAAGATGGCCATTGTGGACATTTCCGACGGCAGTTTTGGGCAGTCACTAGTCAATGAACTAAAACGAGAAATGCCTGACTTCAAACTGGAACCTATTGTTTTGAATTCCGAGATCCAGGCAGGGGAGGGCACGGGCGAGGTTCAGGATGCAGCCATCGCAGAATTGACCAAAGCAGGATTAATTGTTGGGCCTTGGGCGATCACTGTACCTGGTGGAGGCGAGGGTGCGGTGACCGCTGATATTGCGCTCGCCGTGGCTACTAGTTCTGCTCGGAAACTACTGGTTCCTGAACATGTTGAGGGATGGGATTGGGCGGGGGTAGAGCGCTGGAAGGCCGATGACCTTCTCCGGCAAACTGTACACGCTATTAAGCAGATTGCAGCTGGTGAAAAGGTCAAGGTGTTACGCCCATTAGGTGCTGGCACGATTATCGCCATCATCATTGGGGTGTTCTTTTTGTTGATCTTGTTGGCGATCCCATTGTTGGAGTATTTTATGAACTAATAACAAGAATTTCATTTTGCTTGGGTG
>DAOUDJ010000087.1:0-9994 GCA_034430795.1 Anaerolineales bacterium | reverse complement strand
GCAGCAGCCATCCTCGCTGACATGGACATGATCGATGTCATCCATGCTGTCGATTAAACCTTCGCTGACCAGGAAACCTATCGCCAGGAGATCTTGCTGACACGGCGTGCACATGAGAGTCACCCACTCCTCAGCATTGACGCTTATTGTGACCAGCGCCTCGCCGATGACCTCACCCTCAGCCCGCGACCAACCGCCTCGATAGGCATGCCATTGTGCTGCGACCGTACCTGCACTCATCCAATCCTCCTCGCCGGGAACAGCGCGGCTACATGGATCCTTACGCGACCGCTGCAATCGTGTCGGCCGCCACGGCTGTCCATCCCGACCGCATCTGCAATTGTAGCCCATCTGCGTTGCTGCGCTGGGTCATCTCTGCGAAAATCGAGGAGGGGGATCTTACTATTGCCCTGCACATCCCGCTGACATACAATTTGCAATATGCCTCTCCAACCTGGTGACATCCTCCATGATCGCTACCGCATCGAAGGCCAGCTCGGGAAAGGTGGCATGGGCGCGGTGTTTCTTGCCCATGACCTGACGTTAGATATCAAAGTCGCTGTTAAGGAGAACCTCAACCCGAGCCCAGAATCGGAGCGGCAGTTCCGGCGTGAGGCGCGCCTGCTGGCCACGCTGCGTCACCCTAACCTCCCTCGGGTGACGGACCACTTCATCCTTGAAGATCGGCAATACCTGGTGATGGACTTCGTCAAGGGGGTCGATCTACACACACGAGTGGCGAAACAACCCCCAATCCCCGATGATGTGTTGACTTGGGCAGAATCCATCTGCGGCGCGCTGACTTATCTCCACACACGTCAACCGCCGGTGATCCACCGCGACATAAAACCGGCTAATCTCAAATTGCAGCCCGGCGGGAATATCGTCCTTGTCGATTTCGGTATCGCCAAGGTCTTCGACCAATCGCGGACTACGACCGGGGCACGAGGGCTAACTCCCGGCTTCTCGCCTCCTGAGCAATACGGTGGACAACGCACAGACGCGCGCAGTGATCAGTATGCTCTGGCGGCAACGCTTTACTCTTTTTTAACCAATCAACGCCCGGCGGACAGTATCCAACGCATGCTTGGCAAGGAGATCCTTCAACCAGTCCGCAACCTGAATCCCGCCGTGTCTGAACATATGGAGGCCGCACTAGAAAGGGCACTGGCCTTGAAGCAAGAGGACCGCTTCCCAGATATAGCCAGTTTCTGCATGGCGTTGGCGGGTCGGATGCAACTGGAGACAATTCGCGCCCCGCTCAAGCCTCCCGCTCCGCCCAAATCCCGAAATGTAAATCTTTGGATCAGTATCGGAGTTCTCACTCTAATCTTGATCGGCGGTGGAACGGCACTCGCTCTTAGCGGCATTCTCCCCTTCGGTAGAAGCGGCACCCAACCAACCGAGACCACCGTGGCCGCTGTCGCTCAACCGGAGAACACAACTACTCCGACGCCAATTCCCCACACGGCAACACCCGTCCCTGAACCCTCGTCAACGCCAACCCAAACGCCAGCCCCGACCGCAACCACAATCGTCATTGGCGGTGGCGGCAGAATTGTCTTCGTGAGCGACCGCGAAGACGGACGCACCTTACAAATCTGGACGATGAATGCTGACGGGAGCGATCCGCGACAGTTGACATACGGGCCTGGCGACAAGGGTCAGCCCAGATGGTCAACCGACGGAACAAAAATCATCTACGCAGCACCGGGTGGAAGTGATGCATATGGCAATGATCTTGGGCTCGACCTCTTTGTGATCAACGCCGATCGTTCCGGTGAACCGATCAATCTTACCGAGAGCATCGGCGATGATATCGATCCCGCCTGGTCCCCCGACGGCAGCCAAATCGCCTTTACAAGCACCCGCGTAAATTCAGTGAGGCAGGTGTTCGTTATGAGCGTGGAGTGTAACCCTGCGCCTGATAACTGCTCAATCACCGAACCGCCGCGGAATGTCACTGCTGGATATGCCATCGAATACGCCCCCGCGTGGTCGCCCGACGGACAGACGCTCGCGGTCATCGCTTCTATTAACCAGGCCCCTGGCCGCATCATTTTGAGACCCGCAGAGGGCGGCGAGCCCTCATGGTTTGATCTCCAGGACAGAATAATTGGCGCCTATCATTTGACTTATTCATCAGATGGTCAGTTCATCGCCTTCAGCTGGCTCGTAAAACACGGCAAGCAGGAGATCTACATCGCTTATGCGCAGAGCCCGGGCCTTGATCCCATCTCTCTCACAAACTCCCTGGGAAACAAGGAACCGACGTTCTCACCCAACAATCAATGGATAGTGTTCACGTCCACCCGTGACCAGAATCCTGAAATCTACATCATGACGAACAACGGCTCAGGTCAGCGAAACCTGACCCAGGACCCCGGGCGCGATCTGCAACCGGATTGGCAACCCCATCCGGGTGAATAACTTCAATCTGGTGATTTTCACGTCTGCTATTCATCCAGATCGACATATACGGAATGGCGATGAAGCATGTATTAACGGTTGATATTGGCACGGGGACGCAGGACATCTTCCTCTTCCGGGAAGGGCTAGACCTCGAGAACGGTCTCAAGCTTGTCATGCCCTCGCCAACGATGATGGTAAGAGAGGAGATTCGAGAAGCGACTCGCCTTGGTGAGGACATCCTTCTCACCGGTGTGACGATGGGAGGAGGACCCTCACATTGGGCGGCAGAGATCCACCTCGAGCAGGGTCATCGAGTTTTCGCCACGCCAGATGCTGCGCAGACCTTCAATGACGACCTCGAATGGGTCGAACATGAGATGGGCGTGAAGCTCGTCAGCGAGGACGAGGCGCGGTCCCAAGAGAACGTTCGGCGTATCACACTCCAAGACTTCGATCTCGAGGTCATACGCCAGGCCTTCAGCTCCTTTGGCGTCAAACTCGATCTAGATGGGGTTGGTGTGGCGGTCTTCGACCACGGTGCTGCTCCTGCCAATATCTCGGACCGCAAATTCCGTTTCGACTATCTCGAGCGGCGCATTCTGGAGAAGAACCATCTAAGCGCCTTCGCTTATCCTGCAGAACAAGTTCCCGAAATGCTCTCTCGTATGCACGCTGTATCGACCTCTGCTGCGGGTCTCGACTGCCCTTTGGTGCTCATGGACACTGCCCCCGCGGCGGTGCTCGGGGCCACACTCGACCCCGTTGCTGCGCAACAAGCGCGGTCTCTTATCGTAAACATCGGCAACATGCACACACTGGCTTTCCGCCTCGGCCCCCACGGCATTGAAGGTGTCTTTGAGCATCACACGGGTTTGCTCGACCCCGCCCGTTTGGATACACTGCTGGAGTTATTCGCCGCCGGAACTTTAAAGGGCGAGGATGTTTTCAACGACCACGGCCACGGTGCGCTGACGATCACCCCGGAACCACTCTCTCTAGAGGAGGATATCAGGTTGATCGTTACGGGACCGCGGCGATCGATGATGGCGGAATCTCGCCATAAATATTATTTCGCGGCTCCTTTTGGCGACATGATGCTCACCGGCTGCTTTGGCGTTTTGGCAGCAATAGCTGACATTATTCCCTCGCTGCAGGAACCAATCCACGCTGCACTGTCCGGCGCTGATTCCAAGAGCACACCGTGGGATGCGGATGTTTAGATATAGGAACCTCGGTTATTAATATCTGCTCAGAAATGTCATTTTGAGCGATCGTTAGGAGCGAGGATTCTCATAATGACTATGCCGAGAAATGGCTGAATCGTTACGTTTAATATATATTTTGCCAGTGTACAAACGGGTGTTGCATCGCAGCATTACACTTGAATCTTGAATCACGTGTCACATAAGCTTACGTACGGCGTTATAGATATAGCTGGTGATAAACGACTTCATTCTTAAGGAGAGAAAAACCATGAACAATAAACGCTCGGTACGGATGCTCCTTCCAATCGTCGTGCTGTTGATATCGGCTTTAGCCTGCAGCCTGCCTGGCAGCACCAACACCGCAGCCACACAGACGATGGAAGCGCTGGCAACGATCGTCGAGGCCGCCCTGCCAGCAGGAGAGGCGACTAAGGCGCCTGATGCGGCGAGCCCGGCTGAGGCGACCCAGCCTCCCGCGGAGGCAACCGAAGATGCGCTGCCGACACCAACCGTCGCGCATCAGATCCAACCCTCTAGTCCTGGCTCGGTGAGCAGCTTTATGACCGATCGCTCGAGCGCAGCGCTTGCGTCAGAGCGAAGAGCTAATGCCGATATTTTTGATGTCAATCTCCTCGAGCGACCCTTCACAACCCAGGTGATGGACTACCAGGAGTATCTGGATATCACCCGTGCGGAACTGAGCATGGGTCCACCCTGGGTTTACGTCACCATCTTCCTTGAAGGACCGCCTCCAGCCGGGTCAGAAGCTGCCTACGGCGTGGAAGTCGACCTGGACATCGACGGCCATGGCGATTGGTTGATCCTCGCCGACGCGCCACCCGACAGCGCGTGGACCACGGACGGTGTGCGTGCTTGCCGCGATGCCAACGGCGATGTTGGTGGCCCTACCGCGATGGTTTCTGACGCTCCGCACTCCGCCCGAGATGGCTATGAGGATTGCGTATTCGATAGCGGGTACGGGATCGGACCCGACGAAGCCTGGATCCGCCGTGACCCCGGGCATGCCGATCGCATCCAGATCGCCTTCCTCTATTCGCTCATCGGCAATGACGGCGAGTTCATGTGGGGTGCGTGGAGCGACGAGAACATCAAGGATCCTGCCTGGTTCGACTACCACGACCACTTCACATTGATTGAAGCCGGTTCACCCGCTTCGGAAAGCAGCCAATACCCTGTGAAGGCGATGGCATCGCTGGACAACACCTGCCGCTGGGGTTACGGATTCATCCCGACCGGATCCGAGCCTGGCGTGTGCTACATCCCGCCAACCCCGACGCCTTTGCCGCAGGGATCGATTTCCGGGTATGTATTTGAAGGCCTCGGTCCATCACCCTCGAGCCAACGCCTCGCGGGTATCACCGTCACTCTTGGCCAAGGTGCATGCGCCTCAAGCGGCTTTAAGTCAACATCAACGAATAGCTCTGGCTTCTATAGCTTCAACGAACTGCCCGCAGGGACTTATTGCGTCACCGTCGTTAAGAGTTCATTACCCATAACTACTTACGGATGGGCGACGATGTACCCTGGTGGATTCCCAACTCCTCCAGGTGCAAATCCCTATCATCAGGTGACCGTGGCACCTGATGGGACTATCAGCAACATCAATTTCGGTTTCCAAACGATCGTTGGCTGACATCATTACTCCCTAATGAAAGCCTCCCCGCCACGTAAATAGCGGGGAGGCTTTTACATTCTATACAGAATTAAATAATCGGACCTTTGCAGTAAACGAGCGTTCAACTTATGGGCGTTCGACTGTAAATAAAACTCGTTCGCTCTCAACCACATTCCCAGCAAGATCGATCGCCCGAACATAGACCTCATGTTCCCCTGCGATCAGCATCTGCCAACGGATTGAGTACGGTGGTGTAATCACCGTTTCAACCTTTTTACCGTCGACATAGAACTCGACCCGCTCAACCCCGAAGTTATCTGCCACCCCAACCTCAATCACCATCTCCTTTTTGCTGTTACCGCGCAGGACCTGATCGGGTTCGGGCAGCAGCATATCTATCTCCGCAGGCTGGTTGTCCACCGTAACATGGATGGCATGAGATGAGATATGCCCATCGAGGTCGACCACAACGAGTTGAAGCGTATACAACCCATTGAGATCCTCGGTCTTCCAACGCACCAACGTCCCCCCTCGTACTTGCTTGCTGCTGTCATCCCCAATTTGCACCCACCGAGTGGGGTTTAACCCACTGCCATATTGAAGCCGGTAGTAATCAAAACCCGCCGGGTTCGCATACCCTCGCACCACAACCTCGTCATGAAGAAAGGAAAAAGCTGCAGGCGTAGTGATGCGCACATCTGGGTCCTGACGTTCCACTTCTGTGAAGGTGTCATATTCTTGAGGGGGCCTTTCGAGGCCGATCATCTGTGCCCACTCCGCTGCCTCTGGAGGCGGTACGAGAAATATCCGTTCTTCAACAAGATCGATCGGCGTGTTCAGAGTCGCAAGCTTACCCGTTTCCTTGTTTACCAAGTAGGGTTGGTAAAGATTATCGAAGGTTATCGGTCCAGTTCCGCTTATAAATATCTCGCTCACAACCGAAGGGCAGTTGTCCGTGGGTAGCAACCCAGAGGGATCACATACATCTATCCGGCTCATACCCGGTGGTGTCTGCCAGCCAGCGGTCGTTAAATCCTTTGTCGCGTAGCGTATGATGGCATGCCAGACCGGCGCGGCGCTGTTCATCTCATGTAATCCAACCGGCTCGGCGCCGTCCAGGCTTCCGAGCCAAACACCAACAACCCGGCTCGGAGTGTAGCCCAGACTCCAGAAATCGCGGCTCCCCGCAACAGACGCAAGAGCTCCCGCCGGTCTACCGATCTCCAAGGCATTTGACTGCCCCAAGGCTGACCAGCGTGCCGTCTCATCCGTCAGCACATCTGTCATCAAATATGCCAGCTGAGCGCTGAGAACCGCTTTCTGTTTTGGTTCGAAGCTGTATGCTGACCTCCTGGCGCCATCTTCAATTGATAAAATGATCGACGGCTGCAAAGAATCTCTCGCAGCACTATCCACTGGAGATTCCTCACCAACCATCATCCCTTGATTCGCCAGGACGGCAAATGCTCTGGTTATATCTAGCAGAGAAGCTTCCCATTCCAGATCATTGGATGAGCGATACTCTTCCGAAGAGTATGTTGCTGACGAGATGCCCATCGAATGCGCCGTCCGCTCGACGCTGTCCACGCCCATTAAAGACTGGATTCGATCGCTCGCAGCACTATACCCATTCGCCAGCGCTGTACGGATCCGAACGGGTCCGTTATATTGTGACGCTTGCTCTTCAGAAGTTCCATTTTCTAACTCACCATCGGCAGGGACATCCAGGACCATACTTCCCGGAGAATAGCCTTGCGCGAAAGCCGTCAGATACACAAATGGGGAGAACATCGTACCGGTAGGTCGTGTTCCGCTGATCGATCCTGCGAGCGCTAGAATCTCACCATTTTTCGCATCAAGAACTACGAAGCCTCCGGATTCAATTTTATGATCGTAATTTGCGTCGCTTGGACGAACCGGAGGGAGAAACCCCGCAGCGAGGCATCCCGTTCCATCTGCAGCGGGGAGAATGACGCTTGGCTCAAGCCCAGATAGGCGAGCGGTATGGGTTTGGAGTGTGCAATAGGATTGCAGCTGCAGATCGTAGTCCACCGTGGTTTGAATCCGTAAGCCGCTTCGTCTCAGGACATCATCACCAAACATCTCAATCACTTCGGTCCGGAGATACTCATGCAGTGCCTGTAGGTGATTTGGATCCTCTGTAACCTCGTGTTTGATCTTCAATGTCTGCGTAAGGGCCAAGTCTGCTTCGTGTTGCGTGATCGCTCCCATTCCCACCATCGCCATCAAAGTCTCCCCCTGCCGCTCTTTCGCCTCTTCTGGAGCTTCAACCGGGTTCAGCGATGGATTAAGCGGGATGGATGCCAACATCGCACTTTCGGGAAGGGTGAGATCAGAGGCATGCTTGGCGAAATATACAAGCGCCGCGGCGTCAATCCCATAGGCGTTGTTCCCATAGTCGGCGCTGTTGATATACCACTCGAGGGTTTTTTCCTTGGAGTACTCCTGAGTGACCTCAGCCGCCAGGATCATTCTTTGCAAGGATTGCTTCTCGGGAGAACGCACTCCGCCTCCAAGCTGCAGCAATTGCGACTGCACCAATTGCTGACTTATGGAGGGTGTAATCTCTTGAGGCTGCTGAAGCTTGAGATAACTCAACAGCGCTTGAACCGCATCCTGCGGGATATATCCAGGGTTTGACCAGAAAGTTACATCCTGGATCGCGATCGTAGCCTCGAGCGCATGCTCGGGCAGATCAATCGGTCCATCCGGGTTCAGGTACAGCCAGCGCCGGCTCTGTGCCCGCGGGTGAAGCACCTCTAGAAGGAGTTTCTCGCCGGTTCGATCATAGAACCTGACCGGACGGAAAGACTCTCGCCCTGCGGAGCCGAAGACCTGTTCTAGATCGTTCGCCGGGGGAAGATTCGAGGTTAGATCAGCATAAGACATGGCCAGCAGCAGACCCGCTGTTCCAATTCCTACAACCAGCAGAAGGGCAAATACAATACCAACGCGCCCCAGCAGCCTCTCTGCTCCAGGTTGGAATTCCCGGCGGCGTCGAAACCGCCTGACATCCGTCGCCTTAACCATATGCGAATTTTACCCGTAAATGAATGCGTGGCGATAATCCCTGCAAGACCTGTGCCTGCATGGGCACTGCGGCCGCCCTTGAGAGACACCCAGGGCATGGCCGGAATCATGCACATTATCAAATGGAGGCCAACGCGTAAGTACATCCACGAGCCTTGGCTCCCGCTATCTCTGTAAGTCTGGCGCTGGCAAGACAAGGGTGATTTGACATGAAGAAAATCCTTTCTATTGACGGCGGTGGCATCCGCGGCATCATCCCCCTGGCATGTTTGGTGGAACTCGAAAAGATCCACAGGAAGCCGTGCCAAGAAATCTTTGACATGGTTGCTGGGACTTCGACGGGGGCCCTTATCGCAGCTGGTGTTGCCTTGGGGATCAGCGCCCGCGGACTCCTGGCGCTCTATCGTGAGTTGGCCAAGCACGCGTTTGAGCGTCTACCTCTACATCAAATCCTCTTCAACCTCGGCAACCACCGCTATAGCAACACCTTCATTGCTAACACTCTTCACGAGATCGGTGCCGACCGACCCCTGAACTCCTTAATGGTTGATGTGCTCATCACTGCGAAGAACCTGGAAACCAGCCGGACAGACTTCTTCGTAAAGGACGGCCCCGGGAATGCGGGTCATTGGGGAACGATGTCCTTAGTAGACGCAGTCTTGGCCAGCATCGCCGCTCCGACATATTTCCCCGCGCACTCTGCCGACGTTCTCGGAAAGGAGCATACCTGGGTCGATGGGGGCGTTGGAGTTTCCGGAAATCCGGTTTACCACGCTGCCGTCGAGGCGATCCACTACAGCGCTGGCTTATACCCTCCGGGAGACACACTCTTGCTTTCTTTCGGCACCGGAAGGCGTCCTCATCCAATCGATGCCCGATCTGCCAACATCTTGAAGTGGGGTATTTGGGTTCTTGCGGAAACAATGGAAGACGCTGGCGAATGGCAGACTTATGTGACCCGGCGGGAATATAAACAGACCGCGAGAATCGATCTGCGCCGGTACCAACTCGACATGACCTCCAGCGTTATGCGCGAGCTCGGCGTCGCTGTTCCCGATGGAGTCGACGTGACCAAGATCGGTTTAGACGCCGTATGGGCAGCCGACCTTTTAGAGGATATTGGCCGCTCTTTCGCGGCGAAGATAGACTTCAACAATCCAGACGGGTTAGAGTTGGAAACTCAACTACCGAAGTGATTGAGACCTCAACATCTATCGGTTGAACGATCCGGGTTTTGTTTGCAACGTTTCCGCAATATCTGATAGGGGTAGGAAGGACCGGTTGAGTTCCCGGCCCCTCCCCCCTCCGAACCGGACGTGCGGATCTCCCGCATCCGGCTCTCCAGTTGGTGGTTCACCTCTTAGAGGATTGACTGGCGGTATCAAAGGCTGTAACTAAGGAGAACAACCCTTGCTCCGCAAAGTAGGCTTTGGTCCAGCGATTGTGATCTCGCCCGCGACCCCTTCCCTTCCCACCTCGTCGTTTGCGTAGGATGCTTATCAGACTGAACCATTTGCCTCCCTTCACCTCTTCGGTCAACATGCGCTCCGTCCAGACACTCGTTTCCACCCAGGACCATCGGTCCTGCGCTTCTCCGGCTTGCTTAGCCTCTTCTGGCACTCCCGCCGGTCTTTCTTCCGCCTGTCTGTCCTTCACGCTTCCACCTTCCTGCCCCCCTTCGCTCCACGCC
>DAOUDJ010000086.1:0-15883 GCA_034430795.1 Anaerolineales bacterium | reverse complement strand
TCTTGGAACAGAGAAAGCGGCTAAGTCAGCCGCTTCGTTGATCACCTTTTTTTTCTTCCATTCCATCCCCCACGCCGTTTTTCATCGTAGGTCGAATGTAGCACAGCACGAAGGGGCATGTCAACTAGGAGCAACTATCATTTATTCAAATTTTTTCGGCTTATTTTCCTCATGAGCCTGGAGTGTGGAGATCTTGTGACCCATCCGCGGCTCGATTAAACCACGTCAAACCCATCCAAACGCAGTCAAAACCGGTCCACGCTTGAATATTAAGAGATTCTGGGACCAGAGCTTAGTTGCTATCCAACCTCCGATATGTTAGATTCGGTGCACCTCCCGTTTATTGAGGAAGGGGAATGGCTTCAACTCCAAAAACTACGCTCGATGATGGTCTTATCGATGGCCTCGTTTGCGCCATATGCGGCGAGGATGCGCTGCATGTCGTTCATATGGATAATCTGCCCGATTACGTCGGTTGCGAGAGCTGCAAATCCGCGTTTCTCTCCGAAGACGGCGGTGAACGTGTCTTTTATGGTCAGATCGGCGAAGGCTACCCATTGACGGAGCGGTTCGCTCTCAAGCAGTGGGTTTGGCTGGAGGCGGTGGAGAACAGAGCGGGCGAGGAGCGCGGTACGCCTGAACAGGAAACTCCAACATCCGATGAACCTCGACTAGAAGGAATCACCCCACTCGAAACCGATATCGAAAGCCCTGAAGTACCCATTTCGGAGACAACTGCCGAAGAGATGGAAGCACCCGAACCCGTTGACCTCCTCGAAGAACGACTCGGAGAGCTAGATCTTGGTTTAGAAGCGGCGGCGATTCCGGGCGTAAGCGATTTTGAGGGGGATTCAGCGGATAAAATCTCCGAAGAAACGGATGATCTCGCATCCTACTTCCGGTCGATCACCACGGATGAAGCAATTGATCTCGAGCCATCCCTGCCAGCAGAAGAATCACCCCCGACCGCGGGATCCGGGGGCGAGATCGGGCTCGAACCTGCTGATGAGCAGGCGCTGCCAGAAATCGCAGATGCTCAAAGCGAAGAAAGCTTCAGCGAACCCGGCGCTTCCTGGGGCCAACCCATCAAACAAGAAACCTCTGAAGCGGATGAAATCCCCCTCCCAGACTGGGCCCAACCCGATGAAAGCAGCGTCGAGCCCTCGCTCGAGGGGTACGCCCAAAAAATCAAAACACCCATCGACAACCTGATATCACCCGAGGAACCCGATCAAGATTTCCTCTCGGATCTACGCCAATCCGCCGGTGTCCCGTTGGAATCTGAGCCCATCCCAGATCTGCACATCTCCGAGGTTCCACTTGAATCTCAACCCCTCTTCCCACCACAAGAGAATGATGATGCAGTCGAGAGTGCAGGCGAACCAGAATCCTTCGCATCGAGGATCGAGTCACTTGGGCAGATACCACTTACGGACCTGGAACCGATCGAGAAAACGCCGAGCAAGCGAGAAGTGCCTTCTCAAGAACTTGATGCGGCTGATGCCGAAGTGGTCCCGGAAGAGGAAGTTGTACTCCTGGATACAGATCCGCCGCCGGGCCATCGTCATCGGGTTGTAATCCGCGGGGAGAAAGCTGTCTTCCCGGGCGGCGATTGCGCCCACTGCGGTCGCACCCCGGTCAAAGGTCACCTTGCCGTTGTAGGGTCATTACCCAACGGCCAGAATATCACTCAACGAAAACCCGCAACTTTCAACATCCCGCTTTGCGCCGAATGTCGTAAGCGCGCTGGCCAACTCAGTGAGGAGGCCAAAGAGGCAAGACTTCAAGCCCATCTGCTTTCCGGAATCGGCGGGATGCTGCTGGTCGTTGGCGCACTAGCGCTCGGCATCATCAAACCAGCCGACTTGCAGGTCTATGACATTCTCATCCTCGCCATTCTGCTCATCGTTGGCTACACCGGACCGGCCCTCTTCCTGCTGGGTCGCGTTGGAAAATACCCGCCGCCGACCAGTGCAGCGTATGTTCGCTCCACACTTCTCATACCCCGGGAAACACAAGGTTTAGAGACAGCTTTCGAGTGGCGCAACGGGGAATATGCCGAACGCTTCTTTGAAGCGAACAAGGCTCACACACTTGGAAAGCTCTCCAGGATAAAGGATCGGGCGGCTCCACCCAGAGACGTTGGCTGAGCGCAGCGCATGAACGGATCGCCCGGCCTTGGTTAATTAACGCGCTCCAATAATCCGTCGATCCATTCATCAGAGTCGCTTGCCTGACCCCAGATCATAATGCTCACAAAGCCCAATTCCCCAGCCGAATCAGCTCCTTGCCCGATATGCAACGAACCTATGCAGCTGTTACCCGCATTAAACGGCTCACACGGCCTCCCTATCTGCCTGCATTGTTCAGAAGAAAGTGAGTCCGGACTTAAATCCATTGAACCTAAACTCCCCCCCGCACTATCCTCTAAAGATGATTCCTGTCGCAAATTCAGAGAAATCCTCACCGAGGAGCGAAGAACCAAAGGTGACCCACTTCCAGGCTGGATGATAGATGAGCTTCCCGAGGAAGCACGGCGCCTACTTTCAGGCCAAGAACCTCCCGCCAGACCAAGTCTGGGTCCCAAGTTGAGCGACGACCTCGCCAAAGCCCTGCGCGACCAGGGATACGTCATCCACGAAGACGGAAGTGGTATGCATCTCGGGGGCGCTCTTGTCAGTCGAGGCGGCACACCCGCGGCGATGAGCCCTTACGACGTTATCCGGTTGGCGGCGGATATGGAAGGCGGTTTAGCGCCACCCAATGAACTTCTTCGGTGCAAGAAGTGTGATGCTTTAATCCCTCATGGGAATGAGCGCTGCCAGTGGTGCGGCGAAACTGTGCCATAATCTGAAGTCTCCTCCTCACCCCTGTAAATCCTCCCCAGCTAGAGCACTGGTGCTAACCTGCAAATTTCTTACCATAGACATCCATAACATCTCCTGTTGAAAGCCGGAGACCTCCCCCCGATTACGCGCATCACCTTTTTGTTAGTTTTATGACCCTGCCTCATGGCAGTTGCGCACATTGTTTCCCCAACGAAACGAACAAGAAATTTCAAGCGCCTGATATAATAACGATTCGTCTATTCCAACATCAACCGGGGTCAAATACACATGGCGGAAGAGAAAATTACAGTTGTTGGCGCCCGCGTGCACAACCTCAAGAACATCTCAGTCGAGATACCCCGCGACAAGTTCGTCGTCATCTCCGGCATTTCCGGTTCAGGGAAATCGTCGCTTGCTTTCGATACAATCTTTGCCGAAGGGCAACGACGCTATGTCGAATCGTTATCGGCATATGCGCGGCAATTCCTAGGGCAGCTCGATAAGCCGGATGTCGATTACATCGATGGGCTTTCCCCAGCTATCTCGATCGATCAGCGCGGTGTTTCCCATAATCCTCGTTCGACTGTCGGGACCGTTACAGAGGTGTACGACTACCTGAGGCTGCTATTCGCCCGCATTGGCTTACCGCATTGCCCTATCTGTGGCCAGGAAGTCAAACAACAATCTGCCCAGGAGATCGTCGACGCCGTCTCCAAAATGCCGGATGGCAACCGCATTATGATCCTTGCGCCGATGATCCGTGGTCGGAAAGGCACTCACCTGGCTGTCTTTGAAGAACTCAGGCGTTCTGGTTTCGTAAGAGCCAGAGTGGATGGAGAGGTCAAAGCGCTTGATGAGGAATTTGAACTCGACCGCTACAAGAAACACGAGATTGAAGCCGTCGTCGATCGCCTCGTCATCCACCACGAAGCGGCCGAGGATGGAGACTCCTTCCTGACCCGACTAACCGATTCAATTGAGACCGCTTTGCGCTGGGGCGAGGGCATCCTCTATATCACCAACTTGAGCGCCGATCCACCGATCGATACCCCCTTCTCCGAACACCTTGCCTGCCCCGATCATGGCACAACTCTAGCGGAGATCGAGCCGCGCACATTCTCATTCAATACACCACACGGCGCATGTCCAGAGTGTCAGGGGTTGGGCAATAAGCTCGAAATCGACCCCGAGCGAATTATCCCGGACAAATCTGTCTCTATCGCCGAAGGCGCGCTGGTCGCTATGGAATGGTCCAAACAGAGTCGCGATCATAAGGGATACTATTGGCAAATCTTAGAAGCCGCAGCGAAGGCCTTCGACATCGACCTGGATGCCCCCATCGAGGATCTGGCTGAGGACAAACTTAATGTCATTCTTTACGGCACTGAGGGGCAGGAAGTGCCTGTTCATTATGAGAGCCGTGACGGCCGCTCTTCCACATGGTGGACCGCCTACGAGGGCGTGATTGGCAATCTCGAGCGGCGATACCAGGAGACCCAATCGGATTACATCCGCGGGAAGATCCAAGAATATATGTCTGAACGCCTTTGCCCAACCTGTAAGGGAAAACGTTTGCGAATGGAAGCGCTGGCGGTTACGGTGGATGGGAAAAACATCGTTGAGACCACACGCTGGCCAGTGTCAGAAGAGTTGGATTGGATCCGGCGGCTAAGCGGCAGAAAGAGCCCGCTCAGTAAGCGTGAGAAGACGATCGCAAGTCGAATCTTAAGAGAGGTCGAGGATCGTTTAGGCTTCCTGGTAGATGTGGGTCTGGAGTATCTCTCGCTCGACCGCACGGCTGGCACCCTCTCCGGAGGGGAAGCGCAGCGCATCCGCCTAGCAACCCAAATTGGCTCTCGTTTAATGGGTGTCTTGTATGTGCTCGATGAACCGTCCATTGGCCTCCACCCTCGCGATAACGCTCGACTCATAAAAACCCTGGAAGGTATGCGCGATCTGGGTAATTCGATTTTGGTCGTCGAGCACGATGAAGCGACAATCCGTGCCGCGGACTGGATCATCGACCTTGGACCTGGCGCCGGAGAAGCAGGCGGGCGATTGGTGGCGGAAGGCACGGTCGAGGAAGTCACGAAAAACAAGCGCTCAATTACCGGTCGTTATCTAGCGGGGAAACTGCGAATAGAAACCCCCAAAACTCGCAGAAAGGGGAATGGGAATTCACTGACCGTGATCGGTGCCCGCGAAAACAATCTCAAGGACATCACGGTCCATTTCCCGCTCGGCGTATTCGCCTGCATCACCGGGGTTTCTGGGTCAGGGAAGTCCAGCCTGATGGTCGAAGTGCTTTATAAAGCCCTGGCCAGAGCACTCCAGAAAGCGCGCCCCAGACCGGGTGAGCACGACCATATCGAAGGTATCGAACACATTGTCAAAGTGATCAACATCGACCAGAGTCCCATCGGTCGTACGCCGCGCTCAAACCCCGGAACATATACCGGGCTCTTCGACCACATCCGTGCATTATATGCCGAGCTTCCAGAATCAAAGATTCGCGGATATAAGCCCGGGCGTTTCTCCTTCAATGTCCGCGGGGGGAGATGTGAAGCATGCCAGGGACAGGGGCAGCTGCGCATCGAGATGCAATTCCTTCCCGACGTTTACGTCCCCTGTGAGATCTGCAACGGTGCGCGCTTCAATCGAGAAACCCTGCAGGTCAGGTTTAAAGATAAGACCATCGCCGACGTCTTAGAGATGCCGATTTGCGAAGCGGTCGAATTCTTCTCAGCTTTCCCGAAGATGATCCGCCGGCTGGCAACGCTCCAGGATGTCGGTCTTGGCTACTTGAAAATCGGCCAACCTGCTCCAACTCTTTCCGGCGGCGAAGCCCAACGCGTGAAGTTATCGCGGGAACTTTCCCGAAGAGGGAACGGGCATACGCTTTACGTGCTCGACGAACCTTCCGTCGGTCTGCACGCCGCCGATGTTCACAAGCTTATCGAAGTTCTGCAGCGCCTCGTCGATCAGGACAACACCGTCCTGATTATCGAGCACCATCCGGACATCATAAAAGTTTCCGACTGGGTCATCGATCTGGGTCCTGAGGGCGGTGATGGAGGTGGCTGGATCATCGCCGAAGGCACACCGGAAGAGATCTCTATGAATAGTGCTTCCTACACGGGACAATTCTTAAAACCTCACCTTAAGAAATAATTTCGGTTCTCCTCCACTTACTGTGGAAGGTGACCGTCCTTTGAATAATTCCGTTGTAGATTCCAGAGTCTGTTTACAACGCTTCTGCACTATGTGGAGTCAGAATGCTCTGCTTCCGGTCGCAGGCGCAGCCCGCGCTTTGAAGTCCGCGCGTTTGAATGAATAGATAGACCATGGCAGAGGTGATGATCTCTTTTTCTTCCCCCTAATTCCCCAAAAGGGGGACTGTGGGGGACTTATCATCCCGAGCTCGTCGAGAGAACCACTCCCCTCGCGAAGTACTCAGAGCACAGCGTGGAGCACGCCCCCTGGATAAAACGTTCATCTCTTTGCCAAACATATTTTCCAAATCCTAGGAGGATGAAATATCTTTATCTCAGACTCTTTTTTTCCAACGAAACGCAAACCATAGCAAATTGGACCGAGCCCGGCTTTGGAGCTTGGGCGTATATGGATTACATACCTAGCCATTCGGAAGGGGGTGCGGGGGATGATGAAATGGTCCCCCACACCCCCCGGATCAAACATCAATCTCGCCGCTCAAACCAACCATGCAAATCCGAATATGTGGGATGTACATTGTGGTTGTTCCCACGCTGGTGATGGGTTGAGGGTACTCGTTGCCGTAGATACCCTTCTGGATATAAGATAGTAGACATCGCGATAGGAGATGCGAAGCATGGACCAGACATACGACGTCATCATCATCGGCGCCGGCATCATGGGCTGCAGCACAGCATTGGAGCTTTCAAAACGAGAGTTGAAGGTCGCTGTGCTCGAGAAAAGCACGATCGGCGCCGGCTCTACCGGTAAATCCTCAGCCATCATACGCCAGCATTACTCGAATGAAGTCACCGCCCGAATGGCGTTTCACAGCCTGGGCGTCTTTCAGAATTTCTCGGACGCTGTGGCCGGTGAGTGTGGTTTCACTCAAACCGGCTTCCTGGTCCTGACCTCCGAGAGCGATATAAAAGGACTTCAGGAGAATGTCGCCCTTCATCGAAAGCTGGGGATTGAGACCGAGATCATCAACCGTGATGAAATCCGAAAGCGCTGGCCCTACATTGCACTTGGCGAAACAACCCTCGCCGCGTACGAACCGCAGTCAGGGTATGCAGATCCGAACCTCACTTTAAATGGCTATGTTCAAGCTGCAAAAGACCACGGGGCTTACTTTTTTCAAGAGACTCCTGTTACAGGCATACGCCTCTCCGGGGGAAAAGTGTCCGGAGTAGATACTCCGGTTGAGAGCTTCGACGCCCCGGTGGTCATCAACTGTGGCGGTCCCTGGGGCGCAGGGATTGCTCGATTAGCAGGCGTTGAACTGCCGATTAATTCTTGCCGGGTGCAGGCTGCTTTCTTCCGCCGGCCATCTGCCTACACAGACCCTCATCCTGTGGTTGCGGATTTCGTTCACGCCGTGTACTGGCGCACCGAAACAGGTAATCTAACACTGGTAGGATTGATTGATCCGGAGGAGGAGAATTACATCGTCGACCCTGATACCTATAACGAGAGGGTCGATTTCAACTTCATCGCCGACGCCGGCGAGCGTTTGGTAAGACGATTCCCCGGACTCGAAGATAGCGAAAGCGCGGGCGGGTTCGCGGCGTTATATGCAATCACCCCTGATTGGCATCCCATCATCGATGAAATGATTGAAGGGAGCGGGCTCTACGTCTGCGCAGGTTTCAGCGGCCATGGGTTCAAGCTTGGCCCGGCCGTGGGTTTGATGACCGCTGATTTGGTCACCGGGGGCGAGACTCCCGGGATGGACCGGCGCCTATTCCGCCGAACCCGCTATGAAGAGGGCGAACCCGTCCGCGGGCAGTATGATTACAGCATTGTGGGATAAGCGACAGGTGACATACATGCCATGGAGATAAAACAGGGGGCTATAGTCATCCTTGGAGAGCAAGCAAATGAGCCCCTCGTCATCTCTTTCGGTATGTTCTTGGGGCTTCGTGCCAAAGAACGCACATAACATCTTGCTTTAACCAAACGGATCGACTCATGGGTCGACCCGCTGCTTTTTCATCGTCAGGTTAATGGAAAATCCAACTCTACTCGTAACGCAGCGCCTCCACCGGCTCAAGATCGGCAGCTCGTTTGGCAGGGTACAAACCGAAGAAGAGACCCACTGCGGCGGAGAAAATCGTCGCCAACAGGATCGCGTTTAACCCCACAACTGGATTGATATCCGCATTCGAGGCAGCAGCAATGGCGCCTACGAGCATAGAGAGCGCCCATCCCAGGACGATGCCGATGAGCCCCCCGAAGAGGCTCAACAAAGCTGATTCGGCCAGAAACTGGAGTAGGATATCCCGTTTTCGAGCACCTACGGCTTTACGCAAGCCGATCTCACGCGTGCGTTCGGTCACCGAGACCAGCATGATATTCATGATCCCAATCCCCCCGACGAGTAGCGAAATACCGGCAACGCCGCCGAGGAAGATGGTGAACACATTTGTGATGGTCTCCGCTATCTCCAGAAAGCTCTGTTGGCTGAAGATGGTGAAATCGTCCGCACCAATATCTGTGCGGTGGCGATTACGTAATATTGACGCTACCTCTTCTTCGGCGGCGATGACAGCATCCGCGTTGAGGGCCGACACTAAAATCACATCCACATGATCCCTACCCGAGCGCCGAAAAAGACGTGTTTGTGCTGTGGACATCGGGATATAAATCTGATTGTCATCGTTGGATGGCCCCTGTCCACCTTTCGCTATTGTCACACCGATGACTCTAAAAGGCTGCCCTTCGATGCGGACCGATTCGCCAACAACGCTTTCCGTTCTACCAAAAAGGGTTTCGGCGACGTCCGGTCCTAAAACCACCACTGAGGAGCGGCCCAAAAGGTGGATTTCGTTGATAAACTCACCTTCGACGATTTCGATGTTGCGTACCGACTCATGTTCAGGGGTCACGCCAACCGCACCAACAATATCACCCTCTCCTACAAACGTGATCTCGACGCTGCCTTGAAGAACCGGCGCCACACCAACAATCGATGGCGCGGCGAACGGATCGCGCATCGCCTCAGCATCACCGAGTGTAAGCGGTTGGGGATTTCGAACTTCTTCACTGCCTCCCCGCATTACGAAGAGCAGATTGGTTCCAATCCCGCTGATCGATCCAGTGATGGTGTTCTGTGCTCCGGCGCCAATAGCTAGCATTGCAATTACAGCGCCTACGCCGATCACAATGCCCAGAACGGTTAGCGCCGAGCGCACTTTATTACTGGCCAGACTGTCTAGCGCCTCTAAGAGGATTCTCCACAAATCCATATGCATACCCTTTTTCGTATTGCCGCTGATATCAACCTTTGCTAGCGCAGTGGCAATTTAATCTACAATCCGATCTTCCGTGATCAAACCATCTAGCAGGCTTATCACCCGCTTCGTATGTGAAGCTATCTCCGGATCATGCGTGACGAATATGAGTGTCGTGCCTAAATTCTTATTCAGGTCAAGGAGAATCCGCACGATCTCCACGCCCGATTTTGAATCCAGGTTGCCTGTCGGCTCATCAGCCATAATCATGGCCGGGTTGTTGACCAACGCGCGGGCGATAGCAACGCGCTGCTGCTCCCCGCCGGATAACTCGTTAGGTCGGTGCTGGACTCGATCCCCCAGACCGACCGCTTCAAGCGCTTCTATGGCACGCTTGCGGCGGCCGTTCGATACCCCGGCGTAGCGCATGGGCAGCTCGACATTGGTTAAAGCAGTCTGCCGCCCGAGAAGGTTGAAGCTCTGAAACACAAAACCCACCTTTTTGTTGCGGATTTCCGCCAGTTGATCATCGCTCAACTCAGCCACCTGGCTGCCGTCCAAACTGTAACTTCCTGAAGTGGGCCGGTCCAGGCAGCCCAGAATGTTCATCATCGTCGTCTTGCCAGATCCGGAGGGTCCCATGATGGAGACAATCTCACCGCGCGCAATACGCAGATCAACCCCTCGCAGCGCATGAACTTCGATGTCGCCCATGCGGTAAACCTTCGTGATGCCCTCAGCCTCGATGACCCAATCGCTCATCGCATTCCGCCCATTCCACCCATGAACCCAGGTGGTTCTCCCGACTCAAATATGAAAGATGGTGGATTCAGGATGATCTCATCGCCCACATTCACATCGCCTTTTAAGACCTCACTGTAGAGATCAGACGTTGCACCTAGCACGACCGGCATTGGTGTCATCACGCCATTTACGAGCAGGTAGACCACCCGTTCCCCATCCCGAACCCGCACAGCGCGATTTGGAACGAGTATGACGTTTTCAATCTGCTCAACGATGATGTTCACAGCGGCGGTCATTCCCGGCTTGATGGCTTCATCGGCGTCGATTACTTCTACTGTCACGGGAAAACTTACAACGCCCTGAAGTGAGATACCAACCAAGCCCAGCTCCACGATGACTCCACTGTAAACCTGATCCAGCACAGCATCGAAATTCAAAGTTACAGACTGCCCTAAGGCGACGCGGTTGATGTCCACCTCGGAGATTTCCACTTCCACCAACAGGCGGGTGAGGTCGTCGATCCGGAAGGCCGGCGTTCCTGGAGAGATTTTATCCCCGGCCAGCACATCCATCGAGGTGATGCTTCCTGCAAAAGGAGCGGTGATGCGTGCCATATCCAACGTAGCTTCCGACGCGGCGACACGCGCCTCTGCGGCACGGATATCGTCCGGATTAGGGCCATCCTTCACCCGCTCCCAATCCCGCTGCGCATCTTCCAGACGTGCCTGGGCAATGGCGATATCGGCATCGAGCAGCGCCTGCTCGTTTTCTGTCGGTTTTCCCAAGTACCAATTAAGGTTCCGTTGAACTGAATCCCGTCGCTGTTTCGCGGCGATAAGATTTGAAATGGCCAGCGCCTTCCCCCCCTCTCCACTGGCATGGTCGTAACGCTGCTGGGCAACATCCACTTCTTCGTTCGCTAACACAAGATTCGCCTCTGCAGCTTTGATTGTGTCTGAACTGGCTCGATATCCCTCCTGTCGCACGTAGCCGATATACTCAACATCCTTAAGCGTTTCCTTCGCCTGTGCCAGCGCCAGCTGCGCTGCAGCGGAGGCCTGCCCGGAATCCAGTAAATCCTCCAGTGCACGCTTGGCAGAGACGAGTTCAGCTTCGGCCAAGATGATCTGTGAGGAAACTGAGCTTCTCTTCAATGTGGCCAGAACTTCTCCGACAGATACTCGCTCGCCCAGACTCTGATGGACGAAATCGACTGTGCCGTTGGTTTGGAAACTGAGCAAGGCGGTTTGATTAGAGCGCACGCTCCCCGTCGCACCAACGGTCGCCGTTAAATCACCTTTGGCGATGATCTCCGTTTGAAGATCCTCAATGCTCTTTAAAGCCTGAGAGCGGCTGTATGCTTGAACGCCAAAGAACCCGGCGACCGAGACTCCAGCAACAATTAAGATAATTACCCAACGCTTCATTTAATTTTTTCCTCCATACGCCAATCTGGCGTGATTCAAACATTCTTGATGCGGCCACCGTCAACTTCCGAAAAGCCAAGTGCGTAGAATGATAGTTTATAAATATGAAGCTGTTGTGAAGGTTTACTTACAATATTCTGACGCAGGAAACAACCGAGTCGAGCATCCTCTTGCCCGAATCTGATTCCAAGATCGATGACGATAAAGGTTCTTAGAACCTCGAACATGTTTTCAACTACGCAGGTAATGGTAAGTTGCAGGAACGCAAGATGAATTTTACCGCAACATTAGGAAAGAAACGCGGGCTTGTGACAACCGTCACGGTCTAGAGTGACGTATTTGACTAATATCAGACTACTTTGGTCTGTAAAATTTTGATGGTCGAACTAATGCCTTAAAGATGGAGATACGCGATGTCTGTACCTAAAGGATCAGAACTAGTGATTGATCGGAAAGCGAGAATGAAGCTGCCTTACATAGAGGTTGAAGCTCGCCCCCCGGAAACACGGGTGCGTGATTTTGAGCCTACCTTTATCACGATGACGCCCGAAGAGGCTATGCAGGCAGCGGAACGCTGTATTCATTGTCCAGACCCTGCCCCCTGCGTTGAAGCGTGTCCGCTGCACAACGACATCCCCTCGGCGATGTGGCTCATTGAGCAAGGTGACTTCATCGGCGCTGCCGAAATCTACCGCCAAACGAGCACGATGCCGGAAGTTTGTGGGCGCGTGTGCCCACACGAAGCCTTATGCCAGGGAGCATGCGTTCGCGATAAACGCGGCGAGCCGGTAATTACCGGCGCCCTTGAAGTCTTTGTTACCAGCTACCAGAGGGAGAATTCTCCGACGAAGATCCCTGTCGGGAAGTCCACTGGCAAGAAGATTGCGATTGTCGGTTCTGGGCCATCCGGGCTGGCTTGCGCAGAACAGTTGATCCGCAAGGGACATTCGGTGTCGATCTTCGAGGCCGCACCCGCACCCGGCGGACTGCTCCTATATGGCATCCCGAATTTCAAACTTGCCAAAGACGTCGTCGAGGCGGTTGTTAATGATCTAAAAGAAACCGGGGCGGAGTTCATCCTGAACACCCGTATCGGAAAAGATAAAACCATAGATTCCCTCTTCGAGGACGGCTATGAAGCCGTTTACATTAGCGTGGGCACTGGGATCGATGCCACGATGGATGTCCCCGGGGCCGAACTCCCCGGAGTCTACTTAGCGACTGAATTCCTGATCAGGGCGAATGTTGACCCCGATCAACTCCCGGAAGATAAGCGCGGCAAACCCGAGATCGGCGATAAAGTTGCCGTCATCGGAGGCGGCGATACCGCCTCCGACTGTCTACGCAGCGCATTAAGGTTGGGGGCAGATGAGGTCACCTGCCTCTATCGACGGACCGAGGCCGAGATGCCTGGTGGCAAGAAAGACCGCGAACTCGCCAAAGAAGAGGGCGCTATTTACCGCTTCCTCACCCAACCCATCCGCTACATTGCCGATATGGACGGGAGGGTTTCAGCCGTAGAATGCCTGCAATGCGAGCTCGGCGAACCTGACGATAGCGGACGCCGACGGCCCATTCCCATAGAAGGCTCCAACTTCACAGTCCCCGCCGACACCGTCGTGCTCGCGCTGGGTTACTGGCCGGATACATCCATCGGCGAAACAACAGCCGACCTTGAAACCCACAACTGGGGTCTTATCGTTGCCGATGAGATGACCGGGAAGACTTCGCGCGAAGGCGTATACGCCGGTGGGGATGCAGTAACTGGACCTGATCTTGTCGTCACCGCTACGGTAGCGGGTCGCCAAGCGGCTCAATCAATTTCTGAGTATCTATCGAAGTAATTAAAGCAGCGAATATTAACCTATGGGAATGCGATAGCGAACGCCGTCGTATTCCCTTTTTTCAATCTCCCCTTTGAACTAGACATAGAATCGGGTAATACTTAGGGCAAAGGATCTGGAGAAGCCACGAATGAGCGGCATGGACGAACTGGTTGAGCTTACGCTGTTTGTAAAAGATGAGGCGCACCGCCTCGGTTTCACGCTCGTCGGCATTACAACACCTGACCCCCCGTCACATTTCGACGTTTACCAGCGTTGGATTGAACGGGGGAACCACGGGAGTATGAACTATCTCTCCTCCGAGTGTGCTCTCCATCGACGCGCCGACCCACGCACAATTCTCCCTGAATGCCAGTCTATCCTTGTATGTGGAACGATGGTTCTCCCCAAGGACTCCTCCGCCAGCACCCTAACTTCACCTGTTCAAATCTCTTCCTATGCCCTGGGAGAGGATTACCACACCGTCTTGAAGGAGCGCCTTGAGAGCCTCGTCCGCATAATCGAGAGCCGATTGCACAAACCGATGAAGCACCGGATCTACACAGATACTGGCCCTTTGCTCGAACGCGAGCTTGCCCAAAGAGCGGGCCTTGGTTGGATAGGCAAGAATACCTGTTTGATCCACCCGCAACTCGGCTCATATTTCCTGCTCGCTGAGTTGCTACTCGATATTCCACTCCAACCCGATCCGTATATTCCTTTCGATCGTTGTGGGACGTGCACTCGCTGTATTGATGCCTGCCCAACCGGCTGCATCCTTCCTAATCGAACGCTGGATGCCCGACGCTGTATCTCGTATTTAACGATCGAAGAGAAGCAATCCATCGCTTACGATCTGCGCGGCGCAATCGGAAACTGGCTCTTCGGCTGTGATATCTGCCAGCAGGTGTGTCCCTGGAATCAACGATTCGCAAAACCTACGAAAGACCCGGCGTTTCAAGCGCGCCCCTTCCTGAAACAACCGGCCGTGGCTGATTTTCTCTTGCTCAAACCAGAATCATGGCGGAAACCACTCAGAGGGAGTCCTCTAGAGAGGCCAAGACGGAAAGGGCTGGTTCGCAATGCCATCATCGTCGCCGGCAATACACGTGATGAGTCGGCTATCCTCATCCTTGCGGATCTCCTCCGATCCGATCCAGAACCCATCATCCGATCTCACGCCGCATGGGCTCTGGGCCAAATCCCGGGCCGCGAAGCACAATCCTCCTTACAAGCCGCCGCCAACGATGAAAACGATTCCATCGTACAAGGAGAAATAAAACGGGCGTTAATCTCGTCATGAACCGATAATATCGAATATAAGCGAGCCTGACGCATAACGTGAAGGCCGCCTGTAACACAACCACCCCCGGGGAAAATCCCACTGGGGGCGGTTCGCTTTGATAGTAGGCTAAGGTTTTCTGCTCTAGGATTCCGGCGTAGCAGTTGCCTCCCCGGCCGCTGCAGTGAAGGTTGGTGTTGGTGTGGCGATATCAACCGGCACAAGTATGATCTGACCAACGAATATCGTATTTGGATCTTCAATTTCATTCAGTTCAGCGATGGCCTCGGCTGTGCTGTTGAATTGGGCTGCGATTGTTTCCAGCGTATCGCCGGTCTGAATCTGGTATTCAATTTTCTGGCCGGGGAATAGATTCTCGGGCAGCGGAGTTTTTGTCGGAAGTTGCGCTTCCGACGCGGGGATGATGATTTCTGTGTTTACGAAGAGTTGATTGGGATCTGTGATGTTATTCAGCGCCATCAACAGGACAACCTCGACGCCGAATTTCTCCGCGATCGAACTCAGCGTATCACCGGGTTCGACGATATACGTGATCGGCCCTGACGGGGTTGGTGTGAATGTAGGCGCCAAAGTGAGCGTGACGGTCGGCGTCGCCGTCGGAGGGCGTAGTGTTTGAGTCTCTGTTGGCGTCGGCGTCTTCGAGGCCAAGAAACCAGGTAACGCTGGCGGAGAATCCCCTGTGAACCAGAGAATGACGAAGAAGATTCCAACGACAAGCAACACGATGGCCAATCCACCCAGGATCAGTGGAACCAACCGTTCTTTTCGCTTTCGGTATGCTTCAATAACGTCCGCAGCTTCGCTATCAATCTCGGTCATTATTCACTCTCCCCCCACTTGAACAGGGTGATGAACTGGCGAGGTTAGCGCAACCCATTGTACCTGAAATCTAATTGCCGGGCTTAAAATTGTCCTTTTAGCCCCTTAATCCCAGCTTTGCATGATAAATTGGATTACCTCAGGCAATAGGGTCTCCCAAGAGGCATCTGTATGGTTGCCATTCGTGAGAAGGAATGTGTGTTTAATACCTTCCTCCGTCAAATGCTGCGCAAACGATTCGATCTTCTCCAGGAATGATGGTTCGCCTTCCCCTCCACTAATGAAGATCATCTCTGGCAGAGGGCTGTCCGCGCCAGCGATCTTAAAGGGATCATACGGTGCCCGCGGGTGGTTGACGCTCAACGAAGGGCTTAGAGCGGCAACCGTATTGAAAACATCCGGGTTGCGAAGCCCTATCTCGAGCGCCCAGACACCCCCGCGCGAAACCCCAGCAATCGCCCTGGATTGCGGTTCTGCAAGGGTCCGGTAAGTC
>DAOUDJ010000085.1:0-10520 GCA_034430795.1 Anaerolineales bacterium | reverse complement strand
GTGGTCGAGTCTGATGGAGGTTGGTGGCTTTGTAACACTTTCAAAGTTATTGCAGCTCAATAATCTGTTTCTATATCGAATTTCGTTAGGGAGTTCAAACGTTTCAGATGCTGTACCCGCGCGTCAGCTAACCATTCGCTGCAGCGGACCAGGGAAGCGCGGCGAATTGATATCGAGAGGTCATATCCCTGGCCGCTGAGCTCAAGACCGTTAGCTGGACAAATCCAAACCTGAAAAGAAAGGAGAACGGAAATGAATGAAGATAGCAAGTGCCCGGTAACGGGCGGATCTGACAAACCCAATGCCGGCAGTGGCACGTCGAACCAGGACTGGTGGCCGAATCAGTTGAACCTCAAGATTCTTCATCAGAACTCTTCCATGAGCAACCCGATGGACGAGGAGTTCAACTACGCTGAGGAATTCAAGAAACTCGACCTGGAGGCCCTGACGAAGGACCTCTATGCGCTTATGATCGACTCGCAGGACTGGTGGCCGGCTGATTACGGTCACTACGGGCCGCTCTTCATCCGGATGGCGTGGCACAGCGCTGGTACGTACAGGATCGGGGACGGCCGCGGCGGCGCATCCACTGGCAACCAACGCTTCGCGCCGCTCAACAGCTGGCCCGACAACGTGAACCTCGACAAGGCGCGCAGGCTGCTCTGGCCGATCAAGCAGAAATATGGCAATAAAATCTCATGGGCCGACCTCATGATCTTTGCCGGCAACTGCGCGCTCGAATCGATGGGATTCAAGACGTTCGGCTTCGGCGGCGGCCGCGAGGATATATGGGAACCTGAGGAGGATATTTACTGGGGCGCCGAGTCCGAGTGGCTTGGCGACAATCGCTACTCAGGCGATCGGAGCCTCGAGAACCCTCTCGCCGCCGTGCAGATGGGTCTGATCTACGTGAACCCGGAAGGGCCGAACGGCGAACCGAGTGCGCTCGCGGCCGGACGCGACATTCGCGAGACATTCGCACGGATGGCGATGAACGACGAAGAGACGGTCGCGCTGATTGCCGGTGGACACACCTTTGGTAAAGCCCACGGCGCTGGCGATGCGGCGCTGGTTGGCCGTGAACCCGAGGGCGCCAGTATCGAAGAGCAAGGTCTCGGCTGGAAGAGCAGCTTTGGCGCCGGCAAAGGCGCCGATACGATCAGCAGCGGCCTGGAAGGGGCATGGACCCCGACCCCGATCCAGTGGGACAACAGCTTTCTCAACACTCTGTACAGCTACGACTGGGATCTGGTGAAGAGCCCCGCAGGAGCCTGGCAGTGGATCCCGACCGATCCAGCCGCAGCGGACGTCGTGCCGGACGCTTACGATTCGTCGAAACGGCACGATCCCATCATGTTCACCACGGACCTCGCGCTTAGGATGGACCCGATCTACGGGCCGATTTCCAAGCGCTTCCACGAGAACCCGGATGAACTCGCGGACGCCTTCGCTCGTGCGTGGTTCAAGCTGACGCACCGAGACATGGGTCCCCGCTCGTGCTATCTCGGCGCGTTGGTCCCGTCGGAAGAGCTGCAGTGGCAAGACCCCGTCCCCGAAGTCACGCATGACTTGGTTGACGAAAAGGACATCGCTGACCTCAAGGGCAAGATCCTCGCCTCGGGGCTGTTGATCTCCAAACTGGTTTCGACCGCATGGTCGTCGGCGGCAACCTTTCGCGGCTCTGACAAGCGAGGTGGGGCGAACGGAGCGCGTATCCGCCTTGCCCCGCAGAAGGATTGGGAGGTTAACCAGCCCGCCCAATTGGCGAATGTGCTCGAAACCCTTGAGGGAATCCAGAAGGAGTTCAACGACGCGCAGTCTGGCGGGAAGATGGTTTCGCTGGCTGACGTGATCGTCCTTGGCGGTTGCGCCGCCGTGGAGCAAGCAGCGAAGAACGCCGGGCACGACGTGCAGGTTCCGTTCACGCCGGGGCGCACGGATGCGTCACAGGAGCAAACCGATGTTGACTCGTTTGCCGTACTCGAACCCGTCGCAGACGGGTTCCGTAACTACCAGAAAGAGAAATACACCGTTTCGGCAGAGGAGCTTTTGGTCGATCGGGCACAATTGCTGACGCTGACGGCACCCGAGATGACGGTTCTTGTCGGCGGCATGCGCGCTTTGAACGCAAACTTCGAACAGTCGCAGAACGGCGTCTTCACGAAGCGGCCAGAGACGCTCAGCAATGACTTCTTCGTACACCTACTCGACATGCGCACGACGTGGAAGGCAACCTCAGAAGACGATGACGTGTTCGAGGGTCGTGATCGCGCAACGGGCGAACTCAAGTGGATTGGCACCCGTGTCGATCTAATCTTCGGTTCGAACTCCCAACTACGGGCCTTGGCGGAAGTCTACGGATGTGAGGACTCCCAGGAGAAGTTCCTGCACGACTTTGTAGCGGTGTGGAACAAAGTAATGAACCTTGACCGTTTCGACCTCGTCTGATCGTAGCATAAACGTGTGCTGGCTTGTAGTGGCCGAAAATAACCATCCGTTCATAATCCCGTGTGAATAAGTTGGGAATTACTAATCTGCGCGTATGTTCAAGGTCGGTGAAGCACAATTTGCTGGTATCAGAAAGATTCCTGTCAAGTAAAGAAGCGCAGCGGGATCGCATCGAGGATGTGAATTAGGATTCGCATCGTGTGCATGAGAATCAGACACCTGGATTCAACTACTAAGTACAACACAGAAGAATGAAAGTAGGGTTAGAAGTGTTCCTGTCCTAAACCCCGATTGCACTTGCCAGGTTGACTCTCTGCGTGTAGGATAATTGAAACTAATGCTCGCTGGGTTCCGAGTAGTCGAAAATCGCAAGGCCACCCTTGGGACACCAGCCTGACGGTCCAAGGCCCCTGTTTTAGGAAGTGAACTCATAACCTGAAGGTCCTCAGTTTCCCACGCTTCGCTCTGGACAGGCGAATCTGAGCCCCGCTACCTTAAGGCACCTGAAAGGGTGCCTTTTCCCTTCCAAGCCCCCTTGTACAGGGTTCGAACTCGTAACCTGGGGGTTATGAGCCTGGCTCTTGAGCTCTGAATTTCGGCTCCTTGGACGAAACGTAGACTGTCAGGCTTTCGCTAATCTTGAAATTCGTTTTCCTAGACCAAAAAGGAATAGGGTGAACCCTGCCATTAGGGTGGATAAATTCGCAATAATTGATGGCCCAATCAGTTCGGCATAGTTATCCAAGCCCTTAATTAAAGGATTCAACCCCGAGAACTCTGGATCCTTGGTTCGAATCCAGAGTTGCACTTCGTAGTTAAATCCAGGATATTTTGCCCAATGTCGAGGAAGTAGAAGATCAGGTAGTATGGTATCCCATTCGGATGAAATCAACAGGTTCGCATACGGACCGAAAGAATGGATGGATGAGTTAAGTAGCCAGCACAGCATAACATCTCATACCCATCTACGCAGTGCTCCTTGGTCCCTCCGACCATCGTGATTAAGACCTCGATATCCGTGATAGAAACCGGATCCACTTCGAGTGGATTGTCAGAGAGGATATAAGGTCGGCGAGTTTTCCCGCTTTCAGGCTGCGGATTTCATCGTCCCGCAGCAAGGCGCAGGCGCCGGGCTCGCCCCGGCGCCTGCGCTCTTGTCGCCCTCATCTCACAATCTTGTTATTAAATCGCGCAATCGCCCCTGTCCTCTTCAGCGATTTGCTGGGTGACTTTTCTAATCGCAGCTGTCAACCATGTCAATTGACCACAATTCGTAAACATTATCCAGGCTGTCGAAGAGGAAGAAGTAGATACCTCGATTATCGAGGGACCAATGTGGATCAACCATGAAGTCATCTGTGGTGTTTATTGCCTGCCTGATAGGTTCATTGTCTTCACTATCCATTGTATAGATCTCGTGCTTTCCACTGCGACTTGATCGGAAAAGAATTGTTGAGCCGTCCAAAGAATATCGAGGTTCAACGTCAACTTCTGAATCTGAAGTATGGCGTTGCTCTTGTTCTCCTATCAAATCATACTCATATAGATCGTAGTTATTATCTCGCTTGGAGCTATAGATCAAGCTGCCGCCATCGGGAGACCAAGATAGATCACCACGGATATCAAGAGCAATCTGTCGCCGTTCGAGTCCCCCATCTAAATCGACGATTACCAGGTAAGTAATGTCATTAGACTTTGCAATATACGCAAGTCTCTCACCATCTGGCGACCAGCGAGGATACCAGTGTAATGCTGGTGGGTGTGTCAAACGCTGAAGATCTGTACCATCGGATTTTACAAGATAGATATCTGCCTTTTCAGAATCAATCACAGCATCTGTAGAGAAGGCTATTTGTTGCCCATCTGGTGACCATTGAATATCCACAATTGGATTGCCGGTGGAGGTCGGATTGTGGGTAATTTGCTTGAGGATGTCACCCTTCGGAGAAATTAAGTAAATATCCATGATCCCCGAAGAATTACCTCCCGATGAAGTATTTAGAGTTACGGCAATAGAGTCTCCATTAGGCGACCACTGGGGATCAGGCCCGTATGGATCTAGCGGTGCAACTTCTTTGAGGCCTGTTCCGTCTGGTTTCATGATGCAGGTAACCGCCTCCAAAAAGGGTCCGCAGGCGAACACAAGTAATTCACCGCTTGGTGAGTATGAAGGCATTCCGCCCTGCAAGATTCGGTCGGTAATGAATTTGACATTACAGCCTATTACAGGGCCCGTCTGCTCTGTAGGCGATGGAGTAAACGTTGTCAGTCCCATGGTTGGTGTTAGTGGTTGCGGACTTGCCGTCCGAGTCGGCGGTAGTGTCTGCGCAGATGTCGAGGTGGGAAGTGAAGAAGGTGCCTGAGTAACCATTGAGCATGCCGAAAGAAATATAACGAGGTGGACGAGAACAAATCTTCGAATGTGTTTTTTGAGTGGTAAGGTAACACGCATTGGCCACATCTTGTAATTCTATGGAGAAGTTCCATTATTTCCCTGTGTGAAGGGCGATTTAGAGGAAAGTTGCCATTCTTGATTTACAGGGAAAACAGTCCTATTGCTCCCGCTTCGATTATACAATGAAGAAGCCCGGTACCGTAGCACCAGGCCCAATACCGATTCTAAGCGCGTGCGGTCTCCGATCCATCAAGCTGGTTGGGGGAAGAAAAAAGAGCAGGACTAGTGCTAATACAAATGGTTGTTCATCACCAGGCATAGATTCGATTTTGCTTCCCATTAATCCCGTTATCGAACTCAATGAATGTGATGTATTAATTTTACACTTTTCCGTCGAGTCACCTGCGTAATCCTGCCGGGAGATCGCCCAGACCTGCGGTGAGAGTGGGTCTTAACCGAGCTTGTCCGTGCCGCTTAAACGGCTTAAAACCCTCTCCTACTCCCCAGGCACCAAGTCCACCCGGAGCGCCAACTCATCTTGTCCATAGGACCAGAGCACTTCCTTGTGACCAACAACGGGCTGATGCGGGATGTCCCAGGTGTGTTGCATAAAATTGTTCCGCAACTCGGTACCATAATTCACGATCAGGAGCTCCGTCATGACGCCGCAGTCCCACCCAAATTGCGCCCCGTCCATGCCAACACCGGGCAGTAGGTTGATATGGAATGTATCCACATCCCAGGTGCCCGTGACGATCACGTCAAAATTAGGCTCATCTTTCACCCAAACACAACCCTCCATATCCCAATCCCCGTACACATCGATATCCGTCGTGCCCTTACCTTGTCCATAGATACCGTCCTCGCCCAGCGTGAAGAAGACATCCATGAGGAAATGCCACTCCGAATCCAACTGGCCCCCGTCGTAGGCAAACAGGTAGTAGTCGAACGTTCCATACCAATCACATCCCAGCACTTCGGCCATGTGATCCGTTTCGATGGGCTGCCCTGGACAACTCATGAACTGGATCTCGATATCCTGGCTCACGACCTGGCAGGTGTTGGTCATGTAATCTGATGCATCGGTGGTGACTTTGATCCATCCGCAGCGGCAGGCCGTTTCAGGCAGGTCACACTCACTAACTTCCCTGGCGTTCTCTTTCCACACCACGGACACCTCAGAAAAACTATCGAGGGTGAAACGTACCTGCCCAGCATCGGGATCGTACTCGATCTCGGACGCTGCCACGCTGTACGTTTCCAAGCCAGGATCGACTTTCAGCACGACGGGGTATCCAGGGGAATTGGGAATCTCCGCTAAGTTCATGGTCACTTCGATCGGTTTATCCAACTCGATTCCCGCCGCGTCGACTTTGAAACCGCCCAGGAGCATAAAATCGTTCCACGGCGATTGGGCCAGAATCTCGGGCACACTTTCTGAGAGTGGTAGAAGCGTGATACCGACCGCTGAGGATACGGTTCCCGGCTCGATTTCGAAGGAAATCTCGTCGTTCACGGTGATCGCGCCCCCCTCGGGCAACAGCGAGACAGTTGCGGTTGACACCAGATCATCTCCCCCACTCCCGTTGTTTCCCCCTCCGTCCTGGTCTCCAGAGCCGGGGCCTCCTCCCAGGCCGCCGCAACCCGAGAGTAGAAATCCAGTGAGAAGTAGGACAGTGATGTTTTTCATGATCTTCTCCTTGGTGGTGTTGTGTTGGGGGGCAGGGACTGACGTGCGGCCGTGCGTACAATTCCGGCGATCAATAATGGGCCAACCAGCATGGCCGCCGTACCTCCCAAGCAGCCAGACCCGGAGCCGCTCCCGTCATCCTCGGGGGCCACGTCGCGGTCCTCTACGGCAGACACCGGGACCGGCTCCGTGGCGGTCGGACGTCTCGTAGGTATGACCGGTGGAGTCTCGGTGGCCGTGGGAGGCGGTGTGGGCGAAGGTTGCACGGTGGCGGTCAGGATCAGCAGGTCGTAGGTCGAGTCATCGGCTTCGACCGCCAACGGAACAAAATAGCTCATTTCTGTGAGGACCTCCCAAGCCTGTTCATTCTCGGGTTCGAGTTTCAACGCCTCACCTAACTGCTGCGCTATGAGGGTCAACTCGGGGTTGGCGTAATCCCCCGAGAGCCAGATATTGAGCCAGAGAAGTTCAGCGTACCCCGCATGCCACTTCGCGACGTCCGGGAGGAGCTCGATTGCCCGGACATAAGCCGCAGCGCTCACCTGGAAAAGACCTTCTGCAGCTTCGTCCTCTCGCATCCAATTCCGGGGCCCCAGCAGCACGCGTTTGTACGCCCGCGCCAGCACGCCCCAGGCGTCTCCGTCATCCGGGTCGGCCTCAACCGCTTGCTGCGCGTCCAAGACGGCGAACCAGAAGCCTGGTTCGATGATACGCACGATCAGATTATCCCCATGCGTCGGCTCGAGGTCCCGGAAGGTCCAGCGCGCCTCGCGACCTTCGAAGCGTACACCGTCGGTCGAGTAGTCGACGAGCAAGTTCTCCGGCGTGGCAAGATAAGGCAGGCGCACGACCAACTCGGCGGAGCCGATCGGTCCTTTCCACCCGGCGCCAGTCTCGAGAATGTAGCGAAAGTCGCTCTGGGGATGGTAACCGGTGGCGCGGTGGGAATACCTCACTTTGATCTCGACCTGCTCGCCGGGCGGGAAGGTTACGTCGAACCCGGACCATGCGAGCGGAGGATTGTCGGCGAATATGGGATCGGGTACGGGGGAGGTCACGCGCGTTGTGGGAACCCAGCTACCGTCAACCCAGACCTGCAGGTCTTCGATTTCGGGGAACTCCCCCCGACCGTCCCCGGTGCCGCGGAGATCCGCCAGGGGGAAGCGCACCTGCATGCTCTCCTCCACCGGTCCTTGGTTGAGCATCACGAACGTGGCCGTAACCCGGGCCCAGTCTCTCACGAGGTTACTTATCGGCTCACCCGGCCAGGGAGAGCCCTGGACCTCGAGCACGACCAGTTCTTCGATCATCTGCACCTGGGTTCCTTCCTCACCCGGAACCGGGTTGCTGCCCGGCGGCCGCTCTGGAGGAGAGACGTCGGCATGAGCGGGTTCGACCTGCACCAACGCCACCAGACTGGTAATCATAAGAGTAAACAAACAAACCCTGAACCACGCTTTGAAATTCATCTCATAGCATCCTTTCCAACTCGTCCTTATAAGCCGTCTCCACACATAGCATAATCGTACGACGAGAAAAGGAAAGTCGGGTGCGGTTTAATAGGCCGAGCCAGAATTCAGCGGCCGAGCCATCACCATAGGGGGTTAACAAAGAAGCCTCCTACCTAGAGAGAGTTGAGCGAATCGGCTCTGTTTGTCTGTTCGGTATCTGGTCTCAAGCCAAATTGCAGATTCATCACAGACCTTAGACCGTTGAATTTTTCGCCAAGTACGAGATAGACGATGATGTGGCCAGTCATCTTTCAAGCCAGAGATGGTAAGCTCTTCAATCTCCCACTAGGAACCCGTTCGGGTTGCAGCCCGCTCCTACTTCCCCAGGTAAAGCGGTGTTGTTGCTTCTGAGTTAAAACCTATCGTACCTTGCCGCTTAATTGTAGAATTGTGAGGCAAGCGAGTCCGTGTGTTTTCCTCGCGAGCAGCCGGAGATAAAATGACCTCCTTTGTAATAGTTAACGCTCGCCTCAGCAAGTTTGGTCTTGGAATCGGAAGGAGAAAGCATCCTCCCCTCACTTGTTGAAAGGGGGAATCTTGAAGAAGCCATTTATTTGCGTGGTCCCTGAGAATTCTTGTAAGATAATGTAAATTTTAGGCTACTCCTCGAAGATTTATCGAGAATTAGTATTTCAATGCGATACAAAATAATCGGGCAACCTTACAAAACAACGCTGGCCTCAATAACACGATCATCGCGCGGCCTGGCAACAACGGGATGTTCGCGGGGATCGCGGTACACCCGTACGGCTATGGGATCCTCTCCGGATTCATGATTGTTGGCAACACGATAACAAATAAGGCGGACCCGACCTGTGGCGGTTACCGCGCTGGGTTAGGCATTGGGACACATTTTTTGGGGGGGAGGTGAGTTGCACGTCCGATGCAGTTTTAACCCTGGTAGGAGACCCAACAGGATGTTCGCCAGTCTCCCCCCCCCCTCCCGATCTGACGTTCTGTGCAAACAGACAGCTTTGCCGGACTTGGGGATATATCCCAGAGGGCGAAACATTAACCCTGACCAACAATGCCGTGACAGGGGCGCAGGTGAATTTCCTGGTGGAAGGGTTAGAGGTGTTGGGCGAACTAATCGTTTCGGGGAACGTGAGTAACGTGCCGCAGATGGCGGATTGGGCTGGCGCTGCATACTGCACCTGGGATGGGATCTTCGACAGCTGGGAGGCGATGGGCTTTGTGGAGCATGCCCCAACGATCGAGGGTTGGACGGACCACAGGATTAATTGTGAGAGGTGACCCAAAACCTTTGAAAACACACACCTTTTTAGTGCCACTTGTCTAGTATGTGGTAGCAGGAGTATGTCAGTAGATTGCGGAAAGATCTTATGCAAGTCACTATAGGTGGAATAAAGATGAAGATCACAACACACATACACAAAATACTATTTTTAATCCTTATCGGGACTATCGTGTCAGGGTGTGTGGGAGAGATGTCTTCGCTTAAACAAGCTGATACCCCGGATGCAATTGTCTCTGAACCCACTGCGGATAATTTGCCAGATTTTATCCCGCAATCGTCACCGTTCCCCCCAACGGTGCAACCCGAACCATCTACAAAACCAATTCCTGAGGCCCCACTCTCAGATGTTGGCCCTTGGGTATTGATCAGAGGGGAGCAGGGTCTGTGGACTGCAAACCCCGATGGCTCGGGGCTTAGCTACATCTATGAAGTGTGGCCAGAACAACTAACGATTGGGGGCCGGCATGCGGCTTTTATTGAGGAGACGGCTGGTTATTATGGACACGGTTTGACCTTAAAAATGTTCAGCTTGCCTGGGGGCGAGGTGGAAACGATCACCGAATTATTGACGGAATCAACAGAACCCACATCGGAGGTTCTTAGTTCTTATGATGAAAGAATTGCGATCTACAATGCACTTATAACGGACAATCTGGAATGGTCGCCAGATGGAACGCTCCTGGCATTCACCTCCGCACACGAAGGTCCCAGTGCAGATCTGTATGTCTATTCCCAAGAGAACAGCAGCCTGACCCGGCTAAGCGATGGACCCAGCCAGGCGTTTCGTCCTATCTGGTCCCCAGACGGTAAGTACATCATCCTTATGGGGGCCAATTCCTTCGGCACCGGCGCGGGATACGATATGGTTGGCGTGTGGGTTGTCTGTGCGGATGGTTCCTGTATTCGGACACTCTACAAGCCCGGGAGTGGAGATGAGTTAGTTTTAGGCTGGATTTCAGAGGACACGCTTCTTCTTTACGGCTTCAGTGCTTTGTATGGGTACTTCAATCTCTGGTCAATCAACATTGAAACAGGAGAGGCGAACATCCTCTGGGACCATTCCTTTAACGACGCGGCGTTGGATCCCGAGAGCGGCAAGATTCTCGTTGTGGTTGATGAGTTTAGCGCAGAGGACGACCCTGAAATCGAGGCTGGCTTTTATCTTGTTCAGACCAATGGAGAGACAGAACTCCTACCTCTTTGGGATTTTTTCTCAGA
>DAOUDJ010000084.1:0-4435 GCA_034430795.1 Anaerolineales bacterium | reverse complement strand
CCAACAGCTCATCGGTGTTTGTGCCCAAGTCGGCGCGCAGCTGATCACTCCCAGCGACGCAGGACGCAACCGGGAAAACGGCAGAAAAAAGTAACGCTCGTTCTCCTAAACATAAGCCTGAATCTAGGAAAAGTTGTGGCATACGAATACGTCGGCAACTTACATACCCATACGAACTATTCTGATGGACATGGTAGCCATGATGACATAGCCCTCGCGGCTATCAAGGCTGGGCTCGATTTTGTTATCGTCACGGACCACAATGTCTGGGTCGAGGGGATGGATGGCTACCGCTACCTTGACCGCCAGCGAGTTCTCCTTTTAACAGGAGAGGAGATCCACGATCAAGCACGAGAACCTCAAAAGAACCACTTATTAGTCTACGAAACATTCTGCGAACTCGGTCCACACGCCTCTGACCCACAGGGATTAGTGGACGCGGTCACACAGGAGGGCGGTCTATCTTTTATCGCCCACCCAACGGACCCCGCAGCGCCTGCATTCAATGAAGATGACCTCTCTTGGGTTGATTGGGAAGTGGAAGGCTTCACTGGATTGGAATTATGGAACGTCATGAGCGAATTCAAATCGCTCCTGACTTCGCTACCTCGCTCGATCTGGTATGCGTACAACCCTTCGTTGATCGCCTCCGGACCTTACCCGAGCGTTCTTGAACGCTGGGATCGCCTGCTCGCTTCTGGCAAGAAGATCGTCGCCATCGGGGGAACAGATGCCCACGCCACTCCCGTGAGGTTAGGTCCGCTCAGGCGCACAATCTTCCCCTATGAATTCCTCTTCAGAACCGTCAACACACACGTTCTCCTACGGGAGCCCCTGACCGGAGATTTCGAGATCGACCGCAGACGGTTGTTTCACGCCATTCGAGAGGGTAATTGTTTCGTTGGATACGACCTCCCCGCCTCAACACGTGGTTTTCGTTTCACTGCCCAAGGAGAGAAAGGCGAGATTGAAATGGGCGACACGGCTGGGATCCGTTTCGGTGTCACCATGAAGATCAGCGTCCCTGAGCGGGCGGAGATACGCCTATTGCGTGATGGGAAGGAAATTCACCGGTGGGACTATCAGGAAACCGCAGTGCACACTGTTAACCAGCCAGGGGTGTACCGCGCTGAAGCGTATCTACGATATAAGGGGAAACTGCGCAGTTGGATCTTCAGCAACCCAATCTACATCACCTCCAAGTAACCTCCTGCCAGGCTCATTGAGCCTATTTAAACCCGGAGAACAAGATTCGCCCTCATGTTATAATTACCCGCACATTTGTTCGATTCCGATGAGCCCGCCGATGAATGAATTTCGATTGCATGCACCCTATCAGCCAACCGGGGATCAGCCGGAGGCGATCGAACAACTCCTGCAAGGTTTGGAGCGCGGTGACAAGCATCAGGTGCTTCTCGGCGCGACAGGCACGGGGAAAACCTTCGCCATTGCTAACGTCATCGCCAGAACACAGCGTCCCACTCTCGTCTTAGCACATAACAAAACCTTAGCCGCCCAGCTGTACGCGGAGTTTAGATCTTTCTTTCCGGAGAATGCCGTCGAATACTTCGTCTCCTATTACGACTACTACCAACCCGAGGCATATGTACCCAAGCATGACCTGTACATCGAAAAAGAGACGCATATCAATGAGGAGATCGACCGCCTCAGGCTCAGCACAACTGCCGCGGTTATCTCGCGCCGGGACGTCATCGTTGTGGCTTCCGTTTCCTGTATCTACGGGATAGGGAACCCGGAAGCATACGGCCAGATTGTCATCAATTTTAAGGTGGGATCTCAATATCGCCGCGAAGCGCTTTTACGCCAGCTTGTTGAAAGCCATTACGAACGCAATGATATGGAACTGAAGCCCGGGGTGTTCCGGGTGCGCGGCGATACCCTTGAGATCATCCCCGCTTATGATGAACTGGGCTTGCGGCTGAGCTTTTTTGGAGATGAACTAGAGCGCATCACCCGCTTTAACCCACTCACTGGCGAACTCCTGCGCGATCTCCCCAAAGCCAGTGTCTTTCCCGCAAAGCATTTCATCACAGAAAGAGAGAAGTTAGAAGCTGCAATTAAAGACATTGAGATTGAGCTGCAAGATCGATTGGCTGATCTGAAATCGCAGGAGAAACTTCTCGAAGCCCAGCGGCTCGAACAACGCACTTTCTACGATCTCGAGATGTTACGAGAGGTGGGATATTGCTCCGGCATCGAAAACTACTCCCGCCATCTCGACCAACGCCCGGCGGGGTCGGCACCATGGACGCTTATCGATTATTTTCCCCCGGATTTTCTCCTAATTATCGATGAAGGACATATGACCATCCCTCAGGTGCGGGGTATGCACGCCGGAGATCTCTCCCGCAAGGGAACTCTGGTAGATTTTGGTTTTCGGCTACCCTCAGCCCTGGATAATAGACCACTCTCCTTCGACGAATTCGAGACCCGAATTGGTCAGGTTATTTACACATCCGCCACGCCCGGTCCCTATGAACTCGAGAAGGCCTCGCAGGTTGTGGAGCAGATCATCCGCCCGACGGGATTGGTCGACCCCGAAATCGAAATTCGCCCCGTAGAGGGTCAGATTGACGATCTTGTGGGCGAGATACGCCGCCGGGTTGAAATTGGCGAGCGGGTCCTGGTAACCACATTGACGAAACGAATGGCGGAGGACCTCTCCGATTACATCCTCGAACTTGACATCAAGGTCCATTATCTTCATTCAGAGGTCGACACCATCGAGCGCGTGGCGATTTTACGTGATCTGCGCCTGGGGGTTTTTGATGTTGTCGTGGGGATCAATCTTCTTCGGGAGGGCCTGGATCTTCCAGAAGTTTCGCTGGTCGCCATCCTCGACGCCGATAAGGAAGGCTTCTTGCGATCTGGCACTTCCCTTATACAGACAACAGGCCGTGCCGCCCGACATATAAACGGTCGCGTCATCATGTATGCCGACAAGATTACTAATTCGATGCGCTTTGCGATCGACGAGACTGAACGCCGGCGTAAGATACAGACTGCCTACAACGAAAAACACGGCATCGAGCCCATGAGCATTGTTAAAGAAATTCGCGATCTAACCGATCAAATCACCTCAAGAGCGGTCGCTGAACAAGCAGGAGAGTATAAGGCAGTAACACCCGAGAATCTACCAAAAGATGAACTTGTTCGACTCATTAATGAATTCGAAAAGCAGATGCGTTATGCTGCGGAAGCACTTGAGTTTGAAAAAGCAGCAACGCTTCGGGATCAGATCTTCGAACTGCGGGAGGTTATCGCCGATAAAGAAGACCTACCTCCCTGGCAGAGGGCACGCATCCTGTCTGGTGAAATCCTGAATTAACAAGGACAACTCCGAATCATAGATATTCAGAGTTGTCTATCGCGTCTCTCAAACCGGAACCACCCCTCTTCATTTCATAAAGATGTAAGTCCAAAAGAAGAGGTTGGTTATTTTGGCTGCATGCAATTTAGGCGTTAGATACGCCCGAATCCCTGCAGAAGCTTGATGTAACTTGAGCGCTCGAAAGCTGCTGGCTCAACGTGGTTCTCAAGGCTGAGCGACCCTCGTAAATTCTCTAGCGAGTCTTCCCCGAACACCTCCACCAGCGCTCCAAAATCGGCAATGATCCTCTTAAGAGGCTTGATACCGTCCTCTTTCAAGAGAACCGAACAGACATTGGCAATATCTGCCCCGGCCAGGATTGCCTTCATCACGCCCTTGCCGCTGTGCACACCGCTCGTCAACGCCAGCGAACACTCAAGCTGACCGTAGAGAATTGCAATCCAGCGCAGCGGGAGAAGTATGTCTTCCGGCCGACTCAGGCTTAGATGCGGTTTGATATCTCTCTTTTTGACATCGATGTCCGGCTGATAGAAGCGGTTGAATAACACCAGCGCGTCTGCCCCTTCATCGGCTAGCCGGGAGGTAAAATTCGGCAAGGCGCTGAAAAACGGGCTCAGCTTGACCGCAACCGGAATGCTGACCTGCTCTTTTACCGTACAGAGAATATCCAGATAGAGTGTTTCTATGTCTAGTCCGAAAAGCGTATCGGTTGTAGGGATGAAATAGACGTTTAACACCAATCCGTCCGCACCCGCTTGCTCAATTTTTTGCGAATAATCCAGCCATCCGCCCTTACTCGTGCCATTCATGCTAGCGATGATGGGGATATCAACAGCCTCTTTCGCTTTCCTCACATGCTCAACGTAGCTATCTGGGTCGCGCGGGTAATCCTGCTTATGCGGGAAGTATGTGCTTGCATCAGCAAGGCTCAACGAGCCATCGGAGAGCAAATGAGAAAGTTCGCCTGTTTCGAGTGCAATCTGCTCCTCGAAGAGTGAGTACAGGACAACGGCGGAAGCGCCGGCGTCCTCCAGGGCTTTAATATCGTCGATCTCGCGTGATAGCGGTGAAGCCGAGGGAACA
>DAOUDJ010000083.1:0-2000 GCA_034430795.1 Anaerolineales bacterium | reverse complement strand
TTGGAACACCAGCCTGACGGTCCAAGGCCCCTATTTTAGGAAGCGAACTCATAACCTGAAGGTCCTCAGTTCGAATCTGAGCCCCGCTACCTTAAGGCACCTGAAAGGGTGCCTTTTTCCTTCCAAGCCCCCTTGAATAAGGTTCGAACCGATAACCTGGGGGTTATGAGCCTGGCTCTTGAGCTCCGAATTTCGACCCCCCGGACGAAACGTAGACCGTCAGGCTTTTACTAATCTTTGAATTCATTTTCCTGGACCCCAAAGGAATAGGGTGAACCCTGACATCTGAGAGGGCGTAGTACATTCACTGGTCGCCACTATAAATTCAGCCTTACTCTACAAGACCCCGATTACGGGATTCCAACGAAGAACATCTGGATCCTGAGTTTCCCGCGCGGAGTTTATCCTGAGAGATCGAAGGGCTCTGGACAGGCCCCCCTCCACTTTGTTCCGGGGACTACGGAATCCGATTATGATGCTCTGGAGGGGTTCTTTGGAATGAAACAAGGGTCAATCTTTCCTATCGGGATTTCAGGACAGTGATCGTATCGCTTAGAGTATTTTCTGGCACATTTTCTCGAACGGATGTACATTTTCGGGCATCACAGGACTCCAATACCCATAATGAGACCTAATAGGACAGGATCCGTCGCACGGCGAGATGTACTCGGAGGAATTGTCAATGACTACTACCGGCTTGCCGCATGATCCATCCGGATGAGGTTTTTCCATACTACACGGATGAGTTAAGTAGCCAGCACAGGCAGTTGGGCAGGCCTCGGCTAGTCAAGGATTGTTGCTAAGTTCCGGTATTCTCATTGGGGTAACACTGTTTTTCTCGCTCCTAATCCCTCTAGTCCATTTTGGAAGAACTTTTCTTCGACAACGCTACCTCAAGTACGTGTCCCTAATCGCAGGTATCGTGTTACTTTTCTTCTGTATCAGGTTCTTGTACGATCTCGTTAGTCAAATCCTTTGAGAGGTGTTCACGCTCATCGATCTTAGTTGCCCAATACCCGCTTCCCCGCCCGACGGTTGATCTTCATTTGTTGGGCAGCCAAAACTTATATGGAGATGAAGTGAAGATGTTTAGTACAGAATTTCTGCTAACAGCGCTCATTGTTGTCATTGTTCCCGGAACAGGGGTTATTTATACGGTTTCGACCGGACTTGCACAACGTTGGAAAGCCAGCATCGCGGCCGCACTTGGGTGTACGATGGGAATTCTCCCACACTTGACAGCAAGTATATTGGGCTTGTCAGCGCTGCTCCATATGAGTGCGCGTGCGTTCCAAGTACTGAAATTTGCCGGCGCTTTTTATTTGCTCTATCTTGCATGGGGTATGTGGCGTGATACGGGTTCGCTCAAGTTGGATCACGCCTCTAAGCAAATGAACGCCACTCAAATCGTGTTCAGAGGCATCTTGATTAATCTTCTTAATCCCAAACTTACAATGTTCTTCTTCGCATTTTTGCCGCTTTTTATTTCAGCAGATGCAATCTCTCCTACACGACAAATGATTGGGTTGAGCGCCATTTTTATGGGAATGACCTTTGTAATCTTTGCCCTGTACGGGATATTAGCCAGTGGGATCAGCACATACTTGATTAACTCGCCAAAAGCAATCAAGCGGATGCAACGATCATTTGCCATTATTTTTGCTGGACTTGCAGCGAAATTGGCGTTGAGCGAGCAATAAGCATTTTAGTCGTCGACACCAGTGACATCTGAGTAGATTCAACTCGCAAGCGCAACACATGAAGAATGAAGGTGAGGTTATTGGCGTTCCTGTTCAATCCCCCGAATTCATTTGCCATATTGACTCTACGCGTGTAGGATAATTGAAACTAATGCTCGCTGGGTTCCGAGCAGTCGCAAATCTCAAGGTCACCCTTGGAACACCAGCCTGACGGTCCAAGGCCCCTATTTTAGGAAGCGAACTCATAACCTGAAGGTCCTCAGTTCGAATCTGAGCCCCGCTACCTTAAGGCACCTGAAA
>DAOUDJ010000082.1:0-2589 GCA_034430795.1 Anaerolineales bacterium | reverse complement strand
CTATGGATCTTGAGTTCGAATCAGATAACGATGCTAGGGAGGGGTTCTGTAGAATGAAACCAGGGTTAATCTTTCCTATCAGGGTTTCAGGACCGTGATCATATCGCACAGAGTATTTTCTGGCACATTTTTGAGAACGGATGTACATTTTCGGCCATCACAACGAAATGGTTCATGCCTATGAAGCATATTTCACCCAAGCCGCCAACTGTCGATAAAAATGGGTTAATTCCATCCGGAAAAGGAGGTCATCTCGTGCGGGCTGCATTAAAGCAAGCTGTATTTACTGTTGCAATGATCTTTGCGTTCGTGGGCATTACGATCAGTTCGTGTTCTCGAGAGGGTGATGAATCGCGGTCAGTTGTGATTTCATATGGTGGGGGACCCATTCTAGGATCGCTTTTTCGCAAGTCTCCATATGCAGTAGACATAGAGGGTTCGGGCAGGACGAAGCTGCGACTTCCTGAACACCTGGGTGATCGATACTCTTGGTCGCCGGACGGAAACTGGGTTATCAGCATCTCACACTATCCTGCTACAGACGAGAGTGAGTATCGCGCCGACGTCATTATCATTCCCGTTGATGAAGGACCTAGTCATCAAATCGTCTTGGATGAGTCTACCAAATGGGATCCGGCATGGGGACCAAATGGTGAATATATCGCATATCATGCGAACGCACCAGAATCACGGATATACCTGGCAAATGTCGGCTGTATCTACGAACAGGATGATTGTCAGATAGAACCGTTTGCGCTAGTGGCAGGGGAGAGTCCTGACTGGTCTCCAGATGGAACGAAGATCGTCTTTCACCTGGATGGCTGGCTCAATACTGTCGTGATAGAAACACGCAACATCACTGATTTGCAGGTCAAAGGTACAAGGCCAGTATGGTCTCCTGATGGAGGCAGGATTGCCTTTCAACGTGAGACCGATATCTATATATTGGATCTTGATACCGGCGAAATCTCAAATGTGACAAACGGCATTGGCAGAAATGGTCGTCCTAGGTGGTCACCGAGTGGAGAGGAAATACTCTTCATTTCAAGCCGTGATGGATTGGGAAAAGCCTTGCCTTGGGGGGAGTACACATCGAACGGCTTATTCAAGATGGATCTTACGACCGGCAGCGTGATCCGTCTGAGCGAATATGATGACATACGCATCACTTGGTATGCGATTATAAAAGAATAAAAATTGCATCCGCGTGCGATATTTCATAGTTAAATCCCTGAGAGAACTGTCCTCTCAGACATCGTCCCTAATAACTTTCTCGAGCTAATTGTCCATCTTCAGTTATGGTGTGGTGGCCGAAAAAGGACATCCGTTCTCGAAAATGTGCTTGGACACACAATGAGCGATACAATCACAGTCTTGAATCCCTATCAGGAAAGGCGGGCTGTGATTTCAACGTATCCCAAAAATCTCGAATGAATCCTTCACTTATGTTTCTTCCTATGGCTTCCTGAACCAAGCATACAACGTAGATTCATCTCGCAAGTGCAGCACAGAATAATGAAATTGAGGTTAGTGGCGATTCCTGTTCTAACCCCGAATGCACTTGCTAGATTGACCCTCCGCGTGTAGGATAATTCAAACTAATGCTCGCTGGGTTCCGAGTAGTCGCAAATCGCAAGGTCACCCTTGGGACACCAGCCTGACGGTCCAAGGCCCCTATTTTTGGAAGCGAACTCATAACCTGAAGGTCCTCAGTTCGAATCTGAGCCCCGCTACCTTAAGGCACCTGAAAGGGTGCCTTTTTCCTTCCAAGCCCCCTTGTATAGGGTTCGAACTCGTAACCTCGGGGTTATCAGCCTGCTTCCGAAGCGCTCAAATTGAGCCTCCCGCACGAAACGGAGACCGTCAGGCTTTAACAAATCTTTGAATTCATTTTCCTTGACCAAAAAGGAATAGGGTGAACCCTGACATTAGGGTGGATAAATTCGCAATAACTGGTGAACCTGATCAGTTCAGCTTCGTTATCCCAGCCCTTGATTACTGGATTCGATCAAAGAACCTCTGGATCCTTGGTTTCCCACGTGGAGTTCATTATGAGAGAATCGAAGGGCTCTGGACATGCGAATCCGATAACGATGCTCTAGAGAGGTTCTGTATAATGAAACTAGGGTCCATCTTTCCTATCAGGATTTCAGGACCTTGATCGTATCGCTCAGAATATTTTTGGTCCATTTTCTAGAACGGATGTACATTTTCGGCCATCACAGCGTGCTACCCCGCGGTTGCAGCCGTTAGATGCCACCAAATATCCAAGTGTCCCATAGGGTAAAAAAGGGTTCCTCGAGATGCCGATTACAGATTGATGGAGCAGTCCTTCATGTTGCTATTCCCAATGATCCGGCGGCTAGATACTAATCGTCGCCTATGGACTTACTGAATTCACGGTACTGCCGACGATACTTCTTGAAGGCCCGCCGCCCTTTTGGCGTCAATGCAGCTGAAGTGTTTGGGTACTTCCCTTTGAAAGTCTTTGCTATCTCGATGTATCCCGCTTCTTCAAGGTTTGACAAGTGCTTGGATAGTGTCCCTTTGTTTAAATTCGTCTCCTTGAGCAGATAGGCGAAATCGGCA
>DAOUDJ010000081.1:0-6124 GCA_034430795.1 Anaerolineales bacterium | reverse complement strand
TCATGGTTAGTTTGAGCTGAGAGCTTGCTGTTTGATCCGGGGGGTGTGCTCCACGCTGCGCTCTGAGTGCTTCGCGAGGGGAGAGGAGTCCTCCACAGTCCCCCTTTGGGGGACAATAGGGGGGAAGAAAAGAAAATCATCATTTCTTCAATGGTCGATCTATTCGTTCCTACGCGCACACCTCAAAGCGCAGGCTGTGCCTGTGATCGGAAGCAGAGCTTCCGCACTCCACAAAAACCAACACCTCTTTTTTCAAAGGCATCAACACTTTACGGTATAATCGCCTGCAAGTAGGAGGGTTTCATGATCGAGATTACAGAAACTGCCGAGAAGGTAATCAAGGATTTATTGCAGGATGAGAGCAAATCAGGAATGTCTTTGCGGATGCAGATTGTAGGCCGCGGGCCAGGAGGTTTCCAGTACGCAGTGAGGTTCGTGCCCGAAGAAGATCAAACTGCTGATGACGAGGCCGTTCTTTTTGATGGTTTCAAGATCCTGGTCGACCCGGAGACCGCACCCAACTTAAAGGACTCGACGCTGGACTACAAGGAAGACGATTTCCAGCGCGGCTTTCTGATCGATAACCCCAATCCTATGTGGAAGGACTCAACCGCGCAGGCAGTACAAGAACTGTTGGACACCAAGATTAATCCCGGCCTGGCTTCCCACGGAGGTTTTGTGGCTTTGCTAGACTATGAGGACGATACAGCATATATCACCTTCGGCGGCGGCTGTCAGGGTTGCGGTCTTGTCGATGTGACGCTTAAGGAAGGGGTTGAGGTTGCGATAAAAGAAGCCCTGCCGCAGGTGAAAAAAGTTGTTGATACAACCGACCACACTACAGGCAAGAATCCCTTCTTCAGTGGCGATGGGGAGGGAAGTTCAGCGCTCTCCTGAGAGTTGCTCTATATCTATCTAACCCATAATCGAGAACATAAAAGGGGTTCCGAATAATTGTCGGAACCCCTTCTTATATCGACTTCTAAGGTTCAAACATCCAAATTGCGGACTTCCTTCGCGTGCGTTTGGATGAATCGACGTCGCGGCGGTACGGCAGCACCCATAAGCATATCAAAGGTCCGGTCTGCCGCCGCGGCATCTTCGATCGTAACTTGGAGCAGGATCCGATTGGCGGGATCCATCGTCGTATCCCAAAGCTGTTCCGGGTTCATCTCGCCCAAACCCTTGTAGCGCGAGAGTGAAACACGATCTCCGTCGACACCCAATTCCTTGATAATCTGGTCCTTCTCAACTTCGGTGTAAGCGTAATGGATCTTTTTCTTGTAACTGATCCGATAAAGAGGCGGCTGGGCGATGAAGAGATGTCCATCATCAATCAGCTGATTCATATAGCGGAAGAAGAAGGTCAGGAGCAGCGTGCGAATATGGCTGCCGTCCACATCCGCATCGGTCATAATAATGACCCGCCCATAGCGCAAACCCTCGAGGTTAAAAGTCTCACCGATGCTGGTTCCCAAAGCGGAGATCATCGCTTTGACTTCATTGTTGGAGAGGATCTTATCCAACCTGGCACGCTCGGTGTTCAGAATCTTGCCCCGAAGCGGCAGGATGGCTTGGAAATGTCGATCCCGGCCCTGCTTCGCCGTACCACCCGCTGAATTGCCCTCTACAATATAGAGTTCACACTTATTCGGGTCTCGTTCTGAGCAATCTGCCAGCTTCCCCGGAAGCGTCATGCTCTCCAGCACACTCTTACGGATAACCAGATCACGCGCTTTCTTTGCCGCGTCTCTCGCCCTTGCGGATGTCAGGCATTTCTGCACAATCACCTTCGCCGCGCGAGGGTTGTTTTCGAGGAACTCGCCGAACGCCTCACCCAAGACCTGCTGGACTTGGGTCTGGACCTCCGTGTTCATCAACTTCACCTTGGTCTGACTTTCAAACTGGGGATCGCGATGCTTGATGCTGACAATCGCCGTAAGCCCCTCGCGGGTATCATCACCGCTAAAATTTGGGTCCGAATCCTTCAGCAAGTTGTTCTTGCGAGAATAATCGTTGATCGTTCTCGTGATGGCTGCCCGGAGCCCGGTCAAATGGGTGCCACCGTCGACTGTGTTGATCGTATTGGCGAAGGAATACACTGACTCAGCATAGGCATTTGTGTATTGAAGTGCGACCTCGATGCCAGTTCCGCCCGTATCTTTCTCGACGTGAACCACGGGGTGCAATACTTCCCTATTGTGATTAAGGTATGCAACGAAGGAGCTGATCCCGCCTTCGAAGAAGAATGTCATCTCTCGGCCGTCGCGCTCATCGAGCAGATGAATGGCAACGCCCCGGGTGACAAACGCCATCTCTCTGAAACGTTGAATTAGACTCTCATAGCGATACTCGAAGTCCCCTTTGAAGATCGTCCGGTCAAACATGAACGTAGTTTTCGTGCCAGTCTCATTTTTCGGGACTTTCCCGATAGCTTTTACAGGCGCCATTGGAGCGCCGCGTTCATATCGTTGGAAGTAAATCTTGCCGTCCCGTTTTACCTCCACTTCACACCAATCAGAAAGCGCGTTTACGGCCGAGACGCCAACCCCGTGCAGCCCACCGGAGACCTTGTAGCCATCTCCGCCGAACTTAGCGCCGGCATGCAGTACGGTCATTACGATCTCAAGGGCAGATTTTTTCTGCTCTGGGTGCTTATCGACTGGGATGCCGCGCCCATTGTCCTCGACGGATACGCTGCAATCGGGATGGATCACGATATCGATGTGGTCACAGGCACCGGCAAGCGCCTCGTCAATTGAGTTATCAACAACCTCATATACCAGATGATGAAGCGCTTTTATATCCGTGCCGCCAACATACATACCCGGTCGGAGACGGACAGCCTCTAAGCCCTCTAAGACCTGGATGTCTTTTGCCGCGTAACTGCTTACCTTTTTTTGAGACCGCTTGGCCACGTTGTGTTTTCCTTTATTTATCCCCGGTTGACGATCAACAGGGTCGATTTAACGTTTTGTTCAGAGTACAAATTGAACTTTGCCTATTCGTCCGGAAGTTCAGGTTTTTCCTGATTCAGCACATTCACGATCCGCGCGAGTTGCCACTCGAGCCAATCCTTTCGCCCTTGAAAGAACACATAACTTCCGGCGATCAACATTGCAGCGATAAAAGCATGGCCCATTATGGCCAACGCGAAAACCCACGAGTCCTCTCGCGCTAGCGACCAGACATTAGAGGTGGATACCCACATGATGAGAAACGCGGTGAGCAGGTATCCGCTTGACCCAAAAAAATTAAAGCGCACAACGCGGATGCTTTGCTTAACCGCATCCCAGATTCCCAGGCGGTAGCGGACGATGCCGTGGGGAGTAAATGCAATGTAAACCCCGGCGACGAAAAGAACTGGCAGGGCGAAATAAGCCAGGCCGTTGAGACCGGCAACGAGTATGCCGATTGTGAGGACAATCACCGTGAGCAGATACCCTCCAACTGCAAGAAGAACCAATTTCATCCAATCCTGCCAAAGATGGCCCAGTTCAGCTTCCGGGTCTACGTGCCGGGCCACCAGTCGATGAAAGATCGCACCCGCGCCGATACCCGCCAGCGCCAGAGCGAACCATATGGACAAGACAAATATCGGGTCGAGTATTTCCAACTGTGACGCTTGCCCTAGAGGTGTTAGCAGAGGCATTCGACCCGCCACCAAACTAGGTATGCCCACTGACACGCTCGTGAGCAGTGCGAATAGAAAATTGAAAGGCATTCCCCCGGGAAGCGTGCTAAACGCTGTTAGAAGGTTGTACCGCTCACTAAATAAATCCAGAGTCTCCCGGAAGAGCGCCAGCTGCTCTGTCATGGTAGGATCGGCACCCGCTGGGATACTCAGCCCGGCTGCGGCAACGTGAAGCAGTGATGATACCGTCAGATGCGGACCGAACCAGAGGAATAAATCCAAAAGCAAAGAAGGTAAGATTAAGAGCGGCTTTGCCGCTATTCTGTCAAACCCAGTTACCAATGCCGACAGTATGCTAATTGGCTTGGGTTCAACCTGATTATCAGGGTTATTCACGAAGTTAGATTCTACCACAGCGAGCACTTTTTCCTTACTTCCGCAGCTCTCCAATTCACACTTTTTCCACTTGACAGTTCCAGTATGCCGTGAATTTCTACTTGATTGACTGCCTTTTTAATTTCCATTAGAATCGCTCTATAGGGTAAGAATTTTGACCAAGAACATCGCGATCCTCACAGACTTTGGCCTGGATGACATCTACCTTGGGATGATGAAGGCTGCTATCGCCGGCATCTCTCCGGCGGCGCGCATCATCGACCTTACCCACGCAATTCCACATGGTGAGGTCAAGCGTGCCGCCTTCGAAGCATGGCGTGTACGATCCTACCTCCCTCCCGAAACCATACTCCTGGCCGTTGTTGACCCCGGTGTCGGAACAAATAGACGGGCGATTGCGATCAAGCTGCCCGGTCTTTATTGCGTCGGCCCCGATAACGGTCTCTTCAGCTTCTTGCTCTATTCGATTGACCAGTACAAAGCGGTAGAATTAATAAACCCTCATTATCAGCTGCGAACAGTCAGTCATACCTTTCACGGGAGAGATGTCTTCGCCCCTGCGGCTGCCCATCTAGCCCGAGATATTCAACTCGAGGAATTCGGCCCGATAATTCAAGATCTCATCCGCATCCCTGATCCACTCCTGAAAGATTTGGGAGCAGGTTCAATCCTCGGCGAGGTCATGCACAGCGACCGTTTTGGCAACGTGATTACGAGCATTGGCAGATTCGACAAGACGGACGATGACGCTTCCTTCAAGCCCTGGATCCCATCGTTTTCAACACGGACCCTCATAGCCCAAGATTACGAGGCGATCCTTCCTCAGGGGGATGTAGTACCATTGGGCCGAACATTCGGCGACGTTCCGAAGGGCGAGACGCTGGCCTATATTGGGAGTTCAGGCTTGCTTGAAATCGCGATTAATGGCGGTAATGCCGCGAATACGCTCAAACTCACCCCGGGTGACGAGATTGTCTTCAAGAAAAAAGGATGAACCATGCCCGCATTTCTAATTGAAGGTGGATATCCACTTAAAGGGGAAGTCACACCCTCCGGCAATAAGAACGCCGCGCTGCCACTGTTGGCCGCGTGCCTTCTAACCGATGAACCCGTGGTCTTGCACAACGTCCCACAGATCGGTGATGTGCACGTGATGAGGCAGCTTCTCGAGTCGATGGGTGTGAAGATCGATGACCTTAATCCCCACACCTGGCGTGTGCACGCTCAAGACATTCGAGATTGTGATCTCGACCCGGATTTAGCCAGGCAAATTCGCGCTTCTATTCTCATTGCCGGACCTATGCTGGGGCGAATGGGAGGGGTCGATTTACCACCGCCAGGCGGCGATGTCATCGGACGCCGTCGTGTGGACACACACATCATGGCTCTAAAACGCCTGGGAGCTGAGGTAAAGTACGGCGAAAAAGAATTCTCCATACGTGCGCCCCAGGGGTTATCGGGCACGAAGATCCTCCTTGACGAAGCCAGCGTCACTGCGACAGAAAACGCGATCATGGCCGCCGTTCTCGCTCCAGGCGAATCGATGATTTTGAATGCCGCCTCCGAACCCCATGTTCAGGAACTCTGTATCTTCCTGAATCGACTGGGAGCGAACATCGAAAACATTGGCTCAAACGCTTTGAAAATCTCTGGCGTAGAGAAACTACATCGAGGCGAGCACACAATCGGTCCAGATTACCTTGAAGTTATGAGCCTGATAGGCGCTGCTGTGATAACTGGCGGTGAGATCACGATCCGGGATGCCGCCCCAGACTATCTTGCCATGGCGCGCCTCGTGTTCAATAAGCTAGGCGTCAATTGGGAAATCGATGGACAAGACATCTTTGTCCCCGCCGATCAGAAGATGAAAGTGGAGTTCGATATCGGCGAGAGAATCCCCCAGATAAGCGTGATGCCCTGGCCAGCATTCCCAACCGACCTTATGAGCATTGCCATTGTTGTCGCCACGCAATGTTCTGGCACGGTGCTCTTCCACGATTGGATGTATGAGACTCGGATGTTCTTCATCGACAAACTCGTATCAATGGGAGCGAACATCATTCTGTGTGATCCACACCGCTCCATCGTCCAAGG
>DAOUDJ010000080.1:0-10041 GCA_034430795.1 Anaerolineales bacterium | reverse complement strand
ATAACCTGAAGGTCCTCAGTTCGAATCTGAGCCCCGCTACCTTAAGGCACCTGAAAGGGTGCCTTTTTCCTTCCAAGCCCCCTTGTACAGGGTTCGAACTCGTATCCTGGGGGTTATGAGCCTGCTTCCGAAGCGCTCAAATTGGGCCCCCCGGACGAAACGTAGACCGTCAGGCTTTTCCAATCCTTGAATTCATTTTCTTGGACCAAAAAGGGGCAGGGTGGCTCTTGACATCTGGGAGGACGTAGGTGCATTTAATGGTAGCCTACACTAATTAAGCCTTACTATCCGGACCATCGATTACTGGATTCCAAAAAAGAAAATCTGGATCCTGGGTTCGAATCCACAAACCATTGACTGGGGAGAAAACGTCCGAGAGAGAGGGTTATGCCATTAATGCGATCCGGGATACTATTCCAACCATCAGAGTTGGTAGTTGAATCCTGGATATTCTGCCCAATGTCGAGGCAGTAGAAGATCAGACAGTATGGGATTCCATTCGGATGAAGTCAACAGGTTCGCATCCGTACCGAAAGATTGGATGGATGAGTTAAGTAGCCAGCACAGGTTATGCTGCGTATGACTACGGCAGAATATTAGTGAGGAGAATATGGACAGGGAATGGTCATCGAATTCCACAATGAAGGCTATGCGCCGACATATCTTAGTTAGACTTCTGGGGCTTATGGTGATTGCGATTTCCTTATCTTCTGGGTGCTCGCTGGTTCCATCATTAGGTGGTACTCCATATTCTGGCACAGAGGTGCAGGATATAAATGCGTCGAAAACAGCCATAGTTTCGATTCATACCGAAATTCCTCTTGCTGCGGATACGCCATTGGAGGTTGAACCTAGCTATACAATGAGCCCGACTGCTGAGATCTCTTTATTCGACTCTCTTCAGCCAGGTCAATACATAGCATATTCTGCTATTGAAGGACTTGATAAAGAGGGTTATCCGATAAGAGCTACCTACATAATTTCGATTGAGGGTGAGGTCAAGGGGAAATTGCTCAATAAGGTGTTGGAGGAAGCTTCGCCTTCTCCAGATAGCAGGAGGATAGCTTTCGTCGAGAATCGAAAATTGGAAATATTTGATATCGTAAATAATACCCAGAGTACAGTTAACGGAGGGAATGAATGTTCAAGCCCAAGTTGGTCGCTAGATGGTGAAATGCTATTAGTTTCTTGTGAAACTGGCATTGCCACTAAGAGCATCTACATGCTATCGCTGCAGGAAGGTGAGCGGCTTACAGTGATTATCTGCTCTAATCCATATACCTGCTACCGTCCTGCTTGGTCTCCAAATGGGCAATGGATTGCATATGTAAAGATCGAAGGGAGATCTGGCGTTGCATCGCCCATTAATGGCTTGTATATATCAAGCATTTCTTGTCTGGAGGAACCATCCTCGTGTGAGGAAAAAACAAGGGGACCATTCAGCTGGACCGAACATTTCTCCTGGTCACCGGATAGTGAAAATTTGGCCGTAAGATCCGAACCCGATACTATCAGTATCCTTAATATCAAGTCAGGTGAATCACACAAGCTAATAGAACAAGAGGACGACATTGCTTCCCTTGGTTGGTCTCCAGATGGCAATTGGATCGCGTTTGACCAAAGCAATGATCTTTATATCGCATCAGTCGATGGCGGTGAACCAATTCTCCTGCTCCGGAGTAAGAATGCGGTATTTAGATTTTGGTTATCGGTGTATTGACCACATCAGATTTGTCTGGGTTCGTTAAGTAGTTTTTACCAAGCGGTTGGCGGACAAATACCTACCTATATCAAAACTGGTAGCTGGGTGTAGTGGCCGAAAAAGGACATCCGTTCTGGAAAATGTGCTTAGACACAGAATGAGCGATACAATCACGGTCTTGAATTCCTATTAAAGAAGACAGACTGTGATTTCGTAGATTCAACAACCAAGTCCAACACAGAAGAATGAAAGTATGATTATTGGCGTTCCTGTCCTATACCCCAAATGCACTTGCTAGATTGACTCTCCGCGTGTAGGATAATTCAAGCTAATGCTCGCTGGGTTCCGAGCAGTCGAAAATCGCAAGGTCACCCTTGGGAACCTAGCCTAACGGTCCAAGCCCCCCTTTTTAGGGTTAGAACTCATAACCTGAAGGTCCTTGGTTCGAATCCAAGCCCCGCTACCTTAAGGCACCTGAAAGGGTGCCTTTTTCCTTCCAAGCCCCCTTGTACAGGATTAGAACTCGTATCCTGGGGGTTATGAGCCTTACTCTTGAGCTCCGAATTTCAGCCCCCCGCACGAAACGTAGATCGTCAGGCTTTCCCTTTTTCTTAAAATATCGCTTATTAAAGCCAGAAACGAAAAGAGAATCCAATTCGATCCCCAACACTTTCCAGAATTGAAGCGACCTGAAATAAGCTCGGTACTCATCGAACACAGTAATAGAGCTGATCCGGTGTTTGAGGGTGATTGAGGAAATGACAGATTTCGAGGCATTAAAGATTGAACAATGCAAGCAAGCTGAGGTAGTTTGATTGAAGGTCAATGGTTTTTTTCAACCTTAGAGGTATCGGGAGCTTAACTTAGGAACCGAAAGAGGGCTGCCTCGACGAGGCAGCCCTCTTTTTAGATCGTGATTTCGATGGGAAGGGTATCTACTTATTTCTTCCTTTTCCACGATCACCCTGGGACAGATTTCGGTAGTAGGCGCGTACACAATTCCAGTCCTGTCCGCAGGAGAACTCAAAGTAATTCAAAACTTCGGCTTCGCTGATACCGTATTTCGAGGCAATCTGAGCGGCTGTCCGTTCATCACGATCGGATGCAGCACCTGCACGATCCTCATCGCGCAGTGTTTTGCGCACACAGCCCCAACGGCCCTCGCACTCATCGTACAAAGCCATCACTTCGTCCACGTCGGTTATCCCGAATTGTTCTGCGATGCGATCGGCTGTATCCTGCGCTCGTTCTTCATCACGTGTGGTGCGTTCCCCTTCGCGTGTGGCGCGTTCTTCTTCGCGAGCGGTGCGTGCGTCCTCACGCTCCAAGGCGCGATACTCCTGAACGCCCATCGCCAGGATGTCGGCGGCTGATGTAGCGTCATCGGCCAGTCGATAGGCTTGTCCGATGTCGCCCCAGGAATGGTCGAAGGATTTAGCGTTGACGATATCGCTCCACTCAGCTCCGAGGCGTTCCGCGAAGTTGGCCGCGTGCCGGAGTTCGGGGAGGGTCATGCCTTCTGTCAGGTAGCCGTCCAGGATCGCCGGATCCACCTCGAGGTTGGAAACCAGTTTGTAGAACTGGCCCAATTCGCCCGGGTTGGCGCCGTCGTTGATGCGTTGCAACACATCATCGAAGTCGGCTTCATAGCGTAAGACGGAGCGCACAGCCGTCCGGATATCACCAAGGCTTTGCTCGCCGCTGATGACCAGTTCCATGAGATCGCGGACCCCGTATGTCTCTATGAGGTCAGCGAAACGATCGAGCTGGACAATCGCTCCCCAACCGCTGTAGTTGAGATGCCAGTCGCGGATCTCCTCCCAGGTGAGGTCGTCGATGGTCTGGGTCAGCTGGTAGGCATGCCACATGCGTCCAAAACCGACCTGATATCCAAAGACTGAGCCCTCGAATATATTGAAGATTTCCTCGCAGGTGTACCAATCCTCCGCCTGATCGGGGAAGATCGAACTCACGGCGTCGGCGATCTTCTGGGCCGTGGGATGGCAGGAGTCTTCGGCCGTTGGATCAATAACGATCACTTTCAGGGTGGCGCTGGCCGTGAAACCGCAGGTATCGGTTACAGTCACCGCAGCCTCGTACTCGCCTGCCTCGGTATAGGTCTGGCTGACAGCATCACTTTCTAGACCTGCATCGGGTAACCCGTCCCCGTCCATATCCCATGCGTACTTATCGGGGACAGTCCCGCCGCTTGCATCGGCGGTAAACTCGGCCGAGGCCTGGCCTGATTCATCAAGCGTTAGTAGGGGTGGGAAGGGAACGCTGGATAATGTGACGCTCGGCCCATCGAGGACGACCAGTCCATCGGCTTCGACCGACAGCCCGTCACCGTAAAGGAGGGTAACCTTCCACGCCCATTCTCCGTGCGACGGATATAAATGACTAATCGGCTCTGTGATGTCAACGTCCGGATCCGATTCCCCATCACCAAATTCCAGCGACACGGTATAGGGCACGCTGCCGCCCTCGACCCCGATGGTAAAATCCACCTGATCGCAGCTTGCGCTAGTGGTCACGGTGATGGTAAATTCGTCTTGCGCTGCCGCGGATAGAGGGAATACCACCAATAGCAGCAGGACAAACAGGAATGAAATACCCTTCTTAGCCTTGATCATTGTAGCCTCCTTAACCCTAAGTGTGTGACACCGCAAACTCATCGTCTTTTAATGCGCAACTATCCTGGGACAATGGCGGTGTATAAACCATGGATCTCAACTTGTACAACGGATATAACGGCGTTGTGTTTCACAAGTTCGCTGGTACCAAGGTCCCGATTATCAGAAACGAATATCGGCATTTGAGGTAGGGTCGTTTAGTACCTCGCAGGTACGTCATTTTAGAGCCTTCTCTTCGTCGATCTCCTTGTCGGGTTGGCGCGGCCATCCGGTGTGGCATCCTTTTTCTGAGATCCTTTACTGCTCTCCTACCCTGACTTTCGCTAAGGTTCGGGCGTTGGTGTGCAGTAGCGTTGATGGTCAGGGTCGGATTTGCAGGAATTCGGATGGATGGTCGGAATTGACGTCGGCGTCGATGTTGGAAGGAGAGTCAATGCAGCCGTAGGTGTATAAGCCTGTGTGAGCGTGCTTGTGGCAGGAACCACAGGCGTTGGAGATGAGTCGTCGGAGAGTTGCGTCGGCTCTGTATTGGATTCTGGCGCGCCGCCATCACCCTGGCTGGTGGGAGTCGGATCTACGCTGCCCTGACTTTCTTGTCCTGTGTCATCCGTAGCAGTCGAGGGATTCGAGGATTGCTCCTGAACGTATTGACTGTTGCCAGTTTCTATCGCGATAGAGGCTTCTCCATTGACCTCCGGTGACGGTAATAACTCGATCCCATTTAAAGCCGATGAAGCTTCGGGGGTGATAGTAAAAAGCTTCAGGTCTCTGCCAGCGAGCCAGTCGTCGATCCATTCTAAGGATAGAGCGGAAGCGGTTGCCACAATGGTCAGTGTCGCTGCAAGGAAAAGAGTCATCCGTAGAGTACGATGTCTTGGCGTCAGTTGAGTCGCTGTTGGTGGGGCGACGGCAACCTTTTTCTCTATTTGCTCCGGACTACCTGCGAATCCCATAGCCTGCTGAAAGGCGCGATTGAACACAGCAACGCTGGGAAAACGCTTGTCAGGTTGGGTGGCGAGGGCGCGATGGAATGTTACCTCGACCCTCGCGGCAAGGAATGTGACTTCGCGGTATGGTCGGATTGGCGGCACGCCATTGGCCTGGCCTCTTAACCGGAGGAGTTCCAGGGCTTTTTGAGGAGGCAGATGGGTCATAACGGTAAGCAGGATGAGTGCCAATGCATACTGATCGGCGGCTGGTGTAGGGAAACCTCCTGCTCTAACTTCGGGAGCGATGTAATCCGAATTGGGATCTGCTTCCTTCTCTGAGGAGTTACCGTCCAGAACCAGGGGGTGTAACCAGGAAATCCGAGATGTGGATCTGTCCATCATCATCGAAGAGCAAATTGGCCGGTTTGAGGTTGCCGTGCACCAAACCCCTGGTGTGGATGTGTTCAAGCACATCTGCCATTTCAGTGGAGATTTGAGCGATGTTGAGGGTGGAAGTAGCCCCGAAGTGGAGGCGGTCTTCAAGGTTACCCGCAGGGATGAAAGGCAGAACAAGAAAAAGGTGGTTATGGTCGAACCCAGCACGGTTTGGCTGGACCAATCCCGGATGGTGAAGGGCGGACCAACGCTGGATGAGCTCACGTACTTGTTCTCGAATGCGTGGTTGGGAGAAGGAAGAGTTGTTTATGGTTTTGATAACAACAGGAAGGGCGCCGTCGAAGTTCGTAGCCTTCACGGACCGGGTATCTTCCCTCACAGACAGGTGCTCAATGACTTTATATCCTGCCAGAGAACTCATGCGCTTTTAGAATCCCTCATGCTGGCCAGTTCGATAGTCGATCCGGGACAATGTGCTGTCCAGGCGAGATATGTCTTCCTTTACAGAGCAGACATCTCTGATAGATTGTGACTCGGTATGTCAATGCGAATACTTCTCATTAATTTAGAACGTGTCAGCAGTATTTTTGTTTCACGAAAGCGATCAGGACTTACGTACCAGCGAAATCCTTGATCCAAATCTTCGGAAGACTATTCAAAGGGGCTGTATTGGGTGACCAGGCGCTGAAACAGGTTTAAAAAGCGCCCAAACTATCCATTGTTGTCGAATGGCTGGGTGGTATGATCCTGGAAATGTGTGAAACGATTAAGGGGAAAATCCGTTGTTATGAGTGAAGAACGGAAAGGCACCTTAGTGCCGGATGCTGAATACATTGCACAATTCAAAGCGGGTGAACTGGAGGCGTTCGGAAAGCTCTACCGTCGCTACCTCACACCGATATATCGCTATATCCGCACGCGGGTCAGCACGGATCGGGATGCCGAGGACCTGGCCGAAATGGTATTTCTCAAGGCGTTTGAAGCCTTGGAGAAGTACGAGGAACGCGGTGTACCTTTTTCGGCTTTTCTGTACCGGATAGCTCGAAACGCCGTAGTAGACCATTACCGGTCACAAGAGCCCATCGATCCGCTGGAAGAAATAGAAAGGTTCGGCGGAAGCGAAGCGGACACAGAGAAGAGCATCATTGACCAGGAGTCAATGCAAGAGATCAACAAGGCAATGGTCGGACTCCCGGATCATTATCAGGAAGTGATCAGGTTGCGGGTAATCATGGATATGCCAACGGATCAAGTCGCGGAATGGATGGGTAGGAAACCCTCCACACTGCGCGTGTTGCTGCATCGGGCACTCAAAACCCTACGTAAGGAGTTGGGAGTTGTCGATGAGCAAGTTTAAGCGCGATCTAAGCGAGATGCTGGATACGTATCTTACGCAACTTCAAACTGGCGAAGTGGTCCTGGATGACCTCCTGGAGCAAGTCTCGCAAGATGAGGAACTTAAGGCACTCCTGATAGTAGCTTACCAGACACGGCAGGCTTTTCAGCCTCCTGGTCCAGATGCGGACTTTGTCCGCAATTCAGAGCTGCGGCTGCTCAACCAGCTGCGCGCCCGGCGAAGAGAGAACTTACGGGTAAAGGCGGATCTCCCACGGCCCTGGTCGAGGCGCTTACGTGCTGTGCCGGTTCTTTTGAGTATTACATTGGTTCTGGTTATGTTGTTTGGAGCGGCTGGTGTGGTGAGTGCCTCAACCGCCTCACTTCCCGGTGATGGGCTTTATCCGCTCAAGCGTGGAATCGAGGAGGCCAGGTTAGCCCTCACCTTTGGCGCAGCTGGTGACGCGCAATTGCTGAGCGAATACTCCGATGAACGCCTGCGCGAGATCGAGGCATTGACTGCTTCAGGGAGGATCGAAGATCTTGATGGAGCGGTTGAGGCCTACATCGCAACCGTCGATCGACTGATTGAAAATAGTCAGGATACGCCTTCCACTAAGGGGTTAGGAGAAAATCTAGATCACCAGATAGAAACGCTGCAAGGTATCCAGGCCAGGGTGCCCCCACAAGCTCAGGCGGCAATCCAAAAGGCAATCGATCGCTCATTACAGCATGCGCAGAAGAAAATTGAGCAGCAGGAAGAAAAAGGGGATGAGCAAGAAAGCAGGCGCGAGGAGCAGGAGGAGCGACGCGAAACGCGAGAGCAAGACCGCAACTTGCGTCATGCAGAACAGATTGCCCGGAAATATGAAATAACATCAGATGAGGTCCTGGCAGTATTTGGGGGAATCTGCGAACAAGATTGGAAGTGTGTTCGAGAACATTTAAGGACCGAAGGTGAGGAGGAAAGCCCCTCTCCCTGATGGAAAGCGTGCCGTTGCTATTGAACCCATTCAGGTTGGGCAATAATCAATCATTCGTTTGGGTTTGAGCATAAACGCAACTCAAGAGACGGAAATAAGAGATCTGCTGTTGCGGATCAGAGACTCCAGAACACTTGTTCTTATATCTCTCCAGGTGTAGAATAGGGGAGATTAAAAAAAAATCTAGAGGCTCGCAGGGTTTCAAGTTACCGTAAATCGCAAGGCCACCCTTGAGACACCAGCCTGACGGTCCAAGGCCCCCATTTTGGGAAGCGAACTCATAACCTGAAGGTCCTCAGTTCGAATCTGAGCCCCGCTACCTTAAGGCACCTGAAAGGGTGCCTTTTTCGTTCCAAGCCCCCTTGAATAAGGTTCGAACCGATAACCTGGGGGTTATCAGTCCGTTTCCAAAACTCACAAATTGAGACCCCCGGACGAAACGTAGACCGTCAGGCTTTTCCGATTCTCTATTTTCTGTAATATGCATCAGTTCATTGAAGAATTGAGGGAATTTCAGTAGATCAATAAGGATACCTATCCCGGACAAGAGGATGATATCCACCGATTCATCGTCAGGTAGGCGTCTTCTTGAAACCTTTTCGGAAATAGAGTAATCTGGAATGGTTCAGGAATGGATAAGCGCCTCTCACAGACGGTCGCGATTCCCCCTTTTTCGTATACCTTCTTCCTTAATGCACGCGATTTGAGGGTGAATCAAGCTATTACACAGGGGAAATCCCCCGCGCGGGGGATACGGGGATGCCCGTCCACACAAGATTACGTTAGCAAGCGCGAGGTTCAATTCCCATGAGTGAGTTACCTTCTGATTTGATTGAGGAGATCAACGCTCTTCTTGGAGTCGAAGGACGCCCGTATTCGATTTTCTCTGGTGAGGGTCGAACTGAGACCAATTGCTATCAATGGAGCCAATTCAAGAGCTCAGCGGAATTATTTCAATCTGTAAGTCATGAACTAGGTAAGGCTATGGCTGAGGCACAAGAATCTCAAATCAAGCTGCCCCTGCCATTCTCTGATCCGATGAAAAGAATGCGTTCACATATTCGTCGAAATAACCCTAATGTTCTGGAAGAATATGATCAACTCACTCAAGATCTTGAGGACGCTGAATCTCGCTGGCAGAATCCTCTTGGAGAACCCCCTTCAATTCCTCCAGAATTGAATAAGACAACCGAAAAAATCCGCAAGCAGGTAGAAGAAGAATTCGGGAATCAGACAGAATTTAATGTTGACAAATATATTGATCGTATACGTCAACTATGGGAGGAAGAACCGGAAGAGGTAAGGTTGGCTATGGAGGCGTTCCAACCCGAGATTCAAGCATATGTAGATGCACCCCGAGAAGCAGTAAAACAACGCCTTGATAGATTGTTCCGGGTTCGCCCCATCCTTAAAGGAAGACCATTCTTTGCGTATGGTAATGTGATTGTGGCACCAGTTGAGGACCAGTTTGAAGCTCTTCGAATAGAGAAAACCAATGGTGACAACTATGGTCTATCTACCGAGGATATTATTACATCGCTCAGACAAGTTGACCAAGAATTTGGGATCGATATCATTAACGCAGGGTTTGACAGTGTTACATTTTCACTCGATAAGGTACCTACGGGTATCAACGCAGAACAACTAGGTGAATTTCTTTTCAATTTATGCCCAGATTTGTTAGAGCCTCCATTCGAGTTCCCTGACGGCATGATCCAGCTCTGGTGGGATTAAGTGTGAACCATACCGGGACATAGGTAACAAAATATTCTCACAACATAGGTAACACATATTCTCAAGACATAGGTAACACTTTCATCTTGGAGGATGTGGGGCGCTGGCCTGTTGACGATGAAAATATCAGACTTGTCACACAGGCTTTCACAGTAGCGAACCAGGAAAGCGGCGCTCCTGTTCTAACCCCGAATGCACTTGCCAGGTTTACCCTCCGCGTGTAGGATAAATCAAGCTAATGCTCGCTGGGTTCCGAGTAGTTGAAAATCGTAAGGCCACCCTTGGAACACCAGCCTGACGGGCCAAGGCCCCTGTTTTAGGAAGTGAAC
>DAOUDJ010000079.1:0-9339 GCA_034430795.1 Anaerolineales bacterium | reverse complement strand
CCGGGCATCCGACTCTGGATTGTTATGCCACTCAGGGCAGCTATCGAGCCCCGGACTGATATCTCCGAGATACGCAGGGCTGTTGAAACGCACATTCCGGAAGGCTCACAAACTGCGAGCTCACTTCTTATATTCGTCGAAGATACTGGCTTGCGCGATCTTTTATCGAGTGATCTTGTTGGCGCAGGATATCGAGTGATGGTGTCCTCTAATGCAGAGGATGTAATTCCATTAGCGCTTACTGAGACTCCTGATCTGATCATCCTTGACCTTCGTGCTCGGACTCCTTCTGCATTCGATCTGGCTTTGCTGTTAAAAGGGGACCGTCGCACTCAAGAGATACCTGTCCTGTTTCTTACCACCTATCCCGGACCCGAAGGTGAGATTCAGATGGGGACGGCGAGTTTTCTATTCCGGGCAGAGGGCACAGGGGCGCTCCTGGCGACGATTGATACAGCGCTGCACGGCGGCAGTCATCCAGCTTCTAGAGTACTCATCGTTGAACCGGATGATGTTCTGCGGGAGAACATGATCCTCCGCATCCAGGCTTTTGGGTATCCCGTCGTTGAGGCGCGCTCAGTGGGGGAGGCTGTTGCTTTAGCTGAACGGGTGCGGATAGGGTTGGTGCTGACCAATGCGCGTCTAGCTCAGGAGCGAGACTATTGGTTGATCAGGCAGCTGCGGCAGATACCGGAGGAGATGGAGATCTATGTCATCGCGGATGCGCTCACGGATGAAGAGGGGCAGGCGGCGATCAGTCATGGTGCAAGTGGATATGGTGAGACGGGGAAGCTGGGAGATTTGTTCGACCGTGTGAAGGGGGAGAACGGAAAACGTTAGCTATCTTTCTGCAGAACCTCGCCAGAACTTTCCTCGCTGGATTGACACCCTTCCTGTTGGATAAAAACTTAGTCAATAGACATACACGGATGTTCCGTGTCCCGTTTCTAAGATGACATCCGCTTCGATGACGGGCGTGGACCATCGGAAAAGCCATTTCGCTTCCTCTGGTCGCATGTTGATACAACCATGACTCTGAGCGCGTCCGTAATCGGAGTGCCAATATGTGCCGTGGAAGGCAACGCCGGTTTTGTAGAAGTAGGATACCCAGGGCACGCCCGGGAGTTCATAGGCCTCGATATTTGCAGTGAGGTGCCCATTGCCCATATGACGGAGAGGCATCTTCTGGGTGATGTAAAACTGACCCCGAGGCGTCGCGGTTGGGATTCCATTGGAGCGGGGACGGGAGCTTGGGGTGCCGCTTGCGATCCTTGTTCGAAATACCAGACGGTCGTGCTCGTAAGCCATCAGCTCCTGATTGGCGAGGGAGATGTCGATCCGTTTTGCCCCGGCAGGCACTCCGGGGGATAGCGGCTTGAGCTCTTCTGGCTGTATCCGGCGCAGGTGTTCAGCGCGGACGAAATAGTTGACCTTGAGCAGGTCGTCGAGTAATTGGTACCAAGGGCGACCATCCGCGCCAATTACAAGTGCCTCAACCCACGCAATCGATTGATAATAGAGGCGATACAAGGGATCTGATTCCGGATCAGCCTTGCGGTAACTGCGTGTATAGGGGACAGAGACTTCGAACAGGGCGCCTGTTTCGGGAATCTCCCTCCAGGGTGACTGCGTATTCCATTTTACCAACTGAATTTTTCCTGAATGAACGTGACCATCGGGGACACGATACCAAAGGGGATTGTGAAGAGGACCTTCATCGGTGACTTCTCGTTTCAGCAACGTAAGCAGAGTGTCGCGATTGATGGTTGTCAGAAGAGGGGCGCGGAAGCTCGGCTCTTTATACAGCCCAATCCAGGTATCCGCGACCCGTCCGAGGCCATAAGGTTTCGAAAGTGAAGTTGGCGGAGGGGGCTTTATGACGGAAACGCCGGCGGCGAGACCTGCCAGCTTCATGAAGTCCCTCCTCTTGAGCTTGAGCACCATAACGCCATTCTACCTATTGAGCGGCATTGGATCAATAGGAAAACCCATTTATCGGGAAAAGAGTTGTTAATTCTGTACACAGGGAAACTGCGTATAGCCACATCTGAATGAGAAGAGTTCAAAGTTCATTACCATCGCGGCTAGCGCTGTTCCCTAACATTCGACTTTGACGGGTCGGACAGTTTCGAGTAAAACATGCGTATCATGCGCGTGTTTATTGCGGTCAGTATCCCTGATGAAGTAAAGAGGAAGCTCCAGGAGGAGATCGGTCGACTGAGCGATCTCCTCCGTAGTGCCCCTGTGCGGTGGGTGCGACCAGAAGGGATCCATCTCACGCTAAAATTCCTCGGTGAGATCTCAAATAACAGCCTGGAAGAGATTCGTCAGGTCCTAGAAAGAGAGGTCAAAAAGCATCCAGTCTTCTCCCTGAGTGTTGATGGGTTCGGATGCTTCCCGAATCGCCGAAGACCTAGAGTTCTATGGATAGGAATCACCGTTGAAAACGGCACGCTCACGCAAGTGCAATCCGCGATTGAGGAGCAACTTGTTGCACTGAGTTTTAAGAAAGAGGGAAGACCATTTCACCCACACCTCACGTTAGGACGAGTAAGACGGAGTATTTCAATGTCAGAATTAACCCAACTCAAGGATGCAGTCAAAGAATTTGTCGTTGGGCAGATTGGGCATTTCGAGGTTAGAGAACTTCACTTTATACGAAGTATTCTGGGACCCTCAGGAGCTGAGTATTCCTCACTGGGGGAGTATCCATTAGGGAGAAAAAGCGACGAATGACAAGAAAATCAGTTGTTAGTGTGATTGGACCTAGTGAATGCTCTGAGTGGGAGGCTCAAGCGGCCGAGAGTGTGGGCAGACTGCTTGCATCTAATGACGTTACTGTAATCTGTGGCGGGCGAGGGGGTGTGATGGAAGCCGTGTGTCGTGGCGCCCAAGGAGCCGGAGGGGTCACAATAGGAATTCTTCCTGGGTTGGATGTGGAGGAGGGGAATCGATATTTAACGATCGCTATTCCCACGGGGCTTGGAGAGGGACGGAATGCGATCGTTGCCCGGGCAGGAAAGACTGTGATCGCGATCGGCGGAAGATTTGGTACACTCTCAGAGATCGCCTTCGCTCTCAAGATGGGGAAGTAGGTTGTGTGTTTGAGAACGTGGGACCCGCTTTATGCAGACGGGAGAAGGACACCAATTCAAATCGTTGAAACACCGGAAGAAGCAGTTGAATTGGTGTTAAACGAAATCCGGTAAAATCAACATCCTAGGAGGCGGCTGATAGAGAACGCATTAGACATTGCTCACACCGTAGTGGATACACTCGATATGAAGAAGGGTGAGAATATCCTCCTTCTCGATCTTATGGGTGTCTGTTCTTTTACCGATTACTTCGTCATTTGCTCGGGGACAAGTGAGAGGATGCTTCGAGCACTCTCCGACGAGGTGCGGGTAGCTCTCAAGAAAAAACATTCCATCCAGGCAAACAGTGTCGAGGGTAAGTCGGACGTAGGTTGGACCCTGATCGATTATGGAGATTTAGTCATCCATATTTTCTCCCCCGCTATGAGGGAATACTACGCTCTCGAGGATCTATGGAAAGAAGGAAGAGTGCTCATCCATATGCAGTAGGCACTTCTATCTGTTCTGTTGCTCAGCCCACCAATCCTTTAATCCTATTGTCGCTTTACTCCGATAGACATTTTCGGCGATGCTGGAGATCGGCGTCTCTTCTGTGTTGATTTCGAATAACTTGGCGCCGTGCATCTTACCGACCCGGGGAAGTTCAGCCGCGGGATAGACGATCCCCGATGTGCCGATCACGAGCATCACACGCGCGCGCTGTACTGTTTCAAAGACGCCATCTATGACCTCCGGATCCAGAGCTTCTCCGAACCAGACGACGTCAGGTCTTGCGTTCTCAGCGCAGCCTGGACACGACGGAGGGAGTTTCTCCAGCGGTACTTTTCTATCGTCCCAGCGATCCCCGCAGTTGGGACAGCGCATGCGCCATATAGAACCATGGAGTTCGATGATATTACGGCTGCCAGCTGATGCGTGGAGCCCGTCGACATTCTGCGTGATCAGGGTGAAATCGGAGATTTGTTTTTCAATTTCTGCAAGGAGCAAATGAGCTTGATTTGGCTTACAAGCAGCGACGAGATCACGCCGCCAAGCGTAGAACTCCCAGACAAGCTGTGGATCTCGATGGAATGCTATTGGAGTGGCGAGTTCCTCCGCCCGGTAAGTGCGCCATAGACCTTCAGCGCCGCGGAAAGTGGGGACACCGCTCTCAGCTGATACCCCCGCACCGGTCAGGACGACGAGCGGCTCAAGCTTAGTGATCTCCATAATATGGAAGTTTGGGCAGTGGTTGAGCGTATTTTTAGGCTTCAAAGACCCAGCGGTCAATATCACGATCCCACTTGACCAGATCAGCGGGTCTAAACCAAAGCTCGATCTCTGCCCGAGCTGTCTCTGAGGAGTCGGATGCGTGGGTAAGATTTCTCCCCACTTCTAGAGCAAAATCGTGCCTGAGTGAGCCTGGGGCGGCTTCCGTAGGTATCGTAGCCCCCATTGTCTGCCGAACCGCTAGGATTGCATTGGGACCCTCCCAGACCATCGCCATCACGGGTCCGGAGGTGATGTAGTCAATTAATCCATCGTAAAATGGCTTGCCTTTATGCACTGCGTAATGTAGTTCTGCAAAATCTTTCGGGATTTGTTGAAATTTCGCCCCGACTAATCGGAGACCACGGTTCTCTAAGCGTTGAATGACCTCACCGATGAGACCACGTTGAACGCCATCCGGTTTTATTAGGACAAGGGTTTGCTCCAAGATTGCCTCCATAAAATGTGAACTCGGGGAAACCCCGAGTTCGGTTTAGAGAATAAAGAGATAGAGGCTATCAAGCGACCTCCATACCTCGTTGATATGCCTTAATCGCCTCCTGGAGCTGATCTGTCTTCATATAGGCATCCCCTAATACTTGCCACATCGTCGGCAGATTCGGGTAGCGCTCCAGTGCATGCTCCAAGTCTTCGATCACCGTATCGAGATCCTGTTTTCTCTCGATCAACTTCTTATAATCCGATAAAGCTCGCCCAGCATCACCTGCGGTGAGGGCTTGGCGTGCGCCCTGTAGTAATTGCGAAGCAGGTTCCTTGTATTTCGATGGCACAACCTCCACGGCAGGTTCTGCCTTCTCGGCTTCTGGAATGTCTTCCTCAGCGGCCGGGATGTGAGGAGCAGCTTCTGGCGGGTGAATAACATCCTCGATTGGTTCCGGGGCAGCAGTGAGTTCTACCACCGGTGCAGCCTCGACGGGAGTTGGCTCTGGAGGATGAATATCCTCTTCGGCAACAGGAGATGCAGGTTCCTTTGCCGGTTCAGGGGGCACAGCTTCTGCGGCAGACGTCGCTTCATCGAGCCATCCGGGTATTTCCGGCATAGGCTCTTCTTGAAGCGTTTCCTGCTCAACTGCCGAGATGAAGGTCTCATCGTCTGCAGAAATTTCACTGACGGCTTCTTCCGTTATCTCGGTGTCAAATTCCTCAGTTGGGATCGGTGGAGGCTTCGAGACGATTGTCTCATCCGCTGATCCGACTGCCATATCCTTCATCCAATCTTGAGCGGCATCCGTCTCGACTGGTAATCCGTCAGGGCCAGTCCGGGAGACATCTATATCGATACCCCGCTGTGAGGCGAGATCCTCGAGCCACTGCAAGCTCTCATCACCTTCTTCAGGAGGTACTGCTTCACTGATCGTTGGAGAAGGTTCTTGGCGTGCTTCAACTGGCTTATCCGTAGGAGGGGTTACAGGCTCGCTTTCCTCAGCTTCTTGAGTTTCAGCAAGATCCTCCAGCCATCGAAAGACTTCATCATCGTCAACTTTATCGGTGACGCTGAGGGCATCCGGTGGAGATGCATCAACTGCTTGAGTGCCAATCTCCTCCTCAAGTTGCCGAAGAGATTGTATGTCGATCTCAGGTTCGTCCCCTTTGATCTCCGTATCCGGGATTTCCTCAGCCGAATCGGCAAACTCATGAAGCCAGTCTGGTGTTTCTCCATGCTCTTCCGCAGCGCTCTCTGCAGGTTCTGGATCTGCTTCTGCTAGGAAATCTTCATCGACAGTCGTCTCAATCATCGAATCCGCAATACCCGACAGCCAATCAGGGACATCATCTTTTGGTTGTGCTGCTGCTGCAGCTGACTCCTCAACCGGCTCTTTAACCTCAGAGACCCAATCGGGTGCTCCGGTATCGGGATCTTCTGCGGGGCTCATGGCTGCATCAACTGATTCGGGTTCAGCGATGCCTCGTAGCCAATCTGGTGCGTCATCGGTGGAGGGCACCGGGACAGGCTCCTCTTCCAGTTCGCTCATCCCCTCGAGCCACTCAGGCGCAGCCTCTTCCTCCGGCTCTTCCGGTGTTTCGTCCCCACCAGTTGGTCCTAGCTCAAGGTTTTGCTGTGATGCTGCTTCTGCTAGACCGGCAAGCCAGGATGGACTTTCGGGTTTTGTTTCTGGGACTTCGGTTTCTAAATCAGGGACTTCAGCCCCGTCTGCGACTTCGTCCAGCCAGGAGGGGACATCCGCTTCAGAAACGGCGTCTTCAATGGGCTCTTCTTCTGCCTCAGTTGGCAGTTCTGCTTTTTTAGGTTCTGCATCTTTACTCGGGCGGTCGTCAAGCCATGTGATAATGGTGGATGTGGCGCCCGGCGCCTGTGGATCAATCCAGGTGGGCACCTCAGGAGTTTCATCTTCCGCGACCAGATCCTCATCGGCGCTTTCTTTAGTACTCGGCGGCTCTGCGCTTAAGACGGGTTCCGCTTCTTCTTGTGGTTCATCTACAGATGAAGGTGTCGGGTCCGGTGTGACCTGCTCAGCCTCAGCGGCTATGTCCGAGAGCCAGTCAGGCATAAATTCTGCTTTGCCCACTGGAGCCGCTGCTGGTTCATCGGTTTCAGTGGGTTCATCGAGATTCGCGGGGGCGATTTCCTGGACCCAGCCCGGGATATCCGCAGGGGCGAGTTCACCAGTCTCATCTTTTATTTCCCCATCGCCATTTGAATCGAGTTCAGCATCCGAGAAGGAAATTGGACCTTCTTCAGCATCACCGCTGGATGGAACCCATCCAGCTTCTTCCATCCACTCTGGTATTTCGTCACTAGGAGTCGCATCTGAAGCGATCTGGGAGGCGTCTACCGACACTGCAGGTGAAGTGCTCACCGGTGTTGTTGCTTGATCGATCTCTACCATCCATGGTGGAGAGTCATCAGCTTCAAGTTGGGCAGGCGCATCTTCACTCAGATCAACTCCAAGTGATGCAACCCATTGTGGAGTGTCAGACTCGGCAGTTGGGAGTGGTTGACCAGGAACCCATCCCGACCGCTCGATACGAACGGCTTTTGAATCGATAGTCTTTGGATCGATGGTTGGGCTTTCGAGAAATGCGAAGTACGGGTCCAATGCCGCTAAATGCCGATGATATTTACGGGCTTCTTCGTTATTATCTTCATCTTGGAGGATTGCAGCCATGTACCGATTAGCATCAAGACAGTATGGCAGCTTCTCCAAGATTTGACCGAAGATATCCTTGGCCTCAGCGTGTTGATCCGCTCGCCAGTACATCTTACCCAGAAGAACCTCGAGATCAGGGCGGTCGGGGTCATCACCGAGAGCGGAGCGGAGCTCAGCAATTGCTTGTACGTAAAGCTCTCCTTGTGCATATTGGCGGGCGAGTGCTCCACGAGTGAGGCGTATCTTGTGTGGCTCGAGACCATCTCGACGACCGATGAGGCGAGAGAGTTCTTGCCGGATGGCAGGGTTCGCGGGATTGGTTTCGAAGGCTCGCTCCATATGCCATATTGCGGAGTCGAGATTGCCTTCATCCTCCCGCACAATGGCCATGCCAATGTGTGAGACAAAATCATCGGGGATTGCGGAGAGAACGCGTTGAAAAATATCGGCGGCGTCTCCGAATCGTTTCGCCTCGAGGTACGCTTTCCCGAGCAAGCGGTAGGAACCGAGATGTTTCGGGTATATCTGAAGGATGTGACGGCAGTGTGCGATAGCCTCATCCAACTGATCGCGTTCTATAAGGTCGTCAATTTCTTTTATATATGCGCGTAAATCCATTTCTGCCATTGCAGAGCCTCACCAAAAGTATGCCTTATCTATAATTATTACGCAAGAAGGAATACAAAATCCAACTCGCATATTACAGCCTCATCCGAATCATTCTAACTTTGTAACAAGAATCGTGCCAGAGTGAAAGTAAAAGAACTTAAGGAGCTATAACTCGTGTATGACACGTATTCCTTCGATAAGTTGTTTTACCGATGGTTCCTCAAAAGGTGCTGGGCCAAGCCGGTCTTCATTCATAGGTTTATTCGCCAGAGCGTGTAGACAAGCTTGTACGTTATCTGCGAGTGCCTCGGGGGCATACCCACCCTCGAGCACGAAAAGCATTCGTTTTTCACAAAATCGGTCAGCCAATTCAAATAAACGACTGCTTAGTTGGTGATAGCCAGACGTTGTCAGTTGAAGGCCGGCGAGCGGATCATCCCAATGGGCATCGAATCCTGCTGAGACCAGGATGATGTTCGGCATAAAGCGCTCAACAGCGGCGGTAAGGAGCTCCTCCCAGACTCGCTCAAAAGATTGGTCTCCAGCGCGAGCGGGGAGGGGGACATTGATGATGGAGCCTTCCCCATCCCCTTGGCCGATTTCCTTTTGATGTCCGGTGCCTGGATAAATGCCCCATTGATGGGTGGAGAATAATAAAACACTTGGGTCGGTATAAAAAATTTCCTGAGTGCCGTTGCCATGATGCACATCGAAATCGACGATCATCACCCGATCGATGCCTCTGATTTGCGCGTGTCTTGCTGCAATGGCGATATTGTTGAAAAGGCAGAACCCCATCGCCTGAGATTGCGTCGCGTGGTGACCGGGGGGTCGGACTAATGCAAAGCCGGTATTCACAGTTCCGTCAAGTATCTGGTCTAGAACGGAGAGTGTGCCCCCAACTGCATTGAGTGCGGCTCTGAATGATGAGGGAGTCGCATAGGTATCACCGTAGTCAAGGTAGGTTGGTGCGCGCTGAACAGCTTCCTCTACCGACTGTATGTATTGCTCCGAGTGGACACTTTCAAGCTTGTCAGGCGTTACAGGTTCAGGGTCGATGATGACCAACGAGGCAGAGATAGGACTGTTCAGAAGCTGGTCGAAAAACTGAAAACGACCGGGACTTTCCGGGTGTCCAGGGAAGGCATGATCTGGAGAGGGGACACGAGTTATGGCTATTTTTTGATGGGTCATGTCAGGCAATCATACGCTGGAGTTGATGACCGGGCAATTGACGGAGAGACGAGATGGCTGAG
>DAOUDJ010000078.1:0-5592 GCA_034430795.1 Anaerolineales bacterium | reverse complement strand
CTGGTTCAGCAGGGAGCCGATCTTGCGCGTCGCCCAGAGGCGCGGTAGGAAGTCTTCGCCCCCGGAGGAACGGAAACGCTGTCGTTCGTATTCGAAGGTCAAATCATCCTCGTTTGCGACGCCGCTCAAGCTGATTGTCTCGTAGCCAGAGCCGCGATATCGCCCGACCAGGATTAATTGGCTGCCGGCGAATAGGTCGGGGAGCGGCTGCCAAAGAAGGTGATCGCCGATGCGGGGTATGGAAGCGAAGAGAGTTACACCTACCTGGATGAGGAAGGAATAGAAGCCTACGTCAAATACAACACCTTTCATCTTGACCAGAAGAAACGCAAGAAGGATTGTTTTCGAGCGACGAGTTTCCCCTACGATGAAACCAGAGACGAGTTCATCTGCCCGGCGGAAAAGCGGCTAACCTATCAATGGACGCAGCCGTACCAGACAGAGAATGGTTTTCAGACCGAATTGCGGGTCTATGAGTGTGAAGATTGCAGCGGATGTGAGCTGAAAGCCCAGTGCACGCGGGCCAGGGGTAACCGGTGCATTCGCATGAGTTTTCGCTGGAGAGAACTGCGAGAGAAAGCCAGCGGCCGCCTCCTCTCAGAGCAAGGAATGACTTTGCGTTCCAAACAGCCGGTGGAAGCGAAAAGCGTCTTTGCGAGGCTCAAACATAACTGGGGGTTCCGGAGATTTCTGCTGAGAGGGAAAGAGAAAGTGGAAGGCGAGTGGGGATTGCTCTGCATCGCCCATAATCTTGCCAAAATGGCGGCCTGAGAGCCGCCTTTTTTATCCATCCCTGGATCTTGAGCGCAAATAAGCAAAAAGGAACTGCCTAAACCTTCTTTTTAGACAGCCCCTTCTTCTTCAAGGGGTAAAAGAAAAGGGGCCACCGTGAGGTAAGCTCCTTTCATTGACCAGTGTCAATTATATGCCTTCTAGGGGCTGTTAGGCAGCGAAACGACGATTTGAATAAATTGTCAACCAAGGGGTAATTCATGAGTCTCATTCTTGAAGTTGGATGCCGTCCGACTCATTCGCATAGAATTTTCCGAAAGTAAGTTTGACGAACAGGATCAGGCAAAGCTGTATCGTTTAGGTAATCACACTGGCGATGCCTGATGGTCTCATTGTATCGGATCCATAGCGCCATTTGCTCTGCGTCATCGTCCCGTCCAACCATAACGAGACCCTTCAAGAAAGGCAGCCACTCAGATTGATCGATTGGTTTGGAACCCGCTCCGAGGACTTGATCTGCAAGCTGGGCAACACTATCCCAATCCTTCCGCTGTGCGTCCAGAGATGCTCGTTGGAAATAATAGCACCACCCTTGTTCTGGTTCGGTGCCGAAAATCTGCACAGGGGGTGAGTTAGGTTGCGAATTTACCTCGATTTGATCGATGTTGGATAGACGAACGGTTGCGTAGATCATTGCTGAGGTTTTCCGCGGGAAGACTGGGTCACTCCCGTCCAGAATATGCCAACAAGATGTACGCTCGGGTCTCGTGAGGATGAGACTATTGAGATAGCTGCGGGAAAACTCGAGGACATTGCGTAAACCGCGGGTTTCAGTCTGTCCCACCCTGATTTTTTCGAGTGTTTCTGGTGAAAAGACCTCTGAGCGGACTCGAAGAGAATCGCCATTCGGATCATATAACAGGTTAGCAGGCCCCCAGACTTCATAGTCCTCATAGAATCGTTGACCGGGCATCTCAACGAGTAGCACGGTGCCTTCTTTAAGTTGCGGTGCTCGCCAACTCAACTGCCACCATAGTTCGCGCTGATCCTCCCAAAACTCGGTCCATTGAACTGCATTGCCATAATGGGTCGCAATGGCAATGCCGATCAATAGGGCGAAGAGAATGAATCTCAGTCTAGATCGTATAAAGAGAGAGATCGTTCCGACAAGTAACAAGGCGACGCCGGCACTGGAGTGGAGTGTGTATTTATCAAACCCACTTGCCCAGCGGATGTCTCTTCCAACGGCCACAACTGGAATCAGCGCAAACAGAACCGCGGCACTGCCGATTATGATAATTTCTAGCATCTCTCGCTGTCCGTCTTGGGAGATTGATGCATCAGATGTTAGGTTTGATGTGGCGAAGAGGTAGGCAGCGAAAATTCCAATCGCGAGCAAGCTCAGCAACCCGCTGACAAGTAAATCTTTAGGCCCAAGTTGGAAGGTGATGGAATTGATTGGTACAGCCCAAGCAGAGATAAGGGCTTCGAAAATATCCATGCCAAGCACAAAGGAGCGTTTTACGATCATCTGGATAGGTGAGGTCCGGTACAATGAGAGTGCGGAATCGACGTTCATGCCCTCACGCCCGCTTTCGAAGACAAATAAACGCCACGCAAGGTGAAGCGAAAGCAGTACTAGATAGGGAGACCAGCTCTTGATGAACCTGACTAATTTAGGTTTCCAGGTTTGCCCTTCCTCCCGCGAGATTAAAAGCGCGATGATCAAAAAGCGTAGCCCCTCCAACCCGATCATGTACTCGTATAGAAACCAATAGCTGATTGCGGAAGCCAAGGCGCCGAGAGTAAAAAACACCTTCCACCCAATTTTCCTGATTTGGAAAGCGGCCACTGTCAGGCAGATAGACAGGATTGCTAGGGTATGAGTGGTCAAATGATTCGACTTGGTGTTGGCGTTGGGCCATTGCAGAAAGCCAGGATATATGAAAAAAAGGATAGCGGCTGTCGTTGTCTCGATCTTATGCCCTGGCCAGATGCGGCGAAGCAACCATAGAAATCCAAGCGCGCCAATGGTCCTGATGCAAAGGGAATAAATCTGCCAATGCAGAGGATTTTCCCCTAACAGCTGGTAGCTCACTGAGTAAATATAACCAACAAAAGGTCGATCGAAGGCAAATAGATCAATGATGCCCTGAGGTCCAAACGCACGTCCAATCCATAGCATGTACCAATCATCTCGGTAAAAGCCAAATTTGTGCATGAGTGGGACATACGCCAGCAAGCCGAGCAGGAGCACGGTCCCGACAGCAAACCATGCTTCGTGGCGTTGATATCCATTGACAATGCGGTTGCCGATCGATTTCATCATCCCTGTGAATTTCCTTTTCAAAAGAATTGTAATAGTGACATACATCGCGAGGAAGTACGTGATTATAAACGATGTTGATTGAGCTGTGAGTTGAAGGCGTGAGTAGAATCATGAAGGGGTCGTTTAGATAAAGAATCCATCAACCATGCTATAAGCGCTTCGCGGGGCGCGTAGCTCAGTTGGATAGAGTGCACATCCGTGAGGTCGATGGCTTGAGTCTATTTGCGCCCACCTATTTAACCACCGCTTTATAAGGCGGTGTTTTTGCATACAGCCCATATCCGCGTCCCTTTAGAAGGGGCTGATAAGGTCTTTGGCCGTTCGCCCCGGCGGGTGTCAGATCTACCGGAGTTCCCTGAGAACACGAGGCCTCCGCCTAGGACAGGCAACTTGTAACTGATAGCTGGATGATTTCATCACGAGTATACTGGCGCACAATATGAAGGAAGGGATTATCGAGATTCGTCTTTACCTGCAAGCTAATGGTTTTAATGAACCAGTCAAGGTTTCTCTGACATGGTAAAAAGGCAGCTCGGAAGTGCTTCATGAAGAATAAATCGCAAATAATTGTGGTGTTGTTACTACCTTTGGCGTTTACAGCCGGCATGTTGCTTTTCTTTCCCTTCCGTTACCGATTCGAATTTGACTTTGATGAAGGGATAAACCTGATCAAGGCAATGATGACCTTGAAGGGATTCGAGTTGTACTCCGAAGTTTGGAGCGATCAACCTCCGGTTTTTAACGTCATCCTGACATTATGGTTCCGCTTACTTGGCATGAATGTAAACGCCGGGCGCATCCTCGTGCTGGGATTCTCTACATTATTGCTCATCTCAGCAATGCACTATTTACAAAGGTTCTGGGGTATCCCGCATGCGATTCTCGGTATGATCGCGATCGTCACTCTGCCTTTCTACACCACCTTAAGCGTTTCGGTTATGATCGGATTACCCTCCGTTACTTTTGCGCTGCTGTCATTTGTGGGATTGGCAAGATGGCATCAGAACAAGAGTGTCTATTGGTTGATTTTCTCTGCGGTTTTCTTAGCGCTATCGGTTATGACGAAGATATGGACCGTGATCCTAGCCCCAATCTTTTTGGCAGGTATCTTCTTGGAGAAAGCAGGTCTCTTTAAAGGCAAATCGAATCTCCGAAATAGCTTTCGGCCACTAATGATCTGGTCTCTCGGGTTTATTCTCGTCGTCAGCATGATTGTCCTATTTGTGATTCGCCCAATCTATGTTTCTCAACTCGTGAGCACCCACCTGGCTGCAGGTGAGACCGACATAATGCAATCCATCGCAGTGCGAAGCTCAATAAATTCGTACCTGAATGATTCTATCGCTCTTTACCTTTTGTCCCTCTTCGGAGTAGTCATAGCCATCCGGTCGAGAGCATGGCATGTTCTTTACCTTGTTGGGTGGGCGCTAGCTGGTTACCTTCTACTATTATGGATCGTCCCTAATTGGCATCATCACCAATTACTCATCACCATCCCCACGGCTTTGATGAGTTCAATTGCAATGGGATCTGCAGTTGTTGACCTCTTCAAGCGAATACGATTGTCAAGGCTTTGGACGCCAAAGGTCCTACCATCCGCAGCGATTTTGCTTCTATCCGTTGTATTCGCGTATCAGCGAATTCCACCGACCATCGAAAGATTTCGATTTGATCTGCCGAATTTCGGAACCTTTGATCCAGCGGATCAGGCCGATTTCGAAATCGTCGCAATAATGAGAAACTATGCTGACCAGACGAACATTGTATTCACAGACCGCCCAATGTACGCATTCCGAAGTGGGATTCCAGTTCATCCATATCTGGCTGTAATCACAGAAAAGAGGTTTATAACCGGACAACCAGCTCAGGAAGAAATTCTCTCCATCCTTCTCGAGACGAAGCCAGAACAAGTTATCCTGAGTCGTTTTCATTTCCCTGCAGTACTAGAATATATGGAAACTCGCAATTTTATCCGCGTTGATTCTTCGCTTCGATCAAGGCATTACGTGAAAGGTGAAATATTCAATAGACCATAGTCCGTCATTCGCGAGGGTGGATACGCTGGAGGATTGCTCTGTATTGCCCATAACATGGCCATAATGGCGGTCCAGTAGTCGCAATATTTTCTTATTCAGATTCTAGGTTGGTACAAGTAAAAGGGACTGTCTGGACCTTCTTATTAGACAGCCCCTTTTATTATTGATGGGTCTATACCTATTTGTTTTGGAATCCTTTACATCTTTTTGCGGCGGGTTCCCATCCAAACCGGGAAGAACGAAAGACCGACGAGAAGGCTGAAACCCGGGCAGATTGCCCTAAAATTGTCTGCAATTTCTGGAGGGGCAACGATAATATCCGTCTCGCCATCAGCTTTGATTTCGTCTTCCTCGACTTGTGCTTCGGGTAAGACCATTGGATCCCCTTCGTCCTCTGCCCCTACGACTTCATAGGCAACGCCTTCCACCACGATGATCACATTCTGCCCGAGTGCGAACGCGGCGCCCAGTTCGGAACGTGAGTTCGCCAGTGTG
>DAOUDJ010000077.1:0-29794 GCA_034430795.1 Anaerolineales bacterium | reverse complement strand
CGGATTTCTCATCCGCTCTTTTTTTGTGGATCTCCTCCATTTACTATGGAAAGGTGACATAAACGCGGATACTTCAGTTGATGGACCTTTTAAATGCCGGAACCCGCAGATGTGATGAATCGCTTTTTCCCTTTTCTTCCCCCCTATTGTCCCTCGCGAAGCATCCTTGCAGCGAAGCGGAAAGGACAAAGGGGGACGTGGGGGCAGTAGTCTGCCCTCGCAAAGCACTCTTGGCTCCTACGGAGTGCTGCGCGAAGCGCAGCGTGGAGCCACACCCCCTGACAACGATCGGATCGGCTTTACGTTTCAAAGGGACGTCTCTAAGGAACACTTAGCAGCACTTATGGGATGTACATTGTGGTTCTTCCAACGCTGGTGAGGGTTGTTGATTGTATGTGGAGTGCGGAAGCTCTGCTTCCGGTCGCACGTGCAGCCTACGCTAAGGGGTATGCGCGTTAAACCTCCCGCAGGTTTCAAACCTGCGGGAGGTTGGAGATAACAGGTTGCTCGAGGGCGTCGGTCCGACATACGGGTCGGTTCATACGATTTACTAGTGTTCTGGGTTCCGCAAATCCGCAAGGTCACCCACACAATTTGGAGGAGAACCTTTTTTATTTTCTACTCAGGTATTTCATCCTGATCGACCATGCGGAATGAAAAAGGACGATGCAGAGAGGGGTTTGAGCGGTTGCCGTTTCTTAAGGTTTTCGAGACGCGGTTGTTTAATCCCCCGGTTGGCTTGACTGTGCTCGTATTTGATGATATTTTTATGCAAATCTTCGCAACTACAAAGGTTTGCTTATGTCATGCGGTAAAAGACTTGCTGGACAGCTCCGCGAGCGCGGATACAGGGTAACTGCCCAGCGGACGATCATCCTCGAGACAATAGCACATATGGAGGATCACATTTCCGCTCAGCAAGTGTATGAGGGGGCGAGAGAACGCCTCCCGGGGCTGAACCTCGCTACAGTCTACCGGACCGTGGAATCGCTTAAGGGGGCAGGGATGATAAATATGCTCTCCGCTGGGGGAGAGCCAATGCGCTTCTCTCTTTGTGATCCCGAACACCCGCATAGCCATCTTGTATGCCATGAATGTGGTTCTATCTTCGAAATGGGGACGGAGGAGATCGAAGCATTCGCTCGACGCGTCGAAGAGGAAACCAACTTCAGGATCGATTACAAGCATTTGACGTTGGAGGGTCTTTGTCAAATCTGTATACAGGAGCCGGCAGCCTCGTAGCGCTGACAAGGAGATTTTCAAATGTTATTTTCACCTACACCTTTACACATCCCCGATGGTTTTCTGTCCATTGGTGTATCCATCGTTGGGTGGATGCTCGCAGTGATTTTTATCGGGATCGCTCTTCGCCAAACCAAGGATCAACTCGGTGAACGCCAAGTTCCGCTAATGGGTATTTTGGCGGCTTTTATTTTCGCCGCCCAGGCGATTAATTTCCCCGTCGCGGCCGGGACATCCGGACATCTTCTCGGCGGGACGCTCGCGGCGATTGTGTTAGGTCCTTGGGCGGGCACATTGGTCATGACGGCCGTCATCGCTGTTCAGGCATTGCTCTTCCAGGACGGGGGATTGCTGGCGATGGGTTGGAACATCCTGAATATGGGTGTTATCACCACATTTACAGGCTATGCAATCTATATGCTCGTACTACGTTTTTTTGGGTCATCCACGCGATCTCAGTTGATCGGGGGGTTCGTGGGGGCCTGGCTGTCGGTGATCGTTAGCGCGAGCGCCACAGCCATTGAGTTGGCAATTTCGGGAACTTCCCCTCTTTATTTAGGGCTGCCGGCGATGGCTGGCGTCCATGCCATCATCGGGCTCGGTGAAGGTATCATAACTGTTGGGGCTATTGGTCTTCTGCAAGCGAGTCGACCGGAAGTGTTAACCACCGGGGAAACGGCGCCGGGGAAGCGAACAGCAACATTAACTTTGGTCGGTCTGCTCGTTGCATTGGGTGTCGCCGCCTTCTCCCCGCTAGCGTCAGCACACCCGGATGGCCTGGAGTTCATCGCCGAAATGCAGGGCTTCCTGGGATTGGCACAAGAATCATCCTACGAACTGATGCCGGATTACACACTGCCTTTCCTGAGCGACCCGGTACTTACGACGATTCTGGCCGTCGCCGTCGGGACCCTGATCGTATTCGGGTTGGCCTGGTTCATCGCCCGAAGCTCAGTCCAACGGGGAACGGTCAGGGATTAGAATTTGCATATTGACCTGACGGATCAATATCTTCACAAAGAAAGCCTAATCCACCACCTGGACCCTCGGGTTAAGGTGGTGGTTACACTTTTATTTATTCTCGTCGTCGGGCTTGTTAGGAATGGAAGCTGGATTGCCTTCGGTGCGCTGTTCCTTGGGGTTTTAGGCTACGCGGCTGCTTCAAGACTTGGGATGTTCTATGCTGTGCGGCGATCGGTTATTGCCATCCCATTTCTACTTGCAGCAGCCCCGCTGCCCTTTATCATCCCAGGGCCAGCACTCATCAGCTTCCCCGCGCTTCATCTGACAATTTCCGAGCCAGGGACAATTCGCTTCGTGAGTATCATGATTCGAACCTTCATCGCCGTCCAAGCTGGAATTCTGTTGGCGGCAACGACGCCCTTTCCCGATTTAGTATGGGCGATGTGTTCGCTGCGTATTCCTCGTCCCCTGGTTGCGGTGATCGCATTTATGTATCGATATATTTTTGTTTTAGCTGACGAGGTTATTCGCCTTATGCGGGCCCGGGCTGCGCGCAGCCCTGAGATTCCCGGAAAAGGAAAACCTTCCCTTCTTTGGCGTGGTCGAGTGACAGGATCTATGGTCGGCAGCCTCTTCCTTCGTTCGCTAGATCGCAGCGAACGTGTTTATGGGGCGATGGCCTCCCGGGGCTACGATGGCGAAATGCGCACTTATTCGACCTTCCAGATGGGTAGAGCCGATTGGATCAGCCTTATCGTATTCAGCCTGCTGATCCTCGGATCGCTCTCACTGATGTTCTTGAGGTAGAGCATGCACCATACATTAGATATCCAGGATCTACACTTCAGCTACCCGGATGGCCGGAAGGCTTTGCGCGGTGTAAGCCTTTTCATTAACCCAGGCGAAAAAACTGCACTCGTCGGACCTAACGGTTCGGGGAAATCGACGCTTCTGCTCCATTTGAACGGGATCTTGCGCGGTGAGGGGGAAGTTCATGTCTGTGGAAAAGAACTGACCGACGAAAGCCTAAGGCAAATTCGTGCCTTGGTCGGATTGGTATTCCAGGACCCGGATGATCAACTCTTTTCACAAAGTGTTTATGAAGACGTGGCCTTCGGTCCGCTCTATATGGGTCTTCCAAAAGAGGGAATAGCGCAGAAGGTGAGGCAGGCGCTTGAAGACGTTGGTATGGCGGGTTCGGAGGCGCGTGTGCCGCATCACCTCAGCGAAGGCGAGAAAAAACGTGTGGCTATTGCGACGGTCCTTTCCATGGATCCCGAGGTGTTGGTCTTAGATGAGCCCACGGCCGGACTCGACCCGCGCGGGCGGCGTGAGTTGATTCAGCTCCTGCGCGGTTTACCGCAAACGATGCTGGTGGCAACACACGATATGCGCATGGTGGCAGAGCTTTTCGAACGAACCGTCATCATCGATGAAGGGAAGGTCGTCGGTGATGGACCGACGGCACAAATCCTAGCGGAGCATCATCTGCTGGAGAAGCATGGATTGGAAGCGCCGTAACATCGGGATCTTGTTTTATCGAAAATCTCTCGCATCTATGTTCGTTCCCTGGTAGAAAAAAATAATTCGGAAGCATCATCCAAAGTGCTGAGATTCGAACTTGAGGTGGGGGATACCACTCGCGGTAGAATATCTGGGCGATGAATACATTTAACACGCTACTTCAAGATACCGTACGCTGGTCGCTGGTTGTGATCGGCGCAGCGATCGTAGGTGGGTTATGGACATGGGCCTCAGCGGTGCCAGCCGACGCAACTACAGGGGGATTGATCCCCAGCCCCAGAGTGGGGTTTCTAGCTCCCGACTTCACCCTCGAAAGTTTGTCCGGTGACCCGATTTCACTCGCCGATATGCGCGGAAAAGTGATTGTTTTGAACCTGTGGGCTTCCTGGTGCCCTCCCTGCCGGGAGGAAATGCCAGCATTACAGCGTGTGTATCAAGAGAATCATGAACGTGGGTTGGAAGTGCTGGCGGTTAATATGACCGCGCAAGATAATCTCGCTGCGGTTGAAGCTTTCGTGCAGGAGTTCAACTTGACATTCCCCATTCTGCTTGACATCAGCGGTGAGGTTGGGAAAGCTTACCTCATGCGCGCCTTGCCGACGACATTCTTTATCGATCAGGAGGGGGTCATCCAGCGCGTAATCGTGGGGGGACCGATGAGCGAGGTCACCCTGCAGAGCACTGTCGAGCAACTGCTGGAGGAGGTGCCCTGATGTACCCCATCCTTCAGATTGGACCGCTCGCAATTCAATTGCCCGGTTTGCTGCTCCTGGCGGGTTTGTGGATCGGAACGCTGGTGGCCGAGCGCGAAACGGCACGCTATAAGCTCGATCCGGGGCTCATAAGCAATATGATCTTCATCGCTCTCGCCGCCGGGATTATTGGTGCTCGTCTTGGGTATGCATTTAGATACCTCGATCTTTATTTAAGTGAACCCCTGAGCTTTCTCGCGCTTAACCCGAATACACTCTCCGCCATGGAGGGCATAGCAGCAGGGCTCATTGCCGCGGTGATTTATGCTCAACGTAAGGGGCTCTCTCTTCTCCCGACCATGGATACGCTTACGCTGGGGGCGTCATCTTTTGCGATCTTTGTTGCCCTGGCGCATCTCTCGAGTGGTGACGCATTTGGAGCACCGACCACTGTTCCCTGGGCGATTGAATTATGGGGTGCAGACAGACACCCCACACAGATTTACGAACTCCTTTTTGCCGTGAGCGTCACGTTAGTGATCCTGCGGATACGTAAAGCAAGGTTCTTTCCGGGCTTTACCTTCACCCTTTTCGTCGCGCTTTCAGCAATTTCGCGACTGTATCTCGAAGGTTTTCACGGGGATAGCTTGATTGTTTTCGGCAGCATACGCAGTGCGCAGCTCATCAGCTTTGCTGTGATGATATCCGCACTGATTGCCCTTCACGTGCTATCCCGGAACAATGTGGAAAGGAAGACACGAACGCCTGCGTGACCGGTTTCCATTCAGCGCTAAATCAGTTTCTCAATGGATTGGATTGTTTGCCGAGAATCTCCGGGCGGCAAGAGATATAGCCGTCTTTCGGTTGTAGGGGAACTGTAAGGGATTTTCTCGTTTTTTTGAGTGATACTACATTCAAGGACTGTGGTTCGACAGATTGCCTGATGCCGTGTCTCGGAGCATGCGAGGTGAAGGCGAGGAGGAAAGTCGACGCACAATACTCTAGTTTGCTGAGGATAGGCTCGTGTACCAGATTGAATTGGGACACATACTGCTAAAAGCACTATCGATGACAGCGCCGAAAATGGTTTCCGCGCTCGATCCGGCGTTTCTTCTCTTGGCATTGCCCCCGGTTGCTTGGCTCTCGGATCGCTCGCGCCGTGATCGAAATAAATCACCCAACTCAAGTCAAAATCACGGGGGGGATAAGACGAATCATGTCGCTTCTTTGAAGCGTGAGATCGAGAAGCTCCGATCCCTTCTGGTGATGACGGCGAATTTAAACGCAACGCTCAATTACGAGCGAGTGCTTGAGATGACACTTGACCTCGCGAATACTGCACTTGAGGATGGGAGAAAGACAAAGTTAATCAGCGCCTTGATGCTCTTCGAGAATGAGGAGCTATATATTACCTCCGCACGAGGACTTTCGGCCGCGGATTTACGTGTCACACTGCCTGGAGCGCGAGGCGTAGTGGGAGAGGCATTGGTCAGTGTACAATCCCAGCTCTGCCAGAATCCAGGCCAGGATATCGAACTGAAGCGCATCATTGCCTTGCACAAATGCCGCACAGCCGTTTGCATCCCACTTGTCGTGGGTCTGGACCTCTATGGTGCGCTGCTCTTCGCTCATCCGGATGAGGGGTATTTCAACCCAGGGCAAGTCGAGCTGCTCGATGCCATTGCACAACAGGCGATGGTCGCGCTGCAGAATGCTCGTCTTTATAGCGATCTGGAGCAGGAGAAGGAGCGCATCGCCGAGATCCAGGAAAACGCGCGCAACAAGCTTGCCCGCGATCTGCATGACGGGCCAACACAATCCATCGGCGCGATCGCAATGAGGGTGAACTTCGCCCGGCGGCTTCTCCAGCGCGATCCAGATAAAGCAGCAGACGAACTCTTTAAAATTGAAGAGCTTGCCCGTCGCACAACAAAAGAGATCCGGCAAATGCTCTTTACGCTCCGGCCTCTTGTTCTTGAATCGGAAGGGTTGTTGGGAGCTCTAGAGCAACTCTCTGAGAAGATGATGGAGAATCATGGCCAAAACGTCGTCGTCGAGGCAAAGAACGGGATTGTCGACGATATGGAACTCGGTAAGCAGGGTGTGATATTTTTCATCGTTGAAGAAGCAGTAGGCAATGCTCGCAAACACGCCAACGCAAAACATATCTGGATCCGGTTGAAACGCCGGGGAGATAATTTGACGCTGGAAATTGAAGATGATGGCGTCGGGTTTAACGTCGAGCAAGTTAAAGCTAACTATGAAAAACGCGGCAGTCTTGGAATGGTCAATCTTTATGAGCGGGCCGAGCTTGTAAACGGGATCCTGAAAATCGATTCACAACCCGGGCGCGGCACTCGCATCCTGGTGACAATCCCGGCCACAATCGAGGCGGCAGAGAAACTTCACCAAGCAGGTTATGTAGCTTAATCCTTCCCCTTCTAATTCCCAACGAAATCCAATTTTAAAATATCAAACTTGCCTGCTCTCGCGGGCGTTGAAAGTTCATGCAGTCATACAAGGGGCTCGCTAATTGTGTGCGCTCGAAAATCTCTTTATGAACATATCCACGGGTCTCTGGTATAGTTTATGTCTCGAAACCCACGGCTCCAATTTGAGGTGATAATGATCGCAGAAACGACCCGCCGGCTGCGGGAAAACATCCAAAAAGTAATCGTCGGTAAAGACGAACCCATACTATTGACTCTAGTTTGCGTGCTTTGTGAAGGGCATGTATTGATTGAAGATGTTCCCGGGATCGGCAAGACGACACTTGCACGCGCTCTGGCCGGCTCTCTCGGTCTAAGCTACCGACGCATCCAATTCACCCCAGACCTTCTGCCGTCGGATGTCACCGGGTTAAGCTGGTTCAATCAAAAGAAGCAGGAGTTTGAATTCCGTCCTGGTCCGATTATGAGTCAGGTTGTACTTGCAGATGAAATAAACCGTGCGACCCCGCGCACGCAATCCGCATTGCTGGAAGCGATGCAGGAGCGTCAGGTGACCGTGGACGGCGTGACTCGTCCCCAGCCGCGGCCCTTCCTTGTGCTCGCGACTCAGAATCCGATTGAGCTTGAAGGGACTTTTCCTCTGCCTGAAGCGCAGATCGACCGCTTTATGTTGCGTGTTGAAATCGGTTACCCCTCGGAGGTGGAGGAGAATAACATCCTTGAGCGCTTCCGTTCGGATGATCCGCTGGAGGAGGTCGAAGCGGTAACCACACCCGAGGAGGTTCTAAGTCTCCAGGAGCAGCGCAAAGACATCCGAGTCGAAGAATCAATTCGTAATTATATTGTGAAGGTGGCGCGTGCGACTCGCGAACATGCGGAGATTGAACTTGGTGCAAGCCCCCGAGCCACATTGGCCCTTTATCAAACTTCGCAAGCGTGGGCGGCGATACAAGGTCGTGATTATGTCCTCCCGGACGATGTTAAATTCATGGCGCCACACGTGCTCACACATCGACTGATGATCTCCCCTCAGGCGCAGCTGCGCGGGCGTCGACCGGAAGAGATGGTGGCGGATATCGTCGATTCTGTTCCCGTTCCTGTAGAAGGTTGAAATGTCGCCAGAGCGCTGGCTGCCGTTCTTTGGCATTGTTTTCCTTTTCGGGGTGATCGCCAATATTTCATATTTAACGACATTCTCAACTGCGCTGGCGGTGCTCCTGGTCATCACCTCCTGGTGGCGCAGGCACTCTCTTGATAGTGTCAACTATCGCCGACGCCCGTATTTCCGTCGCGCTTTCCCGGGCGAGCACGTTCCACTGCAAGTTGAAGTTGAAAATAAAAAACCGCTTCCGCTCTCCTGGCTGCGGATCGAAGACCCCTGGCCCTTGGCTGTAGGGCCGGAAGACGACGCAATCTTAGCGCCCTCCCATCTGCCGGAACAAGGCTTGCTTACAAATATTTTCAGCCTGCGTTGGTTTGAGAAGACGAGCAGGAGTTACACCTTGCTCTTCCGAAAACGGGGCCTTTATAAGATCGGTCCGGCAACGCTTCAATCCGGTGATGTATTTGGCATGTATGAGCTCTCACGGAAAGAGGAGCAGGCTGAATATCTAACAGTTTTTCCGGAGATCTTACCGCTTGAGCGTTTAGACCTGCCGGCAGAGGACCCGTTTGGTGATCGCAGGTCAAGACGTCGGATCTTCGAAGATCCGAACCAACCCATGGGCGTGCGTGAGTATCGATCCGAGGACGGGTTTCGGCGAATCCATTGGCCGGCGACGGCTCGCACTGGCCAACTGCAGGTCAAGGTCTTTCAGCCTACCTCGGCGAAGGTTGCGATGATCTGCCTCAATACGAGCACCTTCGATAAGCATTGGGAGGGCATCTATCCCGAGTTATTGGAGCATCTGGTGAGCGTCGCTGCCACCCTCGCTGATTGGTATATCCAGGATGGTTATCAGGTCGGCTTGATTTCAAACGGATGTCTCGCGCACGCAGATCGACCCCTGAATATTCCCCCAGGCCGTTCACCGAAACAGCTTGGCGCTCTGCTCGAAGCCCTGGCGGGGATTACACCGATGGTGATGGTCCCATTTGAGCAGTTCCTTATCCGTGAGATGCCACGCGTACACTATGGAGCGAGCTTGCTCATCGTTTCCGCAGTGACCCCTCCGGTTTTGATGGGTACATTGGCGCGTCTAAAAAGACACAATCGGAAGATCACCTTGCTCTCTCTGGCGGAAGAGCCGCCGAGGGAAATTCCCGGGATGGAGATCTTGCACAGACCTTATAAAGAGCAAGATGAAGTGAGGATGTCGTCAAGTCGGGGGATAAGCAACGAGCGATGGATATGAGCGTAAGCGGCATGCCCTCAACCTTAAAGATACAGCGATTACCCCTGTGGCAAGTGTTCACAGTTCAGGCGCTGATGCTGATGGACTTAGGCTGGATCACTGCGGCATATACCCTTCTGGTAGGGAGGCTTCTGGATATAAATACCGGGCGGGTCTTCGTCGTTTTTGGCGCGATATACCTGGTAACCTATCTGGTCGCAAGCGCGCTTCAATTCTTGGAATTGGATGATGGGGTCATTCAAGTTTTGCTGCTTACGATAGCAATCACGGGGGTAATCTGGGCGGCAAGCAATTTGATATATTTTGAAGAGCAATTGAATATCGCCGGGATCATCGGCCGCTACCTGAGCGGTTTTGCGAGTCTTTCCGTACTTTTCAACTCTGAGTTCCTACTAACCATCATCGTGATATCCCTATGGCGCCGCGGCCTATCCATTGCGCGCCATGCAGTTGGTACCCGGTTCGTAAAGCGGGCGTTCCAAACCGGTGTCCTGGCGCTCATAGCGACCGGAATTGTTGCGGCTAGCCTCGGGCGCAGCCTCCCCACTCTCGAAGCGGCTCTCTTCCTTTTCTCGAGTCTGATTGCAATGGGTGGAGCGCGGCTTTCTTCACTAAGTCGTCTGCGCGTCGGAAGAGGGATTCCTTTTGAGCGAGAATGGGTTGTTGGATTGGCTCTTCTGGCAATCGGTTTTTTGGTTATCGCTGGTGGACTGGGCTTGCTTGCAGCGGGTCCGATATCGGAGTGGGTTGGTGGTCTGTTATCAGTCGCGGGGCGGTTCGTAGTCACTTTGTTGAAGATAATCCTCTGGCCGATCATCTACTTCTTTGGAATTGTATTAGCCTGGATTCTAGGGTTGATCGAATTACCACTAGAGGAAGTAATCGATCCAACCGCGCTTGATGGTCTAGAGGAGTGGATATCAGGTCTCCCGGAGATACAGTCATTGAGTTCTGGTCCTCAGATAGCCTCGGTCATAGCCACGATAGTCACAGCGATTGGAGTTGTTTTCCTAATTTGGATCGTGCTTTACACGGTGCGAAAATTCAAGTCAAAGATCTTGGTAAGAATTCATGAGGAAGATGAGCGAGTACCGTTATCTGGATCGGTCTCCGATTATCTGCTCGCTCTGCTGCAGGGTCGAGTGAAACGGGCGATCGAAGGAATTTCTCGCTTAAACCTAGCAGGGCGTTTCATGGCCGCGGCTCGTGTCCGACAGATCTATGCCAGCCTTCTTAGACTGAGCGCGCGCTTGGGGGAACCCCGAACGCCTTCAGACACTCCGCTTGAATTCATGGAAAACTTAGAGAGGATATTCCCAGCATCTCAGGTGGAACTGGCGACGATCACTCATGCTTACCTTCGAGTCCGATATGGAGAGCTGCCTGAGACGAGCGGGCAGGTTGAGGAAGTTGAATCCGCCTGGGAGCTTGTTCGAAAACGGGGGCGACCGGATGATGAGACCCGGTAATTTATCTCGCTATTGATGAACGCTGACAGCATCTTTTAGATTATGTATGCTCACCGAACCGCACACCATTCGTCGACATTGAGTTGATCACGGAGGTCTACAACCACGTTCGCCATGGAGAACGTTAATACCTGCGCGGTTCGACCGGTTTGAGGTTTAGCCGGGACCATCGTGGGCAGGGGCGATATTAATTAAGGCGGGAAAGAAACGCACCTCTGGAGAAATTCCAGAGGTGCGAATTTATCAACGTAGTTGATCGGAGAACTATCAGGTACGCACGAAATCCACGAGCTCCCGGCGCAGACCTGGATTGCGAAGGCGGCGCAGAGCCTGGGCTTCAATCTGTCGCACACGCTCGCGCGTGATCCCCATCTTCTCCCCGATCTGCTTGAGAGTGTGGACTTCCCCGGATTCGAGACCGTAGCGCAAGCGCAGCACGAGCGCTTCACGATGAGGCAGGGTTTCTAACAGCTCCTGCACTCGTTCCTCTAAGATCTCCTGTAAGGTGACCTCTTCCGGTGCCGGGGCATCCTGATCCTCGATGAAATCCCCGATTACGGCATCCCCTTCCTGTTCTGTTGGTTTTTCCAAGGAGAGAGGGCGCTGGGCTACGCGAAGCATATAGTCAACATCCTGAGGGGAGACCTCCAGGCATTCTGCAAGCTCTTCCCGGACGGGTTCACGTCCCAATTCCTGCGTCAGTTTGTGACGGCTACGCAGCATGCGGTTAATACGATCACCCATATGAACGGGAATGCGGATGGTGCGGCCGTGGTCTGCGACCAGTCTTGTTACAGCCTGGCGGATCCACCAGGTGGCATAGGTAGAGAATTTGTGCCCGCGTCGGTAATCGAATTTCTTCACGGCGCGCATTAACCCTACGTGACCTTCCTGGATCATATCGAGCAAGGGTACACCGCGGCCGATGTATTTCTTAGCTACACTGATTACAAGACGGGAGTTGGCCATGATCAGGTGTTCACGAGCAGCCATGCCGTCTTGAATAAACCTTTGGAATTTCGCGCGCTGTTTCGGAGAGACCGGGCTCCGCGCCAGATTGTTGCGTACACGACGGCCGCGCTCAATGCGCTTGGCCAGCTCGACCTCTTCATCGCGTGTGAGCAGAGGCACTCTGCCCACCTGGCTGAGGTATAAACCTACCGAATCGCCTGAATCAATTGCGTCGATCGCGCTTACTTCAGCTTGCTTGTTCTCGTTTGCCTTCTCTGACTCGGCTTCCTTGAGCAGAACAGCAGGTTTCTTCTCCGAAATTTCTTCGTCGTCAATGATTTCAATACCTGCGTTAAGCAGCATATCGTAGACGCGTTCGATCACAGGGAGGGAATCTTCGGATTCGGGAAATTGAGAGGCAATGTCATCCAGCGTGATGAACCCCTGTTCTCCTCCGAGCTTGAATAGCTGCTGGATTGAGGCTTGCTCTTCTTCTGAGAGTGATACCTCTTTTGTTGCTTCGATCACTTTGTTTGCGAGTAACTCGAACTCATTAATCATACGCAGGTCACGCCCTTAAGATGATCCATATCTTCAAGGAATGGATCAGGATTTTGTACGCTAAACCAATGGAAGGGATCATTACTTGTGGCGAAGTTGGATATTCATAAAGGAGTTACTTCGAACCATGCCTGAGAAACCGTTCCCCACCATGAATATCATACAACAAAAGAATTAATAAATCGTTAATAATCCTGGATTGTCACACGAATGAAACAAGAAGTTTTTGAAAACTAGACATGATTGCCTACGCATCGCCGACCTGTGCATGCCCAATGGATAAGTACGGATCAGAGTGAGTAAAGGCGGGCTTCTCCAGTGATGGGCTTTATGAATCCGGTGCTATCAGCGTAGATGCGTTATCATATGTCTAAACACGTTGGCTTGGAGCAAGCAACGGGCAATCATACACGGAGGTGTGGAACGAATGCCATTGACTGAAAAAGATCGCAAACGACGACGCCGACAACGCCGCCAAAAGAAAATGAAGGTGCTGAAGGGCAAATTGGCGGAAGCGACAGACACCAAGACGAAGAATAAACTGATTGAGAAAATCCGCCGCTACCAACCCTGGTGGGAAGGTCCGGAAAAGTAAGCCAAAGGGGCATGCTTCCTGAAAGAGCAGACATCTATCGAGTGTAGAAACTGAACTCATGCCTTGATTGAGAGGCACTCTCCCGCTCGATGCGCCCAATACAATCTGTCCTGATATTGGCAGCTTAAGTCAGAATGTAGGTGCTCCATGCATGCGAAAACCGAAGATCGGTTGCAGCGGTTGATCGTGGTTTCCAACCGGCTTCCCGTAAGCCTGGAACGAGATGACGGTGGATACATCTATAATCCCAGTGTTGGCGGCCTGGCGACGACTCTGAATGCAGTGCGGGAGGAGATGGATATGCTCTGGCTGGGGGTGCCAGGGATCCATGAGGATGACCCCGAACAGCAGGCGAAAATCTCCGCGAGACTGTCCGAGGAGTTCGGCAGCGTTCCGATCTTCTTGCCCAGGAAGCAGTTCGACCTCTACTATAATGGCTTCTCGAACGGGTCAATTTGGCCGCTCTTTCATTATTTTCCACAATATGCGCATTACGATCATGTAGAGTGGCAGGCATACCAGGAGGTGAACGAGCGCTTTTGTGAGAAAGTCCTCGAGGTTGCCCTCCCCGGTGACACTATCTGGGTTCACGATTACCATTTGCTGCTGCTACCTGCCATGTTGCGCGAATCACTTCCGGATGCGGCAATTGGATTTTTCCTGCATATACCCTTTCCATCCTATGAGATCTTCCGAATGCTTCCTTGGAGAGAAGAGATTCTCAAGGGCTTAACCGGGGCGGATCTGATCGGTTTTCATACGTACGATTACGCACGTCACTTCCTGAGCAGTTTGCTGCGCATCCAGGGGCTGGAACAAGACTTTGGGCGAGTGACCGTCGGCGATCGCGTTATTAAAGTAGACACCTTCCCGCTTGGTGTGGACATTAATCGCTATAGCACCGCTCACGAAAGTCCAGAAGTCGAACATGAACTTGAAGCGTTGCGCCAGCAAGTAGGAGAGAGCAAGATTATCCTCTCTGTTGATCGGCTGGACTTCTCTAAGGGCATCATCCAGCGTCTAAATGCCTTTGAAAAATTTCTCTCTCGCCATCCGGATTGGTTAGGGCGCGTGATCTTGCTGTCACTGTTGGTCCCCTCGCGGACGCGTGTGCCAGAGTATCAGAATTTAAAAAGCCAGGTCGATGAATTAATCGGACGTATCAACGGTCAGCTCAGCCAACCTGGTTGGGCGCCGATCACCTATCTCTATCGATCCGTTCCCTTTGAGCAGCTTATCGCGCTGTACCTTTTGGCGGATGTCACTCTGGTTACGCCCTTGAGGGATGGGATGAATCTCGTGGCGAAGGAATATCTCGTCTCACGACCGGATGGGACGGGGGTTCTCGTGCTGAGTGAGACGGCTGGTGCGGCGGCGGAATTGGGCGAGGCGATTATCGTCAACCCGCATGATGAGGAAATGCTCGTGGACGCCCTGCATCAGGCTCTGGAAATGCCCATCGAGGAACAAAAGGCGCGCAACGCGACCATGCGTGCCCGGCTTCGCCGCTATGATACAGAGCGTTGGGCAGATGATTTCCTGAGTCAGCTTGCAAAGGTGCAGGAGGTGCGCAGACTCCACCTTCCAAAGCGCCTGCATGGGGAACTGAAACAGGAATTGGTTCAGGCGTATAAGGACTCGGAACGCCGCTTGTTCCTTCTTGACTACGATGGGACGCTTGTTCCATTCGCCCCCACGCCCAAGAAAGCGAAACCTGATGAGGAACTCATCGCAGTGCTCACGCCGCTTGCACGTGATCCAAAAAACACGATGGTCATCATCAGCGGCCGGGATGCGGGAACTCTTGATGCCTGGCTGGGTGAGGTGGGAATGGATCTCGTTGCCGAACACGGGATGATGATCCGTCATGCAGACCAGAAACAGTGGGAGAAAGTGGATGATGACATCTCCGATGAATGGAAGGAGCAGTTAAAGCCGGTATTTGAAATGTTCGTCGATCGCACTCCAGGCGCTCTCCTGGAGGAAAAGGGTGCAGCGTTGGTGTGGCATTACCGTAGGGCTGACCCCGGTCTCGGTTCCCAGCGTGCCGTTGAGTTGATCGACACCATCGAGGGGTATATCGCTAACACATCACTGCACATCCTGCAGGGACATAAAGTGGTGGAGGTAAAACCGAGCACCGTAAGCAAGGGGCGGGCTGCACAGCCTTGGCTGTCCGCGAAGCCACCCTACGATTTCGTTTTGGCGGTGGGCGATGATGTTACCGATGAGGCGCTCTTCGAAGTGATCCCGGAACCGGGTTGGACGGTGAAGATCGGAGTCCCCGAGCGGTCGAAGGCTCGATTCTTCCTCTCGGACCCGTCTGAAGTGCGCAGCTTACTTAAGGAATTGAGTTAGTCTCTCTGCGGATAGTCGCTGGTCTTTATTGAAGAGGTGGGTCGGCGTTGACCCGCCTCTTTTACATTGTTGGCGCCTCCGGTTAGACTCGGACTCCGTTCGCGCTCTTTGGATGTCTCCTGCGGGATGCTGCGTGGGCAACTACCTAGCGGCATAAGAATCATCTTGAGTGTAAGAAAACAGTCAAAATGCAACCGGAGGTTGTTAATAGCATTTTGAGCCCGAGTCAGGATGCAGGCCTGCTAATGGTCTTCCCTGCGTCGGGCAATCCAAACCAATGCTGGCAGGAGCAGCGCCACTAGAGTCGATCCTCCACAGAGCCACTTGGAAATGCCCCCTTTGTCGTTGACAGCAGAAGGTCCGGGTGTTGAGCTCAGGTCTGATGCGGTTGATCCGGGGGGCTCCGTCGCCGTTGCTTTAATAAGCTTGGTCGGTGTAGGCCAGCCGCTGGGAGCTGTGAGATAGACGCGCGTAGCAATTGGAACCGGCGAGGGCTTTGGTGTCGCCGGAATTCCCATCCATGATATCCAGCCAGCTTCAAACTCCTCCCAGGTCAGACCGAGCGCGGTTTCTATCGCCGGGCGCGAGTTCTCTCCTGTCTGGAAGACTTCGATGAGACTCTGCAGCCCCGCCTCCCCCCAAGTCTCAAGAATAAAAATCACTACGCTGAGGGATTCATCATAAGAAAGTCTCACTTGATCAGGATCGCGCCCGAAGCCACCGGTCAGGGAGATCAGAGGGAGCAATGTGCCCCCCCTGGCCGCAGCTGCGACGCGCTCTAAAGCTGGGAGCGGATCGGTCGCTTCATAGTACTGGGCCAGCCCCTCGTCCAGCCATGAAGGCCATGAAGCAAATGGAGAATCCATGACCTGGTAAAAGAAAAGATGGGCGATCTCATGTGGGATGACATCTAGAATCCAATCCGGGCTGGAGTAAGGTGAGATGATTTCTGTGGTGATCCCTAGCGGTGTAAAAGCCTGACCTCCGACCCAGTCATCGATGTAGAAATGCCAGGAGGCAAAATCCTCCTTGTTGGCATACACGAGCACAAAGATGGGGAAAGACAACTCCTCGCCTGTCTGTTCCTCCATCAATGTCAGCGATTGTCTCGCCGCTTCATAGATGAATTGACCGAAGGCATCAGAGCCCTCATACCAGCGTACGACCAGTTCCGGATCGCTGATCTCCATCCAGGGAAACCGAAGATCGTCGTAATACACTAATTCCTCGGGGGTTGTGAATTTATTACCTTGCTCATCTTCAAGAACCCAATAGAAGAAAATCGGACTGCTCGGTGCAACCGTGATCCGCGAAGTGCCCCAGGTAAATGAAGCAATCACTTCGGTGCCCGATTCAAATTCAACGGGTTGACGCGTGGTGGATATATCTCCTTGATCCTTGTAGTACAGAATAATGTTTATGATAGGAGAATCCGCTTCAGCGTGGATATGAAACGTCAGGCTGTCAGGATAGTCATTCTCAATATTTATAGAGAGGACGCGGATGGGTGGATTCTCTTGAGCTGCGGCTTCATGCGGGATGATCGCCAGGAGTGCAGCGAAGACAAACAGGAACGCGAATTGTGATTTCCGGAGCATCATCCTATCCATTTATAGATACAGCGATTATGTGAAGAATCAATTGAGAACTTACAGCACACTAGTGGGCAATTCGCTCAAGATCTCAGGCTTGGCAAATCGTTCACACATCCCCTGATTTTGTCTTCGGTCTGCATCGCCACAAAGGAGCATACCATGTCTCTTTCAGAGTTGATAAACTCCTCCCCGGCAGTTTATAGATTTCACTCGACGTCCGTCTGCCCATGCTGCGCAGCGAAGATGCTTACGCAGTATCCTCGCAGGGGTTGGCAGTCAGTAGTTAGACGGAGACAATCAAAGAACAACGGTGTCTTACAGTGCAGCCGTCTCGATCGTCTCACGCATTCTTAGGATGACTGCAAAGGCGAGTCCAAGTGACAGGAGATAGATAGCACCGTAGGGTGTCATGAACCCTTTCTGCATTGTGTAGACCAACACGGTGAAGACAACGAACAAGAAAAGTTGGATATAGGTCCATATGGATAGTGTACGTAAGTAGTCAGTATCCGTGTTCTGTTTGCGAGCAAGCTTGGCGAACAAGAGGAACAGCAGAGCGAAAAACAAAAACTCGGTAGGCATCATCAACTTGCTCCACCACTCCGGAGGGGTAACACCGCCCCAGAAATTGATCCAAGAGGGAATTGGCCATAGGATTTCTACTCCATTGAACCAGATCAACAGGTCGAGCAGGATATGCATTAAAACGCCTACACCTAATCCAATCCCCAAGTTTTTCCATGTGGAGCGCTTGGTGATCGCAGCTGTGATGTAACCCAGAATGATGATTGCGGCGACGAAGAAAAGGCTGTGAGTGAAGGTTCGGTGTAATCCTTCCGTAGATTTCCCGGTTAATGTAGCGACGGCAACGGCGATATTGTCGGCATCGGGAAGGATGTTGCCGAGAACAATGCCGAGCATCAGCCATTTCCGACTTGGAGTCCATTTGCGCACTGCCATAGCTACTATGCCGTGTATCCCTGCTTGTGCCATTGCATTCCTCCGTTTTCATAGTACGACCGATTGGTTGCTCAGGTTATGCGCATCTCAGCTACGAGAGCTGAGAGCGTCATAACACAGTGTTTATAAAAGCCGTAAATTCCTGACGAAAACCGTAAAAATCCAAGTGACTTCGTAACTCCGTCGTCCCTAACATTATTGTTATTATTTATTCTTAGCAAGTCGCTACTTGATGTTTTACCCTTCTGGCGGCGTTTGTTGCGGTTTGCTCATCCGATGATGTGAACTAGCTGATGAAAAATCTGTGACATTCTTTGTCTAGGCTTATCAACTACATCATCCAACAGACGGTGCTAAACAACCACTAATTTGACGAGCTTTTCGCCACAAGACGGTATATCGTTACAGAGGCCTGATAGTTGTTGGTTGGAAGGTAGCCCTGGAGCCAGCGTTCATAGTCGATTTCGAAAACTGTAATTAGATCCATGTCAAATAGGGGGGTTGTTGTCAAACCCAGAATATCAACCATATCAAACCAACCCTCTGCGGTTGTGCCGCGGCGACCGGGCAGGACGACGCAGGTAACCCCATTTTCAACGAGATAATGGTCAGTTGATCCGTCTAAAAACCGTTTACCAGCACCTGGATCAACCAGAGCTCCCATATCAAAGATAGGCCGTTTACTGAAGTATCGTATTGCACCAATATCGAATGCCGCACATCGTTCGTCGGGAGAGAAATTATCACGTATGAAATGGGCTGCTGTTATGCGCACGTTTTGCATATGATCAAGATTGGCATCATACACGCCATTCCAATACAAAATGCTAGCCGTGGCGATGACGATCAAGCCACCAGTCAGCCATATTCGCAAACGGCGATACGGCAAACTTATCAGCCCTGTCCCCAGGGCTAACCACAGGATTATGTGATTTATCGCACCGTACCGACTTGCCGTACCTGGGGTAGGCATGAATACCATATAGCTCAAGTTGTGCAAGACTGCCCACACCAGCAAGATGACCATCGGTCGGCGTGCTCGGTCAGATATCCACCATGGCCATCGACGGAAATCACTCACGCGTTTGCCAGCTGCGATCAGCAAAGGAAGGACGACGCCTATCCAACCAACGAGAGCCCAAGCGGATATGGTGTAGTTAGCATTGCCAACCACATTTCCGATGACGATGCGTGGTGGGGGTAGAGCTATGCCACCTAGCGCGAACTCCAATAGATATGCCGGCCATAAGACTACGTAGATAAGAGCTGGGAACCGTCCGAGCACGGCCAACGACCCAGACATGCCTGCTACCACGCGCGTTCCAATGGAAAAGGTTAATTGCTTACCAATGGCGCTGGTGGGAAGAATGTATCCTGTACGCCACAATAGATAGCCAAACCATGGCCCACAGATTATGAGACCGATCAGGCCAGCAACCACGAACCCGCGTTGGATACCGTTATTGCGCCATAGTTCGATGCAGGCGATCGCAACGACTAACGCCAATCCCTCTGGACGGGTGAGAATAAGTAATCCTAGTACGATACCTAACCAGCCCCACAGTTCTTTCTGGTAAATAAGCAGCGCTAACACACCAAGACCCAGGAAGAGCATGGTTTCCATTCCGCTGAGCGCGAACCAAATCATGTTCCCCGATAGCACAACTAGCAGAGCTCCAGCAAGTGCTGGTAAGCGGCGCAATATTGGCTTCAGAAGTTCATATAACCCAACGCCTACGGTTGCAAGTGACAACATCCCTAAGATTTTTGCCAGGCCGTGCATAGGCAAGCCTAATTTGTGCCCACTGGCAAGCAATAGCATCCAGAGTATGCTCGTACTTCCTACACCTTTTTCGTCGGCTACGCTGAATATTAGCTTCCCTTGCTCTGCTAGATTTTGAGCGTAGACAAAGTGGATGTAGGTATCATCCATGGGAAATTCAATATACGATGGGAGCAGGAACGCTGTGGATACCAAAACAACTGCCAGAACAATGATGGTGGGAGGAACCCACGAAGGGAGAACTTCAAAGCGCGATGCGAAAGATGGTTTGGGCATATTTTATTCTTTGCTCCGTATTCACGTTAATCGCGGAGATGTCTGTTTTGTGTCCCCCCTGCGTGTGTTCAGTTAAGTCTAAAATGTTAAAGTCCCCCAACTGGTTCTTAAGTTACTTCCGGTCTGTCACCGGAAGCAGTGATGTCGGTTGAATCGGCGGGTCTCCATAGCCTTCACCCCCTCTCAAATGTCCTCACTACAACAATGGGCTTGCCAGACAAAGCATGTAGGCCAGTATTAACTTGATTATGGACTGGCTCTTCAGAACGGTTGGCGTCTGGTTCAAGCTAATAGCACAATCGCGGTTGAAGCATTGGGTTAATTCATCCGACAATATTTGATTGTTGATTTTCAAACAAAGCTCGAAATTACTGTTCAAGCCTTTCTCTTCAATGTTCGCGGAACCGAAGATGACATCGCCACTTTCGTTCCAGGTTATCTTGGAGTGCATGTAGCGGGTGTGGTAACGGAAGATATGCGCCCCAGCTTGTACGAGATTTTTTATGGGGATATGGTTGGCGATGTCAATGATCGGAATCCGGGTGCGGTGCGAAAGTAATACCCGGAGGTTAACCCCGCGTTCCATTTGGGAGAGCATGGCATTGAGGAATTCTTTATTGGGCAGGAAATACCAATGCCGGAAATAGATCGTTTCATTTGTGTTGAGTACCTGATCCAACATCCGCCGACAGATATCTTTTCTTGAGCCAGGCACAGTGAGCAAAACCTGGGCGTCACCGAACCAGAAGTCAGATAGGTTTATCTCTGACCGCCTCTTCTGGTATTGCTCCTTCCCCTTCAATGAGTTAGCAGAAACGAATTCATAAAGGTCATGCCCAGCTTGCCCGAAATCCCCATCGATCCTCAGATTGGAGTCTTGCCAACCCGTGTAGTAATCCCCCATGTTTGATCCACCGATGAAGAGTGTGGTTTGGTCAATAACAAGAAGCTTGATATGTAACCGATCGGCAAATGACATACGCGAGCCGGATGGTTGGAAAATATTGATCTCAAATCCAGCCTTTTCTAGCCTCTTAAGCATGCGAAAATTGTGAAAGATGTTTGTGGGGTGGTCGGTAATGGTGCCAAGCAGATCCACCATGATGCGCACCCCCACACCAGCTTCTCTCTTGGCAATTAATATATCGTTTATTTTTTCGGTCCAACACCCGTAATCGTAGATCAGGTACATCATGCTGATCGTTTCTTCTGCCTGAGCGATTGCATCGAGCAAGTCCTGATAGAAAGGGGTAACTTCTGAGAATAGACGGTATCTATTTTTCATTTTTCACCCGTTTCGGAGATGCAGGGTGATAGACGAGCGGCTTGCCGGCGGTTCTGGCCAGATAGAGGGTGAACTTGCTGTCGATATTCGCTATCGAGTGGTAAAACATGGGGTGTTTCCTTTCTAGTAAATAAATAAATCCTCGCAAAAGTCTTTTATTTAGACCGATTGATAATTCCCCAGTTTAATTTCCAAAACGGGCGTTCGAATTTAATCCTCATCCTGCCCATCGCAAATCTCTTCTAGTAAAAACACCAACAACTCACCCAAATTGGCAAATCCTCTGCGCTCTCCTGTTGCCGTATTTTCCAGCGAGAATCGCCAGGCGCGCTTTCCCCTCTGTATCCACCTGCCACAGCCGCAGTAGGAAGGACCGATAGCCCATCTCGCCAAAGCCTTTATCTTGATGGTCGAATTCCATTGGTGATTTCTTTCACATCAAAGCAATTGGTCGTAAATGAAACGTAATCCAACCGTAAATCCACCATAGTGAAATGAGAAGAGAAGGCTCTGAACAAGTTCAATTAGATGTGAGACAGCAACGAATAATAGCAATTGGAGCCACTCAAACAGGAGGCTCCAATGCGGAGCAGGACTACATAGTTTATTCCTTGGATCGCCCCTTCCGGACAGGCGACAATATTTTCCGAAGACGCCCTATTGAGATGAGCGAGGCGGCATACCAACGACGGCGTTGCCAGCAAGTTTGGCAGCGCTCGAGCGAGGAAGGGTGTTCTGTGCGAAGGGCTGAGGATATTCTACGGGTTCCGCGCTCGACGCTCTTTCACCGGTAGATGCCGGTAAAAGAAATGCTCCCAGCCCACAATACCAGGCAGGGCCCTTTCGCGTATCGCCCTGACGGGGTGTGGGTCGACATCCGTTCGCTGCTCTTAGTCGCCCAGTACGAATTCGTCGAAAAAGGATACGATCCGCTGTTCGCATTCCGTCTCCAACTCAGGCATGTCGCAGATCGTGTGCTCAGCCTCTGGGACGTACCAAAGTGATTTTGGCTCACACGCAGCGGCGTAGAGTCGGTCCCCGCTGTTGATGGGGATGGACTCATCTTCTCCACCCTGGAAGATTAGAACTGGTCTTCCACACAGGTCTCCAATCCATTCCGTTGTATTAACTTCCGCTGCTTGGAAACCTGCAATCCGTTCACCCCAGAAGACGATAAATGGGACCATGAAACGGAACTTCTCGCCGAGGATGGCGACGATCGCTTTATCTACGGTATCCTCCATCTGGGCAAAAGCGCTATCAGCGATGATGGCTTTAATCTGCGGGTTAAGCGAAGAATATTTAATCGAAAGAGCACCCCCCATAGATTTTCCAAGAATGCCGATTCGATTGGGATCAACATCCTCCCGAGTAAGCAGGTATTGATACCAGGCTTCAAAGTCGTGCATTTCTTCATGCCCGAACGTGATCAACTCCCCTGGGTTGACATCGTGCGTGCGCAAGCTGCCGATGAGTACGCCGTACCCGTTTCGATGGAGGTACGAAGCCTCACGGAGTGGATCCTCGCGATCATCCTGGTAGCCATGCATGGCGATAATCGCCGCGCCGTTCTCGGATGGGACATACCAGCCTGCCAACGTCAAACCGTCTTCGGTCGTGACGGTAACTTCCTCATAAGGCATTCCGAAATCAGCCGGAGTCTGCGTAAGGGGTTCACGCATCTCCATTGGGAATGTGACCATCTCTTTCCCCTTCTGGTAGCCAACGAGGTTAATGGCGATGAATACTGCAAGCAGGATTCCACCCACGATCCAGAGTGTTATTTTGGACCAACGTTTCATATCTCGCATCCTTTGATTGGGTTCCTCTACGGATCTACTGGAATGAACATCTCATTTTTTACCCCTCAAATAAGTCCCACTGCGCTGAATTCGGGGAATCCACCCCAATACAACCCCCAGCCGGTCAAGAATAGGAGCGCGACGAGTGAGGTGATGAAGAAGAAGGTTGTCACCGGTTGCTCTCCTAGTCTTGTCCTGCCCCAGATGAGAATGATCAGCATCAGGATGGTCAAGAAAGGGAGCCCCAACGGGATCGTTACAGCCTCGATGAAGATGAGGAAGAGCGTGAATCCGTGGATGATACCCGCGGGGATAATGATTCCCCACGAGAACGCACCACTCCACCGGATTCGCCAATGACGATAGAAGATCAGCGAGGCCAGGCCAATCACGCCGAGATGCCAGAGGTAATGGCTCAGCACTTCATCGTAGAAGTGTGTTAGTTGGCCCGCATCCCCACCTTGGACGATATGTCCGATCGAGTTTGCGGCGAGGTGCATTCCCTGTCCCTCCACCCATAGCGCAGCCAGCAGCACAAATGCACCCATCTCTATAGGGCTGGGTGGAGCCTCACTTGTAGATCGCAAAAGACCCCAATAAAGTGGCAGCAGGATCAATGGTGTAAGGATATCGAGAACATCCCCCCATTTCATGAGTGGGTATGGACCGAACGCGCCGCCCAGGAAAGCGGGCCCGGCGATTAAGACCGTGAAGGCGATCGCGCACACTAATAAACGTCGTGAGAGGTGAGACATTAGAACCTCCGTTATTCAAAAATGTAATTTAATCATTTCATCGGGAGTACGTGTCACAATTGAGCCCGGCACAGTGATCAAGTTCAGGCCTATTGCCTGTGCCATACGCCTACCTGTTTATCGTTTCTTCAACCAGGTAAAACTCGTTACCCTTCAGGGCTAAGTAGTGAAAACTGTTTGAGGAGTCAAAGGCGATTTTTCCGTAGATTATGAAATCGTAGGCTCTACCCTCATCCCTATCTACGACCACAAATCTCCTATCCCCCACAGCAACATAATAAACAATCCGTTGACTGTCTGGGCTGAATACAGGGTAGCCGATTCCATCATACAATTCTCCTTCTACGCCATTGACGACCAGTAACCACTGGTTACCCACTTGGGCTAAATAAGCTAATCGCCGACTGTCCGGGCTAAAAACGAGCGAACCTTGGCCAATACCATCATATGGGGTACCTTCTCCCCCATTCATGACTAAAAATTGTTTATCACCCTCTGTAGGTACGTAGGCTACCCGTGAGCTATCCGGACTGAATACGAGGGTCTCTGTCATCACCCCATCATATTGTTTTCCTTCTTCTCCATCTATGACCACAAATTGCTTATCACCATCGACGGCTAAATAAGCGAATCGCTTACTATTTGGGCTATAAACAAAAGAAGCCAGGTCAATAGCATCATATGATTTCCCTTCAATCCCATTTATAACCACGAATTGTTGATCACCTTCCAAAGCCAAATAAGCTAATCGCTTGCTATCCGGGCTAAATAAGAGAGAATCTGCGAAAACTCCTTCGTATCGTTTTTCTTCTTCTCCGTTCACGACCACGAAAAGACTATCGCCTTCTGAAGCCCAATAAGCCACTCGTTGGCTGTTTGGGCTGAAGACGGGATTCAATGCGTCATCGTATAGTTTCCCTTCAACTCCATCCGCGACCACTAACCACTGCGCACCCACCTGCGCTACATAAGCCACATGTTTACTATCCGGGCTGAAAATTGGCCAGTCAACGGAGTCAAAAACCTTTCCTTCTACTCCGTCTATTACCACAAAATACTTATCACCCTCATGAAATGTATAACCCACTCGCTGGCTGTCCAGGCTGAAAACTGGGTCGCTAAATCCGACTTCACCAGTCATGATATGTTTCCCTGGGATACCATCCACAACCAGGAATCCGCCCTCACCCTTATTGGCAGCAAAATAAGCCAAGTGTTGACTATCTGGACTGAAGGTCAGCATCAAAACATGATCATATTGTTTTCCAGTTTCTCCGTCCACGACTGCAACTTGATTTTCATTAACTGTATCTACGTATGCCATCCTTCGTAAATCCGGGCTTACAATGAAACTATCTTCGATCCATGAAGAGAAATCAACTTGCGCGACTAATTTCTCTGAGATATCCCTGCTAGAAACGGATATTGATCCTGTTGTAGACCATGTCACAGGTTGGCTGACGGTGCATTCGCCATCACTCCCCTCAATTGAAAATTTCATATCGCTGGGGAGCAACCCCCCACTGACAAACATGCTCCATGTAATATTTCCTTCAACCATTCCTACATTGTCTGCATACCCTAAATAATAAGAGGATGCACTTAGATTTAGATCTCCCTGAAGGATGCCCTCCAGTGTGATAGAAACGAATTCATTGGGAGAGAAACCTTCAGCTACGTAATCGTAGGAGGGAATATCAGCTCCTTCGACGGGTGTAATGGAGATTAAATTGCATTCCCTAGATGACAGTGTAGGAGTCAGAGCAACCGATGCTGTGGGTGTTATCGTTGCGATCGAAGTCTCAACTATCTCTTCAGTGGAAGGACCACAGCTTACAATCAACACGCTCAATAGAATGGCCGGCGCGGATACTAATCTGCCTAATGGTTTTGAGATCATTTCTCCTCCTTGTTTTGATGTGCCACTGGAAACCTGATCGTCTTCTGACCGAGAGGCTAAAAATCGCCCAATTCATCCCACATCCGTTCTGCGTGGGGTTACCTTGCTGTACTCCTGGAGGGTCTAATTTATTTTCTTTGCGCCAAGAGTTCACATTCTCGTGGACTTGATCTTTGCTCCATTAAGGATTCGTAATTCAATTTATTACAAAATCGTTTTCCAACCACCAACCTATCTATCGAAGCTATGGCTCGACAACCTCACATGTGATTTCTTGGATCAGCTCTCCTTCGATATAGAGTTCGATCGTGAAGGGGCCCGTGTTAGACGACATGGCTTGTAAGAAGAGTACATGGAAACCCTCGGCTCCTGATTCCCAGGTGGCGTTAAACGTCGTGGTAAATGCGCTGCTTATTCTGATCTGATGCCCCCAATCCATGCCGTTTTGCATGTTTCGGAACTGGAACGCGACATATTTGAACATATCCGTGGTGTAGTATGTCTCAGTGGGTTCGTCCGGAGAAAAATCATTATCGACATCCCGAACACAGAAGCTGTACCCGAACCATGGGTCAGTCTCGAGGTCGAAATTCGTTTGACTCCAATCTGGGCTGACCTCATCACGGGGATCTGTGGTGAGCTGCACTGCCTCCCCGCTGGCCAGCTCGATCACGAAAATATCATAATCACCACCGCGATCCGAATCGAATGCTATGTATGCGCCATCCGGTGACCATGAGGGATGCTCATCAAAAGCCGGATGGTAGGTCAAACGCTCCACATTACTGCCATCCGCATTCATCAGATATAGGTCGAGGTTGCCATCCCGGTAGGATGTGAAAACGATCTGGTTGCCATCAGGAGACCACTTCGGCTGCAATTCATCCTCCGGGGAGGAGGTCAGCTGGGTCAGACCGCCCCCAACTAAGTCGAGCAGATAGATATCCCGATTCCCTCTGCGGTCGGAAGTGAAGGCCATCTGGTTGCCATCAGGAGACCAAGCCGGGTCATTATCCTGACCCGGATCATGTGTCAAGCGTTCAACATGGCTGCCATCTCGATCCGCTAGGTAGAGTTCTTGGTCGCCATCCCGCAGGGAAACAAAAGCCACACGCTGATCGTCCGGCGACCAATCCAACTGGGCATCTATTGAAGGGTCATTCGTCAAACGGATGACCTCACTTCCATCCACCGGCAACAGGAAGATATCGACGTTGTCTCCATAACGGGCAGAAGTAACGGCGATAAACTGCCCATCTGAAGACCATGCCGGGTAGAGATCCCCCATCGGGTAGCTACTCAAGAGCATGGGGAAATCCGGCATTTGAGGATCCATAAGGTATATGGCATCCGAAGTGGAATTTGATTGATTGCCCAGGACGAGGTAGGCGATTAATCCATCCAAAGCCATTGGAATCTCTGTGGTTGCAGATGGCGATGTGGCCGTTGGCGTCATCGTCCGCGTCGGGCTTGGTGTCTGACTTGGCGCGGCTGCAGTCTGGGTTTCGAGCACCGCGGCGGCGTCCTGCGTGGCAGCAGCGTCCAATTCCGCCTGAGATGGGCCACAACCACTTAAGAACAGCACAGCCAATAATAGGACAGATATAAAGCGTAGAGTCTTCTCGGGCTTCATCGCTTACCCCCCGTAACCTGCTTTGATCCGTTCATTTGACAAAAGCTACCCAAGGGTTTTGAGCTCAGCGGCCGAGGCACAGGAAGTCATATTCTCCGCCCAAATTTTTAGCCAGGTACACCTCGAAAGGACCCTTTCGAGGTTTATAGTTTCAGTGAAATTCACCAAACCATTGCTTGTCTCGGCTTGTGCATAACATCCTTCGATTTGGCGGCTCCAGTCGAATATTGAACACTATGGAAAGGCTGGAGTCAGAGTGAATGTGATCCCTCCCGTGTCCTGCCCGGCCACTACAAGAACAGGGGTTGCTATGCTGAAATCTTGGGTATGGTCGAAAAGCTGATTCACCCAACCTTCTTGATCCCAAACGAAAACAAGATATTCATCCGGGATCATCCCAGAAAGAGTATAGTTACCTTGATTGTCTGTGTAATTCCCATAACACACAGGATCTACCTCGTCATGCTGACACGCCCCTACGCCAATACCAACTATGAATATCCCATCTTCATCGATGACGTTCCCCGAGATGGAGCCCGCCTGAGTTAAGGTGAAATCGATATCTCCCCTATGCTCCCCAGACACAAGTGTCACAATAGTTTCAGCCCCAGGAAGCGCCATGTTGTAGCATTGGTGGACCCAAGACTGATCCCAAATGCAAATCCGGTAATCCCCTGGTGTCAGACCGGATACTGAGTAATACCCATCTGTGTTGGTGTGAGCTCCTCCAGCCCAGTTGTGGGTGTAAAAATCATTGACTTCGACCCAGATACCGACGATCTCATGCCCGAAGGTGTTAACGACCATCCCCGAGATGCTGGCTGCTTGTTCGAGGGTGAAGTTGATATCAGGTGTAATTGCACCGGCTTGAACATTTACAGGGGAGGCATCTTCCCAGTGCGAGACGTTTTCGTAGTATTCATTGGGCCAATCCGGATGGTAAGTATTCACTCGATAATTGCCCGCTGGCAATCCCTCGATCGAGTAGAAACCTCCATCGCGTGACCACTCGCCCTTGCAGAACGGGTCTTGCTGTACGTCATACTCACACGCGGTGACCCAGATCTCGTCGAGAGGATCCGAACCAATTTCAGTCACAACACGCCCGGAGATGGTGCCTCCTTGCATCAACCAGAAGTTGATTGGACTTGTCTCTTCTCCGGCATACACTGCGACAAGAGTCGCATCATCCCAAATTGGCACACCATCATAGAATTCCTCCAACCAATAATCTTGCTGATGTGTGGTAACCCAGTAATCACCAGGCGGCAACCCGGAGATCGTATAGCTGCCATCACCCGCGGTCAGCGTTCCCATGCAAAGCCCATCGTCAAACAGGCAGGCCATGAGATCGATCCCGCCAAGCGGACCGCCGCCTTCTTCGTATACCGTGCCTGAGATCGATCCGCTTCGCACCAGCGTGAAATGGATGTCCGGCGCGACAGCACCTGCGACGACCTCCACCTGGGTGGCTTCATCCCAGAAAGGAGTCTCTTCGTAAAACTCTTCCGCCCAATAACCTTGCTGATACACAAACACGCGGTAGGTTCCTGCAGGCAGGCCTTGGATCAGGTAGCTTCCATCCGGCTCACTAGGAGCGCCTCCCCTCAATTCATCAGTTTCGAAGTTGACGGCGACGACGTCGAGTCCCCCGATCGGTCCTCCGCTCTCTTCAAATACCGTGCCAGCGATCGATCCGCCACGCTCCAAGAAGAAATCGATGAAGGGCGTGTCGGCACCCGACATTACCGTCACGGAGGTAGCAAGGTACCGGAAGGGGACTTCGTTGAAGAACTCTTTCATCCAATCTCCCTGTTGGTGAACGGTCACGAAGTAGTCCCCTGCAGGTAAACCGGTAATCGTATAGTTTCCATCTCCCGCGGTTAGCGTTCCCATGCATAGGCTATCGTCGAAGAGGCAGGCCATTAGATCGATCCCGCCAAGCGGACCGCCGCCTTGCTCATAAACCTGGCCGGAGATGCTGCCTGGTTCAACGAGCGCAAAGTTAATGCCATGTGTTTCTAGTCCCCCTACCACTGGCACTAGAAGCGCATCATCGAAAGTTGAAACATCGTTATAGAATTCTCCACCCCAGATAGGATCCCAGATACGCACCCGATAATTCCCGGGAATTAAACCAGGAATGGTGTAATACCCTTCATCATCAGTGTCATCACCGCTACAGAATGGGTCTTGTCCCCACATGTCTTCGGAAAACACAGCTTCTTCACAGGTATCGACCCAGATTCCTGGAATGCTCTCCTCCTCGTTCAGTTCATTGACAACTCGCCCTGAGATACTGCCCGCTTGTGTAAGCGCAAAGACAACTCCTCCATGGTCCACTCCTGGGGTTACAGAGACTCGATCGGGATCCCCATAAGGTACCTCGACGTCATAGAATTGGCTTACCCAGCCCTGATCCCAGATGCTAACGATATAGTCACCACCAGGCAGTCCGGCAATGGTATATTCTCCTTCATCGTTGGTTTCCCCGCTCACACAATATGGATCTTCCATCACACCATATTCGCAGGCGTCCACCCAGAGATCCGCAATGGGATCTCCAGACTCGGACGTGACCAGCCCCGAGATAGATCCACCCATTTCTAGGGTGAAGTCGACCTCACTCGTATCCTGCCCGGCGAT
>DAOUDJ010000076.1:0-3803 GCA_034430795.1 Anaerolineales bacterium | reverse complement strand
TTCCTTGATACGATGCTTGACCCATCGAGTCCCTGCAATGGATTCAGGCATCGGATTCCTCTTAAACCACACGAGGTCTTGACGAACGATCCACCCATCTTGCTGTAAGGCAAGGGCTACGCGGTGGGGCATCATCATTAGGGAGCCTTGAGGAAAGAACTCGGAAGTGTTTGGCTTTTCGGTAACGTCCCTTGTAGACCAACCCGCGGGCGGGTTGGGTAAGTCGGGCCGCTCTCTCTGGTTGGCCGTAGATCCTCCGCTGGCGTAGCAATCCCCATAATTCAGCCAGAACACCCCGTCGTCCCTAAGCACCCTCCGCACCTCGCGGCAGATTTCCACGATGCGCTCGACGTGTCTTTCAGGGGTACTTTCTAATCCCAAAGGCTCTTCCCCTTGCTCACCCGCGTATTTCCTCAATCCCCAGTAGGGAGGACTCGTCACCGCGCAGTGAACAGACTTACTCGCGAGCGGTATGCGGATGACGTCAGCCTGAGCGATCATGCGGGAACCTCTTTGGCAATCTCGGCGATCCTGACTTTCACTTCGCCAGCTAAGATGTGACACACCGCTAAGTGCATATCTTCCTGGACGCGGATGTCGGAGGCCTCCACATTGATTCTGACGTCTGTTCCCGCAAGCGCCCAGACATGATTTACGCTCTCTGGCCCTGTAATCAGGATGCGCCTCACAAGCCATGCGGGCCGCGACGCAAGCTGCAGCGCGTTGACCACGTTCGGAGACGATCCAGAGCATGAAATCCCGATCGCTACATCTTTTGATTGCAGAAGATCGTTCAGCTGCCGACTGAAAATCTCTTCATAGTCATGGTCGTTTGCGTAGGCCGTAGCCAGCGGGCTCAGGGTCAGCGCGATGGCTCGCACACCGCCGGATCCAGGAGTGCGAGACCACTTCCGAAGATCGCAGGCGAAATGCTCGGCGGTCGACCAGGAGCCACCATTCCCGAAGATGTAGACCGACCTCTTGTTCTTCCACGCCTCAAATAGAAGATCGGCCGCGGCCATGATCGGCTCGGGATCCAGGTCGAACACGGCTTGCTCTAGCTGCTTCTTGTATTCAAAGAAATGGCTTGATTGCATTGAGGCTTCCCCGTATATGGTACTACGGTAATCAAATTGGTACTTGACGGGAGTAAGTAAACCACTTAGTATTAGGGAGCGACGAACAGCAAACAAAAGGGAGGCCAAGATGAAACTCAATATCTGGAAAACACCGCAAGATAACAAACAGGAATCGGAAAAGGCTTTAATTCAATCTACGGCTTGGCAGATCGCTAAGGACCGCGGATATTCGAATGCGGCCTTCGCGCTCCCCGAAGCGAAAGCGCTCATAAAATCCCGCGAAACTCAGGGGCGATATGACCGTCAAGATGAGTACAGCCAAGTTGGGACAAGAGATTGTCCGATATGCCCCCGCTTGGATGGATGGCAAAAGAATAGCGATCGTCGAATTCCCTCAAAATGAGGATTGGGCACCCGCGGCGGATTTCGGCCAATTTGATCGCAAGCGCGGTTCCGAAATAACTCTAGTCCGTGAAACCAAAAAGATAACTGGTTTCTGGATCGCTCGAATAATCGGTTCAAATGACACTGAACAAGTAGCCAATTTTTCGGACGCCGAGTTTGAGATTCTTCGGCGATGGCATTGGACTGGTCACCAATGGAAGGAAATCGAAAGGGAAGCCAACTGACCCATCAAAGCGAAGAATTCGAACTACTCGGAGAGCCACGAATGGCGATGGCTCAATTTTGGATTGAGGAACAACTGGCGGAGCGCGAATACGATCAGGAGATTATTCAGGCGTGGTGCGATCTGGAAATTGCAGGTGCCCCGCCATCCGAGGTTGAAGACGCAATCCAGCGAGAGCAAGTACGACTAGCGGAGGAATAATGAGCTCAATTGCACCCTATCACGATAAAGAAGAATGGCGATTGGCCCGCCAGAGTGGCATGGGCGGGAGCGATGCAGCAAAGGTAGCGGGCATCAGTCCCTACGGAACGCCGCTGAGTGTCTATGAAGAAAAGATCAGCGAACTCGCACCTGACAAACCGACTTGGCGAATGCTCTGGGGCACCATCGCCGAATCCATCGCGGCCGATCTATATGTCGAAGAAACAGGGCGCAAGGTCCGGCGCCAGCCCCTGCGGCGAAACTCGGAACACGACTTCCTGATCGCCAACGTGGATCGGCAGATATTAATTGGCGACGATGTAACCAGTACCGGATGCCTGGAAGTGAAATGTCCGGGTATCAGTGCTTTTTCCAAGATAAAAGCCTACGGGTTTCCCGAGCACGCAATCCTGCAACTTCAGCACTATCTTGGCGTGCTTGAATATTCGTGGGGCAGCTTTGCGGTATTCAATTCCGAATATGGCCCCCCAATTCACTTTGACATGGAAGCCGATCAGGAGCTGATTGGCCAACTGTTTGAACGGGAAGTCAAGTTCTGGACGGAGCATGTCATCCCAAGAATTCCGCCGCCGGAGACAGTCAATGATCAGCCGTTAGACATCCCCGAGATCGAGGGCGAGTTGAAGGTAATCGATGTGGACGACTGGCGGAGTGCGGCTTTAGAACTACAGGAAGCACAGGGCTTGCGCAAAGCAGCGGCGGAGCTCGAAGACATCGCCAAGTCTACGCTCAAGGGATTGATGGAAAGCAGCGGGCTTGATGCGGTCGAGATTCCTGATCTTGCGCGGTTGTACTACCGCTATAGCGATGGCCGCGTATCGTGGAAGAAAACCGCTGAGGCGATGGCGAAAGAAACAGAGTTCCCGCTTGAATATTACAAGGTCGAGGGGAAGCCGTTTAGAACTTTCAAGCCTTATTTCCTGACCAGGGAGGTTGAAGCATGAGCAGCAAACTAGCAATCGTATTTGATGGACCGCCCGCGAATGAATCAGGGCGTTTCATCGAAGTGGAACTTGACGGCGCAGGTGTGTCGTTTGGCGAGTGGCAACAGAACGGGGATTATTGGGAACTTGTGCTGCCAGATCCGTATGTCAAGAACGCGCAGTTACGGAGCGCCTTACTAGAACTCAAGGAACTGCTCGGGCCCGGCAGCGGATACCACATTGCACCCGATGATCCGCCCGGAGAATTTATTGAGGGCATAAGGATCGAGTCAATCTTTGAACGCGCCGATGCGGCCCTTGCGGCTGATTGGTTTTGCCCAACCTGTGATGCCTATGTATCAGGCGAAACGGTCACTTTCGAAGAAGTCCATGAGGTATGTGGAACATCGCTCGCCGCGGAGGAGACAGCATGAGCGAGCTCCTGAGCAAGAAGATGGACCGGTCAATCATCGGAGCGCTTTTGACAGGCCACGCGCAGGAAGAATGGAATGAATTCAAGGCGGAGGCTGTTGTTGTCGAACAACAGCTGAATGAATGCGAGACAGAAATCCAACACCTTCCAGTCCCAACCATTGAGATGGGCGATGGCCCGACTGAGCGCGTTTCCAATGTATTGACCAACCTGAAAACACTGGTCGAGCAAGCCACGAGCATTTGCGGAAACGCCTCCGAGGTTGGGGCCGACCCTGATCACTATCAGGTACCTAAGCGATACGTGAATGCCATGTATGGCTTGTTGCAGGAATTCGAGATCACCGCCTCAGAGGAGAAACCATGACCGAGAAAGAACAATCGTTTCCGATCCAGCTACGATCCACCATAGAAGAACGCGGGGCTGAATTCGCGGCCATGCTCGAGCCGCTTGATATTTCCCATGAGCGATTCGTACGGGTGGCGTTGCTGGCCGTGACGAAGAATAAGGGACTATGG
>DAOUDJ010000075.1:0-29978 GCA_034430795.1 Anaerolineales bacterium | reverse complement strand
AGAGACCACAATGCCGCCATCAATATTTTGAGATTGGGGATACAATCTCTGGCTTTGGCCTAGAAGCCCCGTCGCTTCCTAAGACACCAGAACGGTGTGCGGCGGGGAGTATTCACTTAGCGGTACTTGGAGGAGATCCGGAATAATCCGATCATTGTCCATGCGCGCGGATGTAAGCGTGTGGGAGGGTGTCGAAAGAGAAGAATTGGCGTGAGACCGGCGGTAGATTACACTGGCGCGGGAATCTCTTTATCTCCCTGTTCTTCAACCCGCCAAACCTGAGTGGCGCGGTCGATGTAGAGAATACCTTCAAGGTGGTCGATCTCGTGCTGGAAGATACGCGCCAGCCATCCTTTAGTTTTAAGTTTAATCTCCTGGCCGTGTCGGTTCAAGCCCTTGACCGTGACCCGCTCATGCCGCTCGACTTCACCAAAATACCCCGGGAGAGATAGGCAAGCTTCGTTTCCAAGCACCCTCTCCTTGGATGTGCGCGTGATCTTGGGATTGATTACCGCATAGAGCTTTGGAGGTTTTTCTGGCGCGTCTTCTTCTTCGCTGCCTTCAGCATATTCGACGACAATCACCCGCACACCGGCGTCTATCTGGGGTGCGGCAAGGCCGACACCGGGAGCGACTCGCATCGTTTCAATTAAATCATCGATGAGTTGTTCAATCTCGGGTGTTATTCGGCGGACTTTTTGAGCGCGTTCGCGCAGGGTTTGGTTAGGTGGGGTTACGATCTCGCGAATTGCCATAGTGCTGGGAATTTTCGTCTCCGTCTTCGGAGTCTCCTTGAGTGTATTTGTTGTGGTAAATATCGAACAATTCTACCATTTCGCTTTGTCGCTTGAAGCGCGCTTGATCTGCTTTATGAAGCATCAGGGCTTCCTGCGCGTGGACGATGTCCTGTTGAATTGTGACGGGGTCGAAAACCCCCTCGAAGACGAACTGCTCTGTGCCAACATTGGCAACTACATTGCCGTAGTTTAACAGGATGCCAATCAAGCCTTTGCGATCGACCTCCGTGCCGAGGATGTTCTCAATTGGAGCTACTTTGCGCTCCTCTCGGGCGAGAGGTTTTTTATATATATCGATGATCTGCTGAGCGGTGATTTGGTAAATGTCATTTGCCCAGTCTACATAACGGTAAAGCCACCAAGCGCTGACCACCATCAGCGAGGCGATGCTTATGAGCAGGAAGATACCGGGAGAGAACAAGGATATCAAGCCACTCAGACGCGCTCCGAGAAGTCCGATAATAATGATAAATAAAGCGGACGGAACACTGATCTCGCGCAGCAAGACTGCCCAGTGTTTTCGGTAAGTGATTGTGTCTTTATCTTCAAAACGAACCTTGAATCCCCAACGGCTCAGCCCTCGTGTGTCCGGAGTATCGGGGGAGGGTAGGCTCTCTTCAACTATCTGCGGCTCATCATCCTGCAGACGCTGTTCAAGCGCTTCGACTAGTGATTCGCGGTCCGTTGAGTCCTGTTTTGCTCGCTGACGCTGCCAGTTCTCTTCGATCAAAGCAGCGATAGTTTGGGCTTCGCCGACATTGTGGAAAACGACTTTGCCGGTATAGGTTCGAATCACGACATCCCCGAATCCCATCATGCGCCCTGTGATGTCCGTTCCGACGCTGACGGAGAGGATTGTATGCAGCGGCGCCTCGCGGCGACTATCGTAGATACCAATCACTTTCTCCAGCCAGACCGCGCGGCGATCGGTCACGATATAATAGTCATTGGTCCAATCTAACCACTGCCAAATACCGAAGAGGATGCCGGCTAGTACAAGGCCAAATCCGCCCCACAGGGCAATGGTGACGTCGTCCAGAAGCGCCCACAGGATGAGAGCGGAAGCACCACCGAGCATGAGCACGGGGATGGTCAGTCGTTGAAAAAGTACGAAGGAGTGTTTGCGGGCGAGAGCGTAGATCACCTCGCCTTCTCTGAGCCAGGAGAAGTGAAGCTTTTTTGCAAGTTTATGGCTTTGGGCGACGAATTGCAAACCTTTCAGCGCCAGCGGTTGAGCCTTCATGAATTGTGTAAGGAGGGCGCGATCCCAGCGGAGAACGACGGTGGCCTCAACTGACCGGACTGTCGCCGGGCGCGGCTGCCGGTAGATCATTTCGAGCGCGCCGATTGTATCTCCCGAAGTCAAGCGCCCAAGGGAAACCCACTCACCGTCTTCCTCGCTCTGGAGAATTTCCACTTCACCTTCCAGGATGATGTACAAGGAATCGGGATTTCCCCCTTCTGTTACGATGGTTTCGCCCGGTGCGTATGTCTCGCGCGGCAGCACTTCTGAAAGCTCAATACACGCTTCGGGCGTGAGGTGGCGAAGGAAGTGGACACGATTGAGTAGTACAGCCGGCTTGGAGTGCACCATGGCTAGATTTTAGCATGTAGCGAGAACATTTGTGGGCTGCTATGCTATAATCGCCGCGCTTGGAGAAAGAAGTGGTAAAAAAAACATCCACTCGAAGTCGACGCAAGAGCACCTCGAGGTCAAAGAGCCGTAAGAAAACGGTGAAAAGTCGCACCTCGAGGAATTTCATTGCAGCGCTTCGCAACTCACTTGGCGAAATTTTTTCAATCCAGGGCCTCCTCACACGAGAACGGAAAACCAATCTGCTCGGGCTCTTTCTGCTTGTTATCGGCTTATTGACGATTCTGAGTCTGCTCACCACGCAACAGGGTTTGATCGGAAGCGCTTGGGTACGTCTGCTCCAACAGACCTTTGGCTGGGGGATGTTCATCGTCCCTCTAGCGCTGATCATTGGTGGGGTGGGGATTCTTTTAAGGAAAATGCGAGGTCGCTTACCGGGGATTGAAACAGAGAAGATTGTAGGTGCGACTTCATTCTTCATACTAACCCTGGTTCTCATGCATGCGTTGCTTGGAGCGACGACCTTTGCGATCGGAAAAGCGATTGCGAAAGATGGCCGTGGCGGAGGGATCATCGGCGCGGCCATCTACGCTCTCCTGGTCCGCGGCCTGGGTGTTGGCGGAGCAATTGTTGTAATCGTAGCGTGGCTCCTCGTATCGATCACTTTTATAGCCGGGATCTCGCTTCCGGAAATAGTAGATATCGCGCTTAAGGGCTGGGATTGGGTTCGCCGGCAATTCACGAGCATTCCAACGCAATCTCAACCTAAGGTGGGCGCGCGGACTACAGATATCCATTCGCAACCATTGGTCACCGCGCCATTGATCCAACCGGAAGCGGTTCAAACCGAGCAAGGAATGGATCTGGCATCAACTCTCCAGACTGAAGCGGTGGGGGATGCTTCACGGCGGCAGTGGGTGTTGCCGGCGGTGGCAGAGATACTCGAATCGGGAGCGGTAAGCCGAGCTGATGAGACATTCGACCGTGAACGCGCCAGGTTGATCGAAGAAACGCTGCGAGTATTTGGTGCGCCCGCGCGAGTTGTAGAGATCAATCGCGGCCCAGTGATCACTCAATTTGGAGTCGAACCGGATTTTATCGAAGGACGTGGAGGACGACGCACGAAAGTTAAAGTGAGTAAGATTTCATCTCTTGCGGATGATCTTGCTCTAGCACTTGCTGCCCCCTCGATTCGGATTGAAGCGCCTGTGCCGAGCAAGGGTTATGTTGGCATCGAGGTTCCCAACACGGATGTTTCGTTGGTTGCGCTGCGTGACGTAATCGAAGCGCAGAGTTTTCAAAAGATACGATCTAGGTTAAAACTGGGGTTGGGCATAGATGTGTCAGGCGGGTCAGTCATTGCGGATCTCACAGCCATGCCGCATCTGCTTATCGCGGGCACAACGGGCTCAGGCAAATCCGTATGCGTCAATGCCATCATCTCCTGCCTGCTGCTTAAGAACACACCCGATGAACTTAAGTTTGTTATGGTCGATCCGAAGAGGGTCGAATTGACATACTTTAATGGCATCCCTCATCTTATGGCTCCAGTAGTTGTTGAATTGGAGCGTGTGGTGTCAGCGCTGCAATGGGTCTCGCGCGAGATGGACCGTCGCTATCATCTCTTCGCCCAAGTGGGGGTGCGAAATATCGGTGACTATAACCGGCGCGTGAAACAATCCGGGGGGCGCTCGATGCATTACATCGTCGTCGTGATCGATGAGCTAGCAGACCTCATGATGCTGGCCCCCCATGAGACGGAGATGGTGATCACTCGCTTGGCGCAGCTCGCGCGCGCGACGGGCATTCATTTAGTTATCGCCACCCAGCGCCCTTCCGTGGATGTAGTCACTGGCCTGATTAAAGCCAACTTCCCGGCACGAATCGCCTTCGCTGTGGCATCCTCCGTCGACAGCCGTGTCATCCTGGATCAACCGGGCGCTGAACGACTCCTCGGGCGAGGGGATATGCTTTTTCAGGCACCCGACGCGGCGGCGCCCATCCGTATGCAGGGGGCGTATGTCTCCGAGGATGAGTTAAACCGATTAATCCAATACTGGAAGACCGCCAACTTGGGAGAAGAGATCGAGGAACAACCCGTGACAGCTATTGAAAGTATTCCGCCAGGCGTCGATCTTAAACAGGCCCCGCTGTGGGACGAGATGGCTGAAGAAGAGGATGACCTCGACCCACTCTTTAACGAAGCTGTTTCGATCGTTCGCGGGGTGCGCCGCGCTTCGATCTCGCTGCTGCAGCGCCATCTGCGGATCGGATACACACGCTCTGCACGGCTCGTGGATCAACTCGAAGAACGCGGCATCATCGGTCCCGCGAAGAGCGGCTCACAACCGCGAGAAGTCCTTGACTATGGCGATCTCGCATCACCAAGTGAGCAGGATTGATCAACGCCCATCCACCTCTGCTAAACCCAATAACTCATCGTGCGCGCAAGCGGTAATTCATTGCAACTAGAGATTTCTCATGCTATCATTGCATGGATCACAAACCCCTTATCCAAGCATCATCGCGGCAATGTTTGTGTATGTGAGAGGGGTGATTTGGGAGAGGAAGAGATTGTCCGCGCCGCAATACTCAAATGGAGGAATGTAACATGCAGAAGAAGTTATTCGCCATTCTGTCGCTTCTCATCATCGCAGCGTTTGTGCTCGTTGCGTGTGCTCCAGCAGCGGCACCAGAGGAGCCCGCGATAAAGGCCTGCCAGGTAACGGATACTGGCGGTATCGACGACAAGTCCTTCAACGCTACAGCGTGGAAGGGTGTCGAAGATGCAGTGAACGAGCTCGGGGTTGAGGGCAAGTTCCTCGAGTCACAGCAGCAGACCGATTACGAGAAGAACCTCAACGCCTTCGTCGAAGAGGGCTGTGACCTGATAATCCCGGTCGGGTTCCTGCTGGCGGATGCCACTGTAGCCGCAGCAGAGGCCAATCCGGATATATTCTTCTCGATCGTAGATGTTGGCTGGTTGGAAGCCCCGAACATTCAGGGGCAGGCTTTCCAAACCGATGAAGCCGCCTTCCTGGCGGGTTACCTGGCGGCCGGCGTGAGCAAAACCGGCATACTAGGCACCTTCGGCGGCATCCAGATACCGACTGTCACCATTTTTATGGACGGCTTCGCCTTGGGCGCAGCTCATTACAACGAAGTCCATGGGACGAGCGTGAAAGTCCTGGGCTGGGATATTGGGACGCAGACGGGTCTCTTCACCAACAACTTCGAGAGCCTCGAAGATGGACGTCTCATGGCCGAGCAGCTCATGGATGAGGGTGTGGATATCATCATGCCCGTGGCTGGACCGGTTGGTCTGGGCACCGCAGCCGCTGCACAGGAGCGCGGTGACGTTTACATCGTTGGTGTCGACAACGACTGGGCGGTAGTGAATGAGGCGTACGCCGACATCACGCTGACCTCGGTCATGAAGTTCATGGATGTGACGACCTTCAACGCTATCAAGGACGTCGTCGAAGGCACCTTCGAAGCAGGCCTGATCATGGGCACGCTCGCGAATGGCGGCGTAGGGCTCGCCGACTTCCACGAGATGGCGGGCATGGTATCGACAGACCTCCAGGCAGAGATTGACGGCCTGGCGACTCAGATCATCGCGGGTGAAATCGCGACCTCCCCGTAGCCAGCGGAGTAATTCGCCCGAGAAGTCACAAGTACTACGAATAGCTGGGGCAGACATTGGTCTGCCCCAGCAATTTTCATACGGCAGTTGACGGTCTCGAATCTCGGGTATTCCGAGATTGGGACGACAGACGTAGAAGTTCATGCAGTATCAGCGAGCGTAAGAGGGGAACCTACCCGTTTGTGCATCTTGGTAAGAATGGTAGAATCACTCCTCAATTGCCCACCCTTATTATCGCGATATGGTGAAGTGATCATGGAACCTGTCCTCGAACTTCGCGGCATTACGAAACGTTTCCCTGGTGTCCTTGCCAACGATCATATTGATTTGACCCTGAATGAGGGCGAAATTCACGCCTTGCTGGGAGAGAACGGTGCCGGCAAGACAACACTGATGAATATCCTTTACGGGATATATCAACCGGATGAGGGTGAGGTGATCGTTCGAGGTGAAAAGATCGAGATTCACGATCCGGGGGATGCCATCGCCGAAGGTATCGGAATGGTCCATCAGCATTTCATGCTCATCCCTGTATTCACGGTGACAGAGAATGTGATGTTGGGCGAGGAGCCTTTGCGCCCAGGCAACTTTTTAGATCGTGCCACCGCTTCTCAACGCATTGTTGATATCTCGAAACAGTACCATCTGGAAGTGGATCCTGATGTATATGTACGGGATATCGCCGTAGGTGTCCAGCAGCGGGTTGAGATCATTAAGCTTCTCTATCGCAACGCGGACATCTTGATCTTTGATGAACCGACGGCTGTGTTGACGCCACAGGAGGCGGATGAGCTTTTCAAGATTATGCGTTCGTTGACGGATCAGGGTAAATCGATCATTTTTATCACGCACAAATTGCGTGAGGTGGAAGAGGTTGCCGATCGCATTACCGTCCTGCGCCGGGGAAAGATCGTAGGCACGACGACGCCGAAGAAAGCGAGCCGCAGCAAGTTAGCGGAAATGATGGTGGGGCGTGAGGTTCAACTCGGAGTTGAGAAAAAACCTGCAAAGATTGGCGATGCAGTATTGACAGTCCACGATTTAGTCGTACTAAATGACCGGGATCGGGTTGCGGTGGATGGGATCAGCTTCGAGGTCCATGCCGGCGAGATTCTTGGTATAGCCGGAGTTCAGGGTAATGGACAAACCGAACTCGTGGAAGCACTCACTGGGCTGCGCCCATCGCTAGAAGGCACGATTCGTTTTTTGGATGACGACATATCCAAAGCCACCCCGCGTGAGATCACTGAATTAGGCACCGCACATGTGCCCGAGGATCGGCAGCGAGATGGTTTGATCCTCCCCTTCCCAGTGGCCGACAACCTCGTGCTGAATACCTATTACCTGCCTCCATTCGCAAAAGGTGTCATCATGCAGCAAGATGCGATTGTTGAATCGGCGGTGGAGCGAATTCGAGAATTCGACATCCGCACGCCCGGTCCGCTAACATCCGCAGGTTCTCTCTCTGGAGGAAACCAGCAGAAATTAATTGTGGCGCGCGAGTTCTCGCGTCCGATCAAACTATTAATCGCCTCGCAGCCCACGCGAGGGTTGGATGTGGGTTCGATCGAATTTATCCATAGTCAGATTATTGAGAAGCGCGATGAAGGCGTGGCGGTTTTGCTCATCTCACCTGAACTGGATGAGATCATAGATCTTTCGGACCGTATCGCGGTCATGTATAGGGGGAAAATTATGGATATCCTGCCCGGCAAGAAGGCCACCAAGGAGCGAATTGGACTGCTCATGGCGGGTATTGCACAGGATAAAGAGGCAGCTCCCAAGAAATAATCGGCTAAATCGAGTTCGCAGCGAGGTCCAACCTTGAGCGAGAAACAAGCACCCAAGAAAAAAGGCACGGGCGAGATCCTAATAGAGGAACTCAAAGGCAAACCATCGCGCGGGTCATCGCCTTGGCGTAAACTTGGGCAAACCCTGGCTATACCCGCGCTGGCCATCTTCAGTGGTCTGGTTTTAGGGGCCATATTAATAGCCGTGACTTCCGATAGCGTCTACGCTGCCTGGGCGCAATCGCCGCTTGCAGCTTTTGGAGCCGCATGGGAGGAAGTCCGAATAGCCTACACTGCGCTCTTTACTGGATCGATTGGAGATCCCGTCCGGATAATTACTGCTCTCCAAAGTGGGGATAGTCTTGAGATCCGACGGGCGTTCAACCCCTTCCTCGAGAGTCTCGTCGCGAGCACTCCCTATATATTTGGAAGCCTGGCGGTCGCACTTGGTTTCCGCGCCGGTTTGTTTAACATCGGGGTGGAAGGACAGCTCTTTATTGGAGCGATATTTGCGGCCTTTGTGGGCTATTCGATCACGGGGTTGCCGGCGATCATCCACATCCCTCTTGCATTACTCGCGGGCGCATTGGGCGGGGCCTTATGGGGTTTTATCCCCGGTTGGCTTAAGGTGAAGACCGGCGGGCATGAAGTGATTAATACAATCATGTTGAACTTCGTCGCTTTTCGCATAAGTGACTGGCTATTGAGCGGACCGATGAAGCGGCCTGATTCGTTCAACCCCGTCAGCCCTACTATCCAGGAAAGTGCCATGCTCCCCCGGTTCTTCGAATCGCCGATCCGGTTCCACCTGGGTTTCTTCATAGCGCTCGCTGTGGCCTGGCTGGTGTATTGGCTCCTTTTTAAGACGAAATGGGGTTTTGATCTACGCTCGGTGGGTGCCAACCCGAACGCTGCCCGCTATGCGGGGATGAGCATTCTGGGGACTACAATTCTCGCTATGTCCCTTTCTGGAGGGTTGGCAGGATTGGCTGGCGCGAACGAAGTACTGGGGCTCAACCACAACTTAGCGATGGCGTTCTCCTCGGGCTACGGTTTCGACAGCATTGCTCTTGCCCTGCTCGGAAAGAGCCACCCCTTGGGCGTAGTCTTTGCGTCATTACTGTTTGGAACGCTGCGGAACGGCGCAACGAGAATGCAAGTTGTCGCTCAGGTCCCGATCGACATTATCACCGTGTTGCAGGCCTTAATTCTGGTCTTTATCGCCGCGCCGGCGATCATCCGTACGATCTATCGGTTACGCGCACCGAAAGACGAAGAAGAAGGCGTAACTGTTCGCGGCTGGGGAGGGGACTGAGAATGGCATCAACAGCTGTGCAGCGTGAGATCGAGTATGTGAAACCAACCCGGCAGCGGGTGATGGGGCTTGTATTTCTAGGGCTCGCGGCGGCGATCTGGCTGTTCTTCAGCCGGTCTACTGATGCGGGCTTGATCACGACTTTCAAACTCGTTCCCGGAGGCGTTGAGTCGAATCTTCCTGATTGGCGGATGCCGACGCTTCTGACCCTCAACCTGCTGGCAATATTCTCCGCGTTTCTGGGCGGGATACAACTCGTTCGTGGTTTTGGGAAGCGCACAAATCTTGTGCTCGCAATCGTTTCGGGCTTGTTCATCTTCGGATTTCTGGCATGGGCGGCAGCTGATAAATCGATGAACTTAGCGGGTTTGCTTAACACATCGCTAAGCAAGGCTGTGCCAATCACGCTCGGGGCGCTGTCTGGTGTTCTGTGTGAGCGAGCCGGCATAGTCAACATCGCCATCGAGGGTATGATGCTTGCGGCGGCGATGGTCGGAGCGCTTGTCGGAAGCATCTCGGGGAGTTTATGGGTGGGTTTGTTCGCCGCAATTCTTACGGGAGGGGTGCTCGGTCTGGTTCATGCCATTCTCTCGATCAAATACCTGACCGATCAGATCATCTCCGGTACTGTAATTAACATCTTTGCCGGAGGTATCACCGCCTTCATCTCGTCAAAATTCATGCAGATCAATCAGTCATTAAATGATCCGGGGATCTTCCGTCCCATAGAAATCCCACTGCTTTCGAAGATTCCGATCTTTGGACCCATTCTGTTTGATAACAATATTTTCATTTACGCCATGTTTATTTTCATGATCGTGCTCCATGTTGGACTTTTTTACACCCGTTGGGGGCTCCGACTGCGCTCGGTAGGCGAGCATCCAAAGGCAGCGGACACGCTTGGGATCAACGTCTTCCGCACGCGCTATATGGCGGTCATCCTGGGTGGGATGATGGCGGGATTCGCGGGTGGCTACTTCACGTTAGGTTCGGTGGGACGTTTTGATGAGTTTATGACTGCCGGGCGCGGATTCATCGGTCTGGCGGCCATGATCTTCGGAAACTGGACCCCCTTCGGTTCGTTCGGCGCCGGTTTGGTATTCGGGTTCGCCGACTCTCTGGCCTCCAAGCTAGCGATCCTTGGCGTCCAAATCCCATCTCAGCTCTTGGGGATGGCGCCCTATGTGGCGACGATGATCATCCTCGCCGGCGTGGTCGGGCGAGGCCAAATGCCAGCGGCGGATGGGCAGCCGTACGAGAAGGAGTAAAAGACCTAATCTGCTGGGAGTGGGGGACCTGGATCCGGCAGCGACAACAACTTTAACTTCAAGCGCCGTGTGGGATCTGGTTGTGAGTTCATCAGAGAGCATCCTGGCGCTTTTATTATTAAATAAAATCTCCTCCAAATTGTGTGGGTGACCAAATAGATTGTTGCTGCTCAACTCCAAGCCATTATTAATACGTTGGGGCCGAGAGTTGCTGTAATTTTTCTCTCCCCCCGTCCGCCCCCCTAAGGGGGATTTAGGGGGAAGAAAGGAAAATCAAGCCATCACCCTTTGCAAAGGTCGTCCTATTCGTTCATACACGCAATCCTCAAGGCGCAGGCGGTGCCTGCGGTCGAAAGCAGAGCGTCCTGATCGTTCAGTAAAAAGAAGAGAACTAATTTTGTTATGGTTTGAAGATAAAAAGGATGGACGCCTCTGCCCGTCGTCACGGATGAGATACAGACGTTCAGGATTTATCCTGTGTTGCTGTGGAGATCAGACTGCAGGGGCATCTTTGGCGTGGCGCAGGAATTGGATTAAGGCCAGAGGCAAGGTGCGAATCTCTTTTATCCCGAGCAGATAAGCCGTTCCAAAGTAAACTGCGGATCCGAGCATTCCGCCGCCCAAGAGCAGGAGCAGCGGTCCCGGGTGAAGCAAGCGATTGAGAAACAAAACAGTGGCGCCCATGACGAGTGCCGCAATTGTGGCTTTTCCCGCATCGATGAGGATGCGGCGGACATCTACAATACGCCAGCGGCGATGAAGGATCGTTAAACCGATCAATGCCTCGATGCCAACGGCGATGCCGTTCGCAAGCGCCAAGCCGCCATGTTCGAGTCCACCCTGTATGAACGGCCGCGAGAGGAAGATCGCCAAGCCGATATTGATTGCGGTTGTGAAGAATGAGACCAGGAGCGGCGTGAGCGTATCCTTCTGGGATGCAAAAGCGCGGACGACGACCTCGAGCATGGATTGGCTGATGAGGGCTAGAGCGTAGAACTGCAGCGCGAAGAAGACCATGTTTGTGCTTTCGGCTGTGAATTCGCCTCCCTCGAAAATGAGCTGAATTACTGGACGACCAAGGACTATCAGGGCGACAGCGGCTGGAAGGGCGAGGGTGAGGATGGCGCGTAAAGCTCCGCTGATAGCTGCACGCTGAGCCTTGAATTCTCCTTTCGCGGCGAGAACGGCGAGTGTGGGGAAAACGGCTATGCCAATCGCCGTACCGATGAGAGTCCAGGGTGTATTCATCAGTTGGAATGCATAGCGAAGGGCGGAAACCCGCCCTTCGCCAAGGCCTGACCCGATGTTGGAGTTGATCCAATCGATGCTGGCGCGGGCCATGAGCAAGTCAATCACGCGCGGCGCCATGAGAATGGCAACACGCTGCAGCGCCGGGTTATTCCATCCGAGCATCAACCGTGGGTGTATTCGATGGCGAACCAGCCCCGGAATTTGTACGAGCAGGTGGAGTGAGGCACCGATCACGGTTCCCCATGCCAGACCGAAAACCCCCAGACTTGGTTCCAGGACCAGCGCTCCAAAGATGATGCCCAGGCTGTACATCGACGGCGCGAGCGCGGGCAGCAGGAAGTGTTGGTGGGCGTGCAGCGCTCCGGTGAGAATACTGCTGGCCGCGAAGATGATTGTTGAAACAAGTAGGATGCGCATGATCTGCGCAGTTAGAAGCTGGACCTCGGCGGGAAAGTGGGGTCCGATCCCCCAGCGGGCGGAGACGAGGGTTGGTGCGAAGAACGTAAGCAGAAGCGCTGTTGCACCTGTCAGGAGGAGGATCGTAGTGATAACCTGACCGATCAGGTTATTCGCATCTTCCGACCGCTCTTTGCCGAGCAGTTCGGTGTAAACAGGGATGAAAGCGAAGGCGAGCGCCCCACCGGCGAGCATTGTAAAGAGCAGTTCAGGAATGCCATTTGCCGCTGAATAGGCGTCGAGGGCGGCAGACGTGCCAAATTTACCGGCGACAATACGTTGCCGGATCAGCCCAACCACGACCGAGGCGGCCATCCCACCCATCACAACCAGGGTAGAACGGGCAATGCGAGTCGTGCGTGAGTTTGCTTCAGGCGCAGATGCTTGGGTCATCGTAGTCTATTGTTTCAGGAGGTTACGCCGAGACGCCTGAGCTGTGCGAGTGCCAGGTCCCAGTCAGGATGCCATTTCAGGGCACGCTCGAAATCTTCGATGGCACCGGCCACATCCCCCAAAGCCTCGCGTGCCAGAGCGCGCCAATAGAAACTCTCTTCGATCGATGGCTCGCTCATGTTGTTTATGGTGAAGTCTGCGAGGCTGACCACATCGTAATAGCGTCCGGTGTAGTAGTAAGCAAAGTAGGGACCTGTTTGGTACCAAAGCATTCGCCACGCTCGGTGTTCCGGGTCGCTGACGGCCAATTCGGCATCGATTTGGAAGGCTTGATCATAGGCGGCGGCTGCTCCAACATAATCCTGCAGAGCCTTTAAATTTGTGCCCCGGTTGAACCAGGCGAAAAACAGGGCGCGCCCGCTAAGTTGGAATATCTCGTCGGAGGCAAATTGAGCGGCGTACTGGAAATTGTACGTCTCATCCACGTGCGGTCCGAGCAATGCGAAAACCTCTGCCTCTCGGTCCGGGGAGTAGATGACGATGTAGGTGTAATTGAAGTGGCGCCAATAGAGTTCGAGTTTGTCATAGTCGATTGGAAGATCGGCCATGATGTAGGAATCTTGGGCAGTGAACAACCGTTTTTCGTCATCGTAGCCAGTGATAACCTCATAATGCCCCATCCAGCCGTTGAAGCCGGACCCTTCAAACCCTTTCTCGACGAGCACAGGAAAGCCGGCGGCGATGAACTTCTTAAGCAGGTCGATGTCTCCGCCAACCCGGGTGATCACCTTCAACCCCGTCCCACCCTCGACGAAGTTCGCCAACTCATAAGGCATGACATTCTTATCGCGCGGATTAGGTTTGACAAACTCTGCGATGGGTCGTTGATCGCCATCCCAACCCCAGAAGGAAAGCGCCATGGAGAGGTTGGCTGGGCCGCAATTATTCCACTTCTGGTATTCGTGGCGGACACCGGTGAGCTGCACACTGCCGGGGATTGTGGTTGGAACGGGGCTCAGCGGTGGAGTAAGCGTCGGGGTCGCGGTGGGGGCAGCGTTCGGCGTGACCGTCACGGTCGGCGTGAAGGACTCGAGCGTGCTCTGAACCATGGCGGCTACGGTGGGGTTAGGGGTGAAAACCGCTTCCTCTGGAGGCGAGATCGCATATTTAATGCGAGCTTGAAACTCTGAGATACGCCATGCGACCTTATCCTGGACGATTGGCAGCTGGTAGGCAATGATGCCCAGGGTGGTGATGGAAACCAAGGGTAAAAGCACCCACAATAAGGATCTAAGCCGGCTCCTGCGCATGGCGAGGATTATAACCGAAGGTGGAATTTGTACAGGGTGAGTACGAAAGAGGACTTTCGAAGACAGGAAATTCCAAGCATCGTCGATGAAAAAGTTGAAAAACTAAGGAAAAACGAGGATGGACCGATATATGTCGGTCCATAAAGTTATGATTGGATCTGGTTGTGACCACCGTGTGTGCCCGAATGGAAATATGCCAAATATTATGCAGGTTATTTTTTTTACTCAAACAGCGATCTGTCGATGATCTGGTCGCGCTCAGGGCCAACTGAGATGAGGCGAACGTTTAACCCGGTGAGGGTTTCGATGCGCTCGATGTATGACTGCGCCGGAGAGGGAAGATCGTTATAGGATCTGATCTGAGTGAGATCATCTTTCCAACCGTTGAGAGGTTCCAAAACCGGGCTGAATGGGGAGAGATCTGCTGGCCCCTGAGGGAGATCGTCGAATTGTTGCTCCCCTCTTTGGTAGGCCACACAGATATTCAGCGGGTCGATGTTTGAGAGAATATCGAGTTTGGTGAGCGCGAGTTCCGTGAAGCCGTTGATACGAGCGGTATAGCGGAGCAGCACAGCATCCAGCCATCCACAGCGCCGAGGGCGCCCTGTCGTGGTTCCAAACTCATCCCATGGATGTTCTCCGGTGCCCCGTAATCGTGCAGCTATATCGCCTGACGCCTCTGTGGGAAATGGCCCTTCGCCGACGCGGGTTTGGAATGCTTTGGTGACCCCGATGATCCGACGGATATGCTGGGGGCCGATCCCGAGGCCGAGCAGCGCACCGGGGGCGGTAGGGTGAGAACTGGTCACGAAGGGATACGTCCCGTGATCCAGGTCGAGCAGGGTGCCCTGGGCTCCCTCCGCGAGCACGGTCCCATTGCGTTTAATTTTGTCATGTACAACCGCGCCTACATCGGCAATATAGGGTCGAAGTCGATCGGCATAGGCTTGGAATGCATGCCGAATTGACTCTTTGTTGAGAGACTCTTGGTGATAGACATGCTCGAGCAATCTATTGGCATGGTCTAAAATCCGATCGAGTTTGAGTTGTAGTAGATCTCCGTTTAGTAGATCTTCGGCGCGTAAACCGATCCTGGTGGCTTTGTCTGAATAAGTCGGACCGATGCCGCGGCGGGTTGTGCCCAGCTGCCCCCGCCCCTTCTCGCTTTCCTCAGCTCCATCGAGAGCTGTATGCGCTGGTGTGATCAGGTGGGCTGCGTAAGAGAGCTTTAAACGCTGCGGGGAGGCGTCGATGCCGAGTTGGGTGAGATAGTCAATCTCTTCGAGAAGTATCTGCGGGTTCACGACCATCCCCGCTCCCATTACACAAATCGTGTCGGGCTGGATGATTCCCGAGGGGATAAGGTGTAGTTTGAAGAGCTGATCGCCAACAGTAACGGAATGTCCGGCGTTATCCCCGCCATTAAAGCGGGCGACGATGTCTGCATCCCTGGCGAGCAAGTCGATAATCCGGCCCTTGCCCTCATCTCCCCATTGCGATCCGATAACGATATCAAGCGGCATACAACACCTCGGAGGGAGTATAGCATGGTGTAAGTGATGACGAATGACCCGCAGGCGATACCCCCTGAGTATCGGATTGAAAATCCCGATCGCTATTGTTCGTTGAACCCCGAAACGGCTATAATCGAAGCATAGGGTCTGTAAAGTGATGACGCGACGGTTAAAACATCTTATTCTTTTTTCAGGTATCTTGGCAGGCTTCCTTTGGATAACTTATCCAATCGCCGCGGTTCGCGCCGAGAACAATCCCAAACCGGCACTCCAGCCCACTCCTTTTCTCACACCCACCCCACGCCAGGATGGGAAAATCGTTTATTTAGTCCAGGAGGGAGATTCGCTCTGGCGCATAGCCGCGATTGCCGGGATCTCACTTGAAGAACTCATGGCCATGAATGGTATTCAACCGGGAGATTACATATCTCCTGGGATGGAACTCGAATTGGGAGTAGGAGGACCGGCGGTTGGGACTGCGGCGTCTTTCGACGCTCAAGCGACGCCAACCCAGGATCTCCTGACGCCGACGCCGGTCGTTGGAACCGCCGAAATTTGCATCATGCTCTTCATGGATGAGAACGGCAACGGACGGCTTGAAGAGGGGGAGCTGCCTCTCGCGGGTGGACGGATTAGCATTGCGGACATAAATGGTATCGTCGCCGGCGAAATCACTACGGAGGATCTGAGCGAAGAAGAAGATCCCGTCGGCCATTGTTTCCCGGAATTAATAAACGGTGACTACAATGTCAGCGCAGCGGTCCCTCCAGAATACAACCCAACAACTGGCTTGAATGTGCCTGTATCTCTAAAACCAGGAGATATCAAGTATCTCCAATTTGGAGCTCAACCGAGTTCCTCAATTGGCGGCTCGCTCGATTCTGATGACGGGGGCCGATCAACAGTTTTAGGTCTTCTTGGCGTGCTCTTGCTCATCTCCGCAGGAGCGTTGGGATATTACGCCTCACGCATCTCCCGCCGGTCGCCGCGATCCTTACGATAAAACTCCTGGAAGTAATATCCAAAGACATCAGTGAAAACGAATGTCCTGGGTTACTCCTCTTGAACGAATGAATTGGGGCCATTCAGAATTACGCAACTTAGCAAACGGTGATTTAATAGAGCATTATTATCCTTGGAATGTAAGCCTGACGCGCGAATAGATTCCAAGGAGCGTATGGACGGCAGTGAGCGAGGCCGATGAGGCAGCTAATGTTCCAGAAGCGAAATAGGGGATCCCTCAAACAAGCTCTTGAGCGGGCGGGTGACTCGGATTTACGAAGCCTTGAAGCAGACGTGGCCGAGAGGCAGGAGAGGGTTGCCCAACTTCAGTTTGAGCTCTCCGACACACAAGCGGATTTAGGGCGTTTCGAACGTGAATATGAGGCCCAGGTTGGATCACTCCAACAACGTTTGATTTCGTTAGAAGCGGAGGTAGATCAAGCTCGCCTGCGTGCCGCTCACCGGGCGCAGTGGGGAGATCGTGCAGACTCCCCCGATTTTAACGTCGATGCAGTTGAACAATTTCGACGGACTTGGGCACCGCGCGAAAAGCCGCCCGAACCCGAATCGCCAGCGCCAGTGTCCGAAGAAACGAAGGCGGAACTCAAGCAACTTTTCCGCACCCTCGCCAAGCGCTTCCATCCGGATCTGGTCACTGACCCTGAGGAGAAACGCCGGCGGGAGAAGGTGATGGTGCAGATAAATGATGCATATGCTGCGCAAAACCTATTAACCATGAAAAAAGTGGCACTGAAGCCAGTCCGCCCTGAAGCGCCCGCGACCAAGACGCGCGAGCAAATTATTGTAGATCTAAAAGCTGAGATCGTACGTCTCGATCGTGTAGTCTTATCTTTGGAAAGACAATTGCAGGAATTAATCAACTCTTATACTGTGCGGTTGATGCTCGAGGTCAGCATAGCGAAGAGGGACGGGGGCAATCTGTTAGCGAAGATGGCAGCGGAAATACGGACAGAGATCGCAAGCCTGGAAGCAGAACTGAAGGCTCTCGGGTAGCCATTGAAAGCATCGTAGCGCTACTAAGCACATCAGCGGGTCTAAATAAATAGGAGAGGGCTGTCCCAAAAGTCATATCTGGGCAGCCTCTTTTCGTTGTCGTCTACTCTCAGTCTGTCACTACGAGCCGCGATTGAAGTGATCGCCTCGTTTGTTGCTTGGGTGTGTGATTCTTGGTCGACGCGATTTCTCGATACACGCATGTTCATGCCAGCGCGGCAACCAGTCTAGGCTGGTGTCGGTCTCATATCCTGAGATTCATTTTAGCCCAAGTTCTTGGTAGATTCTGGCGACATCAGCGTTTTCAGCTATTAGGTTAAAAAAGGTCTCCATCTTCTCCGGCTGTCCCAGGCGAGTTTTCCCTATGGATCTCTCAATGATCTCGATCGTCTCCATTGTGTTTTCTTTAACCAGTAGGATGGGGACACAGAGACTCTCTGCCTGTTGGATGATCAACGGGCTGGGCCGTAGATTTCCGGTAAGAATGAGGACGACGGTTGAGGTTTCGAGCGCCGCGAGTTGAATATCCGTCCGGTCTCCGCCGGTGATGACGGCTTTGTTCTTGTAGCGGCGGAAGCGGGAGAGTGCAGCGTCGGCCGTCATCGCGCCGATAGTGAGCGTCTCCGCTAAGGCGTCCGGATCCAGCTCTTCTGTGAGCACTTCGGCGGTGAGCAATTCCACGAATTCTCCAACGCTGAGTGCGGAGAGTCGGGGCACGATCGGCAGGACTCCAACAACGAAGATGCCTTTCGCCTTGAGATAGGGGAGAGCATATTCATCGACAAAAGATCGGTTACTCTCAGGAACCCGGTTTATTAGCACGCCCAGCAGCTGTTCGCCCAGCCGAAAACGCGCGGCGAGGACGTCGTCCAGGAGACACATGTCACCTTTAAAGGGAACAATCACCAGCGCCGGCGCGCCGAGTTCTTCCGCGATGCGCAAGTTGGAAAGCCCCATGGCATAGCCCTCACGCAGACTGGCGCCACCCTCTAGAAGCAGGATGTCTTTCCCGCTCCCAGCAGTTTTTACGGCCTCTTTAATATCGCCCATGAGGTCATGCTCGCTGAGACTCTCGAGGCGTTCTCGCAGCGTCGATGCGGTGACGATGATGGTCGAAGCCTTTAGAGGATCGCCATCTAAACCCAATGAACTGTGCACGAAGACGGCATCTTCGTCTGCCAATTTGCCGTCGGGGGTGCGCCAAGGCTGGGTGCTTACAGGTTTCAAGTACCCCACCTTGTATCCATCGGATTGCAACATTTGTCCAAAAGCGAGACAGACGGCAGTTTTGCCAGAGTGTGGCTCGACGGAAGTGATATACAAACATTTCATTTGAAACTCCCTGGGGTGTCCACTTGCTCGGGGGAAGGTTTGCTTTCAGTCTTAAGCAGGATCAGGCGCATATCGAGCGCAACGCCTCCGCGACCCTCTTCATACACGATAAAAGGATTGATATCGAGTTCGGCGATCTCTGGGAAGTCCAGGACGAGCTGACCGATTCGGAGCAGAGCGCCGACCAATATCGCCTTATCAACAGGCGGCTCGCCTCGCACGCCGTCGAGCAGGGCTTTAGCGCGGATCTCGGTGAGCATCTGTGCAGCTTCATCGCGAGAGAAAGGTGCGATTCGGAAGGCGGCATCCTTAAGCGCCTCTACGTAGATACCACCAAGACCGAATGTAATCAGCGGGCCGAATTGGGGATCGCGATTCATACCGATGAGGATTTCCAATCCAGAGGGCACCATCTTTTGAACCTGACACCCCCATAAACGCGCTTCCGGGAGGTAGCGCTGCGAACGATATGTGATCAAGTCGAAAGCGTCGCGCACATCCGTTGGATTCTGAAGGCCGACTTTTACGCCGCCGACGTCGGTTTTATGCAGGATATCAGGCGAGGCGATTTTTAAAACGACGGGGTATCCCATATCCGCCGCAATCTCGACCGCCTTTTCGGCTGTTTCTGCAATCTCTGAGGGGGGCGCTTGAAGACCATAGGCAGTGAGGATCGACTTCGCTTCCGCATCCCCGATAGAAAGCCTGCCCTCATCGAGGACACGGTCTATCGTCTCGCGCGCTGTCTTCTGATCGACATCGAAACTCTCGAAACTGGGTAGCGGCCTTTCGCGGTATTCCCGATAATGGCTCATCGCCTGAAGCACCATCGCCGCGCGCTCAGGGAAGGGGAAGTTCGGCACGTTGTGTTTGGCCATATATTTAATGCTGGCCTCGACACGAGCTTCGCCCATGAAGCAAGCCAAGATGGGGATGTCGACTTTCGCACTGATTTCGGCGACCACCTCGGCGGTTTCAACGATCTCGGTCATGGCTTGCGGCGTAAGGATGACGAGTACGCCATCGACCGATGGGCTTCCAATGACCTGCTCGAGGGCAAAGCGGTAGCGGTCGGCACGCGCATCTCCCAGAACATCAACAGGATTAGCTGCGCTGGCCGCGTCAGGCAGGAACTGTTCGAGCGCCTTTATGCACTCTGGTTTAAACCTAGCGAGTTTTAAGCCGGCTCGTTCCAGCGCGTCCGTTGCCAGGATGCCAGGACCGCCCGCGTTAGTCACGATCGCAATGTGATCGCCTTGAAGGGGACTAAGATAACCAAATCCCCGGGCCATGTCGAATAAGTCCTGCAGGGACTGAGCCCGAAGTACGCCCGACTGTCGGAATGCAGCTTCGTATGCTTGTTCAGACCCTGCCAGCGAGCCCGTGTGAGAGCTCACCGCGCGGGAACCGGCTTGCGTAACGCCGGATTTCAGCGCCACGATCGGTTTGATCTTCGAAACCTCGCGCGCCACCCTGATGAATTCCTGCCCATCGGGCAGCCCCTCCATGTAGGAAAGGATGACCTTCGATGTTGGATCTTTTGCCCAGGCGCGCAGCAGGTCGACCTCGCTAACATCGGCTTTATTTCCCAACGAGGCGAATTTACTCAAGCCCAACCTGCCGGCTTGCGCCCAATCAAGAATTGCAGTTCCTAACGCGCCGGACTGGGACATGAAGTCCATCGGACCCTTCGGGGGCAGGCCAGCGGAAAAAGAGGCGTTCATCGGGATCGCGGTGTTGATCACACCCAGGCAGTTCGGACCGATTAAGCGGATGTTCAATTCGTTGGTGATCTCGATAAGCTCTAGCTCCCGATCGAGTCCATCCATGCCCGCCTCACGAAAACCAGCGCTGATCACGATTACCGCTGGGATCCTTTTCTCGCCGCAAGTACGCATCGCATCAGGAACCAGGGGGTACGGGATCACTATGACGGCCAGATCGATAGGATCCGGGATATCTGAAACAACGGGATATGCGGGAAGACCAAGGATTTCATCAGCCTTGGGGTTAATCGGGTAGACTCTGCGGCCATCCTGTAGGAAGCCGCCGTTTACTAAATTATCGAGAACGGCATACCCTAATTTCGAGGTGTTAGTCGACGCGCCAATGACCGCTATGGATTGGGGAGAGAAAAAAGCATCAAGTGACAAGTACATGACTCCGAGTGTATTTAGGTGTAGTGTAATCCTTCTAGTTTCTCGAATCAATGAGAAGGGTAACTATCAAGAATGCCGAATGTCGTGGGTTAAGTTTGATCCGTCTTGCCAGATAGGGGACGGTCGAGACTTTCGGTCTTCTCTGTTGGTGCCAAGGTCTTGGAGAGAAGAGCCGCGATCGGTGTGAAAGATCGGCGATGGACGGGCGAAGGTCCAAGTGCTGCCAGCGCTTCCCTATGAACACTCGTGCCATACCCCTTGTGCCGGGGGAAACCGTAGCCCGGATAACGTTCCCCAATCTCAATCATTATATTATCGCGGGTTACTTTAGCGATAATTGATGCGGCTGAAATCGAGAGCACAATCGCGTCGCCTCTGGGTAGCGCAGTCTGAGGGAGTTCAGACTCTGGCAGCAAGATGTGATCGATCAAGAGATGATCCGGTGATGGATCGAGTTCATAAATGGCACGGATCATCGCGGAACGGGTGGCCGGGATCAAGCCCAGAGTGTCAACCTCTCCGGCCGTCGCTTGGCCGACACCGATCGTGGTGGCGGTCTCCAGAATTATTCCCGCCCAATGGCTGCGTTGGCGTGCGCTTAGAAGCTTAGAGTCACGAACGCCGCCCAATTCGCTTTTTAGGTTGGATCTCTCAATAGGCAGAACGACAGCGGCTGCAACCACGGGACCGGCCCAGGCGCCTCGCCCTGCTTCATCAATGCCGGCGACTATTGCTATACCGTCGTTATGAAGCGCCATCTCGAGCACGAGATCGGGTGTACGCCCGCGGTCATTTCTTGTCATAAACCCCTCTTAGATTGTTAAGGCGAATCCGAAAGAGATCCGCGAACATCGTGGCAGAATCGCGCAAGATGCGCACCCTGGTTCCCGAGTTGAAATACCAGTTAATCGGGATCTCGATGACTCGCATGCCCTGCTTCTTGGCGATGAATAGGATCTCGACATCGAAAGTCCAACCGGCGATCGTCTGCAGCGGAAAAAGTTCCTCGGCAACATCTGCTCGGAAACATTTGAAGCCGCATTGGGTGTCCTGCAAACCGGGAAGCGTCACAACCCGGACGAGCAGATTAAAAGCCCGCCCGATCAGGTGACGGTAATATGGCTCGTCATAACGAGCTGCGCCGGGAATTTCACGCGATGCAATCGCAACGTCGAAGGGAGGAGCCTGGGGAGGGAGAAAGTGATTAACTTCCTCGATTGGCATAGAGAGATCCGCATCGCAGATAAAACGAAAATCGCCTTTTGATGCAAGCATACCTCTACGGACAGCCAACCCTTTCCCGGCAATCGGCTCTTGAAGCGCTTGAATCTCTGGATGACGGTCCGCGTAACGCTGGCTGATCTGCGCGGTACGATCCGAGCTACCGTTTTCAACGATGATAATTTCAGATGGGTAGGGCTGGGTATGGACGAACTCGAGGATCGCCTCTAAGCTCTGCGGCAGTCGATTTTCCTCATTGTGGGCGGGGACGATAATCGATAGGAGAGGGGGCAACTAAGGCTCCAATGTCGCTGGTGGACCTAACCGTAAAAGCTGTAGGAAATCACTAAAATAGTGAGGATACTCAGGATCATCACTTCGAAGAACACCAAAATGCCAAGGAGTATCCACTGGCGCCGTGAGAATGGGAAACGGCTGCGTTTCAGGGAGCGCTCTTCCCGCGGGGTAAGAGGAGAAGCGTCCATATCGAAGGCTTCATCCAGTTCGGCTGGGGAATCCTCAGGCAGTTGGATGGGCTCGACGGATCTAGGTTCAGGCTCATGCTCCGGATCAGGCTCAGGAATGGTCTCTGCTTTCGGTCTGGTTGGCTTGGTCAGAACTTCGGTCAATTCAAGGATGTCATCCTGGTTCATAATGGCTTGAAATTGGTTCACATTTGAAGCGAAGTGGTCGAGGGCGTCGGATTGGACTATACGCGCCCGCGGGTCGGAGGTGTCGACGTGGGTCTTGGGATTGGTGAAGAGCAGGATCGCCTCGACTTCTGGGAGAGCGTAACCCTTTTCCCGCAGGTAGTCGTGGACTTCCTGCGCCATCGTCATAACTTGGGATTGCAGATTGGGACGGACAGGCACGAAGCGTCGTGTGCGTCCGCCGCCGTACTTCATCCAGGCCTCTTCCTTCGCCCGGTAAACGCCGACGAGTGGGCTTGGCAGAATCACGCGCACACCTTGCGGACTGAGGAGCAGCATCGGGATTGTGGTGGTTGTGCCGGGGAGTGGTAAATTAAAGATAGCCAAATGATCGCGACCAAGTGTCTTGCCTAACTTTTCATAGGCATCATTCTGGGCTTCCATTTCTCCATACCACTTGCGTCCGTGCTGCAAAGTTCCCCTGATACGGCTCTCCAGGCTGATGATGCCCTCTTCATCACGGAATTCAGAACACTCTATGCGTCTCATGATACGTCCTTAATCCGAGCGGTTGGTTTTCTTTCTCAACGCACTGCTTTGTCTAGAGAGATTATAAAGCAGACATAAATCATTACAAGCTGTGAAATCGAGTTGTTTTGAGGATATAATCGAATTTAAGAGGTGCGCAGTGTCTAGAAGGTTCGTCATCACGATTTTCTCCCTGCTTTTAATAGCGCTTATCATGCCGATAGCCGTAAACGCGCAGGAGGGTAATCGCGTGTTTTTATTGGAGGCAACGGGACCCTTAACACCCACGATGGTAGAGTACCTAAAGCGGGGGATTGAGAAGGCGGAGCGGGAAGGCGGCGAGGCGCTCATCTTCCAGATCGACACACCTGGCGGGTCCATTGATCTCATGAACCGGATGGTGCAAGCGATCCGGGGAAGCCATGTCCCGGTAGTGGTTTACGTCGCCCCGCGAGGGGCGATTGCCGGTAGTGCGGGCACGGTCATCACATTAGCCGGGCATCTCGCTGTTATGGCACCTGAAACCGCAATTGGGGCAGCGAGCCCGGTTGGGATGCAGGGAGAGGATCTCGGCGATACTATCGAAACCAAGGAGAAAGAGATTCTTAAAGCTACGATCAGGGGCCTGGTCGCACATCGGGGGGAAGAAGCCAGGAATCTAGCTGAAGCGACGATCGAATCCGCGAAGGCAGTATCCGCTCAAGAGGCGCTTGATGCTGGCTTGATAGATTTTGTCGCCGGCGATATTGAGATACTCCTTAATCAAATTGACGGCCAGAAGGTTGATGCGCACGGAGAGCACGTTCTGCATACGGCAGATGCAAGCGTCACGGAGGTCCCCCAAAATTTCATCGAGCAATTTCTTCAAGTCCTGACCAATCCAAACATCGTCTTCTTGCTACTTTCGGTCGGAGTCCAGGCTATCTTGATCGAGATCTCTTCGCCAGGCGGTTGGATCGCGGGCTTCATCGGGATCGTGTGCCTGGCTCTGGGAACCTATGGTCTCGGGGTTCTGCCTGTGAACTGGTTTGGGTTGATTTTCGTCCTCACCTCATTTGTGCTCTTTATTTTGGAGATTAAAGCCCCCACACATGGAGCGTTAACGGTGGCCGGTTTAGCATCGTTTGTCATCGGTTTTCTAGTCCTGTTTAATTCACCTTCGACGCCATCCTTTTGGCGTGTTTCCGTCCCCCTTGTGGTGGGAACTGGCGTTGCGATCGCGATTGGCTTTCTGACGCTCCTGACCTTTGTGATTCGCGCTCAACTTCGACCTGTTGAAGTTGGGGCCGAGTCATTGATAGGGCGTACCGCCGAAGCACGTTCGGATCTCTCGCCCGGGGGTATGGTTCAGGTTGCTGGAGAGCTCTGGAGCGCAATCCTCGAGAACGATGAGGATGAGATAACAAACGGCGAGAGGGTCGATATCATCGGTGTAGATGGAATACGGTTGCGTGTACGTCCATGGAAAAAGAAGGGCAGTTGACTCGAGATAAACCAGCTTGTAAACTATCGCGTACGTAACAAGGAGGGCGCGATGCCATCATCTGATTTTCGTATGATCGTTCGCACTGGACCTAACCCTGGAACAGTCTTTGAGCTGACGAAGGAAGTTTCGCTCATTGGGCGTGATGTAACAAACGATGTTGTTGTCGGGGACGCGGAGGTCTCACGACAGCATTCCAGAATCACGCGCACCCCTGGAGGGTATGTTTTAGAGGACCTCGGTTCAACCAACGGCACTTTTGTCAACGGTGAACGGCTAGTGGCACCGCGGGTGATGAACCCGGGCGATTTGATCGCTCTCGGAGAAACCGTATCCTTAACCTTCGACGCGACATCACCGGAAGCTGCGGCGACGGTTGCCCAACCGGTTGCTACTGCAGAGCCTGCGAAGAAAGCTCCTCAGGCGGCCCAACCAGCCGCGCAGCCTAGCCCGGCGGTGGAAGACCCGGCGCCGGCAAAGAAAGGCAGGAAGCCATGGGTTCTGGCGGGTGTGGGATGTTTCGTTCTGATCCTCGCTTGCGGAGGATTCATATGGTTCATGGATTATTTCTATCCACAGATGCTGTATGCGCCGTTAATCTGGTTAGGTTTTTGATAAACAGGAGTCTTGTAAGAAGGGACGGGGCGGAGTGATCCGCCCCGTTTTTTTTAATAAATATCCACCCAATCAGAGCTCATCATACAGGGATGGCAGAAGTTTGTAACTTCAGAAGCTCTCCTGCATCCAAAGGAGAAGTGATCATAAGTTTAAGGAGATAGTATGGAGATGGAAATCACTTTTCCCGGAGGTGCGCGTGTAAACGCCCACTTCGGATCGTTTACGATAAATACGGACCAATCCCCGCAAGGAGGGGGAGAAGGATCGGCGCCGTCGCCTTTTGCGACCTTCCTGGCATCCCTTGGGACGTGCGCGGGGATCTACGTCTTGAGTTTTTTGAAGCAGAGAGGCTTACCCACTGAAGGAGTTCGCATCCTTCAAAAGACACACTCCAATCCGGCAACGGGAATGATAGGGCAGATTGACCTTGAGATCCAGGTTCCCGAGGATTTTCCAGATAAGTATAAAGATGCGCTGATCCGTTCAGCGGAGTTATGCGCGGTGAAGAAACATTTTGATGACCCCCCGCGCTTTAATGTATACACAGAGTCCGTAGCATTGGCGATAAATTGAATATTTAATACTACAATCAAGGGCGGAGGTCGAGATGTCAAAACGGCTTACCGTCCTTGTTGTGCTTTCCTTGGTCATTGTCCTCGCCGGTGGAGCGCTCTTTCTGCGTGGTCGACTGCCTATTGCCGAAGATATCGGAGAAGTTTCCCAAGAAACCGAAGAACTCCAGAAAGTTACTGGCACTGTAGAGGCCGACTTGTATGCTGCGGCGCGCGATCAGATGGTCGAGCGTGGGATCATCGCTTACGGGATTGTCTCTCCTGAGGTGATCGCGGCAATGCGACGAGTCCCCCGGCATGAGTTTGTCCCTGAGGAATATAACCATCTGGCGTACGAGAACAACCCACTCCCCATCGGCTATGGGCAGACAATCTCGCAGCCATACATCGTGGCGTTAATGACGCAGGAGTTGGATGTCGAGGCAGGAGATAAAATCCTGGAGATCGGGACCGGCTCTGGATATCAAGCGGCAGTTTTGGCAGAGTTGGATATCGAGGTCTTCACGATCGAGATCATCGAACCGCTGGCACACGAGGCCGCGCAGCGCCTGGAAGAACTCGCCTACGGTAGCATCCATGTGCGCAATGCAGATGGATATTTCGGTTGGCCGGAAGAAGCGCCCTTCGATGCGATTATAGTGACCGCTGCTCCCGATAATATCCCCCAGCCATTGCTTCAACAGTTGAAGATTGGCGGGGTTCTTGTGATCCCGGTAGGGCCCATCGGAGGTGTTCAGGAATTGTGGAGGGTTACGCGTGTGGCGCAAGACGAATACCAGACCGCCAGTCTGGGCGGCGTGCGCTTTGTGCCTTTTACTCGAGCGGGATACGATGATCCATGACAAACATTCGGCAACTCACATGGCTTAAATTATCGACTTGATTCCCGCCGATCCACACCCGAACGTCGCTCTTCGCCATTTCGGCGTTCCGGATCGCTATAATTGGGATTACTGTCCTGCCTTCGATCTTTGTCGGAACGGCGATCTTTCCCTCCCCTGCGCTCTTCACCTGTGAAGGGTTGTGCTCCTTCTTTCTCTTCAGGCATATCAAACTCCTTACTGTATTATTAATTATCAATGTAGCTCAAACTGGGTGAAGGGGCAATCCAACGCTGGTCGCCATTCCTGCACAAGCTCTCCAGCCTTTCATCCAATACCCTGCTGGCTACCAGTTCGCCGTTAAGAAAGGTGACCCATGCCTAGTGTCTGGTGTAGGTAGCGATCGGTGTGACCAATGCATGAATCATGGAAGTTGGAGCGATGCATTGAATCGGCTAGGCGCTGCCTGATATAAGTCGATCAAGATGGGCTGCTGCGAAACTCCACGCGGCAATTAGGGGACACGACTACGGCTGGTTCTGCACTCAATTGAGGAGAACCCCTTTTTCTGAACGTCTGGCACACGGTTCATTGCCGTGTGCCAGACGGCGCGGCGAACCAGGCAACCAGGTAGATTAACCCTCCAGCAAAAAGCGTGGTTTGAAATCCCATCGAAAGGGAGATCATCGCCGCCAAAACACCGCTCACTCCGGATAGTGCACCATTGATCGCCCACGCCCAAGGGATCAGATGTGAGGAATGGGTTTCGAGGTGCGCCAAGCCTGATATAAAAGGGACGCCCATCAATAAACCCAAAGGGAAAAGGATCACGATGGTGATCGCGATTCTCCCATAGAGCGGCAGGGGCAGGATCCACTGAACGAAGGTGGGCAAAGCGATCGTTACTATAGCGATAATCAGGATCAAAATAAGCAGTGCGGGGCGCAGCGATAATCGCGGGGAGAGAAGGCTGCCCAAACCCGAGGCGAGGAGCAGAATGAAGAGAACCGTCGCCAGCGCGAGCGCGGGCTGATCGAGTGGCAATCCCAGGCTCTGGAGCAGAGGGATTTCAATTAATAGATAACCGGCACCCAGGCTGCCAAAATAGAGGAGCATCGAGGCGCGGGGAACAGCAGTGGTAGATCGTCGACGGAGGACGAAAAGCGGAGCGAGGATCAGAGGAATGCCAAGGAGAAACATTAACACCAGCAAACCAACCAGTACGAAGTAACCGCTTCCCCCGAAAGGCTGCCATATTTTTCCAAGGGTAGCGAGAACATCCGCTGTTTGGCGCCAGCGAAAGAAATGGAAGAAGTAGGGTTGTTTGTCCCGCGGAGGTGTGAGATCAAACGGGTAGTCGCGTATCGTTGTTTCGTGGTTCTCTAGCAGATTTGTATAAAGCTGGTGGTAAACAGGCTCTGGCAGGACGTTGCGGCGATTGACTTCATCGGTTTCTAAGTTTGGGAGAACGATGGCGTCGAATCCATTCACTTGTAGAAAGTTACGCACAAGAGCGAGCTCAGCGTCTGTAAAGGGTCTTCGGCTGGCAATCATCGTCGCCGTTCTCATCCCACGGTAGGCGAGGGTATGCGAATGAATGTTGGATACTCCTGTCTCGCGAAGTGCGGCAATCAGCGTGGCCCATGCTCGGGCGGATTCGCTGGGTGGTGTCTCAACCCAGCGGGTGATTACGAGCAACCCGTCATTCGAGAGGCGGTTCCAGGATTGGATGAGCGATTCCTTTGTGAGCAGGAAATTCTCCGAAAGGCTGAAGGCGCCCGAAGTTACGGGATGGAAACTGTCGCTTAACGCAAATTCGATCACTGTGTAGCGCTTATCGGGGAGGCTGAGCAGACCCCTACTGGAGCGTGGGCTAACGGTCAGGCGAGGGTGGCTGTAAAGCCCCTGGCTGTATCCTAAATATGCACTTTCGAGGACCTCGGTTACGAGAGGGTTATCTGTTGGTATGGTGACGTGCTCTGCACCTGATGCTAACGCCAGGAGAGGGCTGAGCCCGGCGCCGGGGTTGAGAATCAGGGCAGCCCCATTCGGCCGGAGAATGTAGGCGAGGGCGCTTGGCATGTGAGATGCCAGATTGCGTAACGCCGGATCATCCGCCGAAATATTCGTGATCGGCTGCGGTCCTTCACCGTCCACAAACAAACCGGCTTGAACGGGAAGTTCGCCAGATGCGTTCAAGCTGAGGCCCGGGAACACATGAATACTCTCGCTCTCGATCACGTCGACGCGGGAAGATGCGCTCCAGCGTGAGTACGTGAGTTCCGCGTCAGGCACAAGCTTGATTGTCGACAAAGGTTTGTATGGCGAGAGTTGAAGTTCGAGCCAATGTGGTGCGAGCGTGAAAACAAACAAAGTAAGGGATCCGAGCGCCAGGAAACCTGCTCGAGCAGGAAGACGTGCGCTGAATACTGCAGCGGCGAACAGTCCGAGCGCGATTGACAGACCGATTGCCCCCTCCCCGCCGAGCAACTCCATCCCCGCCAACGCAATAAGACAACCGGCTCCGGAGCCGATCATGCTGGCGGCATAAAGCCGATGGGATTCGCCGCTGGCGTTGGCAAGCGCCGCGCCGACAGCCCAACCAGTAAACAGGAAGGGTCCTCCCGAAGCGAGGAAGTACAGGAGCAGGATCCAGACCTGCTGCCGATTCCAGGCGATGCTGTATGAGTCGAAGGGCAGGAGATTGATAATCAGGTAAGCGAGCAGCACAGACCCGGAATATCCCAGCGCCAGGAGAGAAGCCGGGGGTGACGAGGGCCGGATGGCGATAAGGAATCCACTCGCCGCGATTCCCATGACAGCCATCCCGATGACCAGGAAAGCAAAGTGGTGGAACTGCTGAACGGCGAAAATGCGGGTCAGGCTGATCTCATACACCAGACTGCCGGCAGAGATGAGCATCAGTCCCATCGGGTATCTATATCGAGATCGACGCGTGGATGCGTCCATTATGAATAGAATTGTACAGTCAGACGAGGAGGATTCAAAAGCGACACGGGCAAAATTGGGCAGGGTCAATTTCCCCGCATGCGGATGATTGGGAAGGAACTTATTTATGGTTCTCCTCCATTTACTGTGGAAAGGTGACATAAACGCGCATACCATCAGTTGATGGAGCTTTTATCTGCCGGAACCCACAGATGTGATGAATCGCTTTTTTCTTTTCTTCCCCCCTATTGTCCCTCGCGAAGCATCCTTGCAGCGAAGCGGAAAGGACAAGACA
>DAOUDJ010000074.1:0-13921 GCA_034430795.1 Anaerolineales bacterium | reverse complement strand
GAAGGGCATATGACGGATGCCGAGCAAGCGATAGGGCGGATGTTGATCGCGCCGGTGAAGGCAAATGAAGTGCTGCTCATATCCGACTTCTCCGGTGAAAGAGGCTCGGGGCTGTCGGCGCGCCTGCCTGACGGGCGCTGGGCGATCGTGATCCCGGCGGGTTGGTTCGCCAGCCCGGTTCCACAGGTGATCACGGGCGATCATCTCGATCTCCTCGCCTATCTCGCTGGTCAACCTGTTGAGGAAGCGGGTGTGATTGTCTCCTCGGTGGAGATCCTGGGTTATAGTGGCACAAGCGATCACCCGGATCAATTGACGCTGGCGGTATCCATTGAGGAGGCGGTCGCCATTCTGTACGCTCGAGCGAACGGTTTTTCGCTGTTGATCCTGCTCCGACCCGAGGGGGGGTCGTAGCGTGACGGTCATCGGAATTCTCTCGGCGAAGGGCGGCGTGGGTGCGTCACTGGTGGCGACGAATCTTGGATGTGCCCTCGCCGGCTATGGTCAGACGCTACTCCTTGATCTCAACCCGGGATCCGGCGCCGACGACCTTCTATTAGATCTCTCGCCACAGCGTTCCTGGGTGGATTTACTGCCGGTCGTAAAGGAGATCAGCCCAAAGCATCTGCAGCTCGTCATTGCCCAACATGCTTCAGGTTTGAATTTCATGCGAACTCCAGATATGTGGCTCAGCGATATCGACTGGCTGGCGGTGGTCCAGCTGCTCAGCTCTCTCGCAGGCAAGAATGAGTGGCTCTTGCTCGATATGCCCACCGGGATGTCTACGGCTACCCAGAGTGTCTTTTCGATGATGGATATCGCCCTGGTTGTGACCACGGCCGATCCGCCGGCCTTGCGCGCCGCTGGGCGTCTGATTACTTCCCTGCCGCCTGAGTTGCGGGGGCAGAGCGGTCTGGTGGTCAATCAAACCACGCGGCGGCATCCGGTCAGCCCGGCGGAGATCGCCCGGTCATTAGAAATTCCACTGCTGGCAGCACTCCAACCGGATCCGCGAGCCGTTGGATACCAGGTGAGTTTTGGAAACCCCTGTGTAAGCGACAACCGGAGCAGCTTCGGTCGCGGGGTTGTGCTACTGGCCGCGCGATTGCGGAAAGCGGTCGTGGGGCGCAAGGAATTGGGGCACACGCCAATGATTAAAATCGCGTCGACAGACCGTTAACCGCCAAGGACCGCCTATGGCAAAGAAGAAGGCATTAGCTCAGTCCATTGATCTGCTCGATCTCGAAGATCGCCTCCATCGGCTGCTCTCGGATGAGCTAGAAGCCGAGATGGAAACCGGTGACCTGGAGGGAGTGCCCGGGCGGGATGAGCTGACCGTGCGAACGCGACGCGTGTTGGATGGTGAGGAAGTGATCCTCACCAAGGACCAGATTGCGAAACTCATCCGCGGGGTCGTCGACCGCATCGTGGGGCTGGGCCCACTCGAACCACTGTTAGAGGACCCCGCCATCACGGAGATTATGGTCAACGGCGTCCAGAATGTCTTCATCGAGCGCGATGGAAAGATCGAGCGGGTGGATGTGGCTTTTCGCGATGATGCTCACCTGCGGCATGTGATCGACCGCATCGTCGCGCCCATCGGCAGGCGGATTGATGAGAGCAGCCCGTTGGTGGATGCCAGATTGCCAGACGGCTCGCGTGTAAACGTCATCATCCCGCCCCTGGCAATCGGTGGCCCGGCGCTAACGATCCGCAAGTTCGCCCGCGATCCATTCACACTGGAGAAACTGACCTCGCTGGGCACAATCAACGCTGAGATGGCGGAATTCCTGCGTAAGTGTGTGATTGATCGCGTGAGCGTCATCATTTCCGGCGGTACGGGTTCGGGGAAAACCTCGACGTTGAACGCACTTGGGCTCTGCATTCCGGAAGGGGAGCGCATCATCACGATCGAGGATGCCGCCGAGTTGCAGCTTAAGCACCCGGATCTGGTGTCGCTCGAATCTCGACCGCCGAACATCGAGGGGACAGGGGAGATCCCCATCCGAACACTCGTACGCAATGCTCTGCGCATGCGGCCGGACAGGATCATCGTCGGGGAGGTCCGGGGCGGTGAAGCCTTCGACATGCTTCAGGCGATGAACACCGGACATCGCGGTTCATTGACCACGCTGCACGCCAATTCTCCCGCCGATGCCATGATCCGGCTGGAGTCGATGGTCTTGATGGCGGGCTTCGACATGCCGGTGACAGCCATTCGCAGGATGATAGCAGGAGCGGTCGAAGTGGTTCTTCAGCAGGATCGTCTGGCTGATGGTCGCAGGGTGATCACGGCCATCACCGAGCTCTCGGCAAAAGAGGGCGAAGCGCTCAAACTTGTCCCGCTCTTCCACTATGATCTGAGGACGGGGGTACACAAGGGGCGCACGACTAGGAAATAGTGACCATCAGTGGAAAGAGAATTCAAGGGGAGTGTCACCAGATTTGAGATCATGCGAAGCCGCATTCTGAACCGTAATACACTGATTAGCACTGCGCTCATCGCGTTCTTCGTGCTTATCGTCTGGCTGTTCCGTCGACAGCTGCAGTCAGCTTCATGGGCGCATCCAGCCTTCTTCCCGGCGATCGCCCTCGCTTCTGCGACCCTGATGGTTGTCCTATCGCTGATCCTGTGGGTGGAAGCGGGCACGATGCGCCGGGTCTGGAAGGCGCGTACTGCTGATGTTTCTCAACTGCCCGCTCTAGAACCGGAGCCCATCATCTTATGGCTATTGCGCAGGATCCCGGACCCTCTGGAGTGGCTGGCGAAGCCCATATGGAGGACAACGTGGGGGTTAGCGCTGTTCGAGGAATGGCAGGACGCCGAGTTGGGCGGTAAACCCTCGCGCTACTTGCTGCTCCTCATCGCCACGGCGCTGGTGGGCAGTTTCCTCGGCTATCGAATTGGGGGTTTGTTGCTGGGGGTCGCACTGGCTTTCATCCTGCCGATTTTGCCAAAAACATGGATTCGCAATCGGGCGCAAGCTTATCGACGTCGGTTCGGAGAGCAGCTCCCGCAGGCGCTCGACTCGTTCGCCTCCGGCCTTTCAGCCGGTCTGTCCTTCGAACAGGCGATTCGCTTCGCGCAGGAAGATCTTCCATCGCCGATCAGAGAGGCTTTTTCGAAACTATCAAGAAGAATTGCTCTGGGACATCCGATTGATGAAGCCCTTCGCAAGCTTCTTTCAGAGCACCCCGATGAATCCCTGGCGCTGGCATTGGATGGCTTGATTCTGCAGCGGCAGTTCGGCGGAGATATGGTGCGCATGCTGGAAGAGTCCGCTGATCTGCTGCGCGGCCGCGTGGAGCTTGAACGCGAAGTGCGAGCAGTCACCACACAGGGAAGACTCTCGGGCTCTGTTATCGCCGCGTTGGTCCCTGTCTCTGCGGGCATTCTCCTGGCTTTTAACCCCCGCTATATCGATGTGCTCTTCGACACGCTCATCGGGCAATTGCTTGTCGTGGTCGCGTTAGTCTTGCAGCTTGTTGGGTGGGCGATCATCTCACGCATGGTCCGGATCCGGTATTGAATATGGAAACGTCCCTTCTCCCACTTGTGATTTCCACGCTCACCGGCTTGGTAGCGCTCATCATCGTCTATCTTGTGCTGAAAGGGGCGCAGGTTCGGGCGGCGGAGGGGAAATCGCCAGGTAAGCAGATCAGTTTGGCGGAACGTCTCATACCCATCCTGGAGTTCGTCCCTCTGCCTGAAGCTTTTTTTCGGCGCTGGCTCTCTAAAATGGGGGAGTCGCGATTGGTACATTCAGGGATGCCGTGGTCCGTCCGCGATTTTGCTGCGTTCCGATGGCTTCTCCTGTTAGGATCAATAGCGTTCGGCGTACTGCTCGGCATTTGGCGGGGGTGGGATCTGGTCGGGTTGTTTCTGGCGATTGTGTTGATGGTCGGAGGTTATTACGGGCCTCAAATGTGGCTCGACTGGCGGGTCGAACGGCGTCTGATGGATATCGATAACGAGTTGCCTTACTTCATGGATCGATTGACTCTGGGAATGGAAGCGGGGCTCGGATTTGAAACCGCACTGCGCAGGGTTGCGGAGAGGTATCCAGGATTACTCGGGGATGAACTACGCCGCATGGTCCGGCAGCTAGACCGCGGCCATCCGCGCGGGCAGGCTCTCGAAGAACTCGGAGAGCGGAATCCATCCCCGGATTTGGGCGCCTTCGTCGCCGCGGTGAGGCAAACCGACCGTTTGGGCACCTCGCTGGCTCGAATCTTACGGGTTCAAACAGTCTTGCTGCGGTCCAGACGCAGGCGCAGGGCTGAGGAGGCCAGCCGCAGGCTGCCGATCCTGATCGTCTTCCCGTTGGTTTTCTTCTTCCTTCCCGCTCTGTTAATCGTCTACCTGGCGCCGCCGATCTTGCATCTATTCTTGGGGCGCTGATGGTGAATGTAAATAGATTCACACCGGAAGACAAATAACCGGCGCACATTAACTTCGTTGCATGGAAACGAGCGGGGCTGCAACCTGCGTCGATCCATTGGAATAATGCTAATAAACCAGAGCGTAAAACGTCAAAAGTGTTGCCAGGGTCAGGCGATCGTGGAGTTCGCCATCGTCTTGCCTATCCTTTTGCTTTTAATGTTGGGTTTGATCAACCTGGGGGTGCTGATCAACGCTCAGATCATTCTCACGCAAGCAGCCTGGGAAGGGGCGCGCGCCGGGACAACGCTGAATCCGAGCTTGGGGGAGGGGGATGCTGAGATAATCGGCGCAGTGCAGGCCTCCTTGATTGGATTGAGCGACCCCACTTCCGTGACTGTAAACATCAATCCGGATGAGGCGGCGCGCGCCGTCTTGCCGTGGCCAAAACCGCGGGGTGAACCACTTACGGTTCGGCTAGCTTATCCCATGAATCTAGCTTTGCCGCTGCCTATCACCGTAACGCTTGGCGCGGAAGCCACGAGCCGCATCGAGTATTCTAATTAGCCATGCGACGTAAAGGACAGATCTTGATTATCGTCGCTGTCTTGATGCCGGTCATATTGCTCCTGTTAGCTGTAGCAGTGGACGCAGGAAGGTTGTTCATCGAGCGGGGGCGGATGAAGCGCGCTGCACAAGCGGCTGCGGATGCTGGCATCAGCGTCGTCGCCGAGCAGATGGTCACGCTCGCTGTCGCCCGTCAGACGGTCATGGCGAGCACACCCTCGCCCACACCACCGGGCGTGATGACGGCAACACCCTTCCCGGGGGATGTCCCCGCGTGGCTTCAAGATGAGGACCGCGCTACGCTCGTCTCTGATGCAATGCTAGGAATCGCAGCGACCGAGGCGGTCGAATACGCCAACCGGAACGGCTTTGATGTCGCCAATCCGGACACATTGGCCATCGATATTACCTACCCGCAGCCCGGCTATGCACCAGGCGATCCGAGTATTCCCGTGCTGCGGCTATTGGTCTCCATCCGTCGGCGAGCGACGATCCTGCTCGCCGGTTTATTAAGTGATCAGTGGGTTGACCTAACAGCAGACGGTCAATCGGAAATACCGCAGAGATAGGCGGCAGATGTTCTGGACACGCTTCTTACTCCAGGTGGTACCGTTCAGCCTACTGGGGCTTTTGGGCTCTATGGTTGGGCTGTGGTTTGGTCCACAGGAATCGGGCAGCACATTCATGCTGCTGGCTGGTGTAATCAGCTTGCTGTTATTCATCGCTTTGATGACCTTCAAGTCTGTACCGGGATGGAACGCCGGTCTATTAGCAGCGCTCGGCCTTGCACTCGGTGTGTTCCTGCGCGCGCTGGCAGCGGAGGTGGTGTTCTCAGCCTGGTTGCTCTCGGCCGGGTTCGCAGTGCTGGTGTTCGCGCTCACCGCGTGGCTTGGGCGGAGATTGGGGTCCCGGATGAGGGAGGTGGGCATCGGGCTCTGGTTGCTCTCCTGGGCATACCTTCTGGGCTGGGCAGTGATTGTGTTTATGAGCTTAGACCCGGTCTTTACGACAGCCTGGGCGGGGGCAGGTGTGTTGATCTTCACCGGTTTGGCAGCAGCTTGGTTCGCGTCTCTCGAGGCACAGCTAGATGCTCAGCCGGGGGCAGCGCTCGGTGTGGATCTTTTTTTCCTCTTTCTCAACCTCGCTGTTGCCCTGCGAGTCCTGCTGGGGGGAATCGCCTAGCCCAGGTTGAGAAAAAGGTAAGATAAGTAAAGTTAGGGGAGAAATACCCGAAAATGATCGCCGCGGTTGAAGCGCGGCGAAGTTTGACTCAATTGACATTGGAGAATCAATTAGAGAGAATACCTTTTAAAATATGTAGGAGTTATGGAGATTGTTCGCTATGACACAGGCAACGGAAGAAGAAATTCACATTCTCATCAGGCGATTAAGGAGTAGGAACGCGAAAGACCGGCTAAAAGCCGTGCAAGCCATAGGAAACCTTCAGTCCTATGAAGAATCAATTCTGAAAGCTCTCGAGCTGACCGCAGCAAACGACCGCAATTCCGAGGTTCGCGATAATGCATTCATTGCGCTCCAAAATCTCTCAAAGACAAGTGACAGACCAACAACGAAGGAGGTGCTGCCCCATGACCGGGGGGTTATTCTCGCTGCCCTCCAAAGATGGGAAGCGGAGGGGTTGCTCCCCTCCCAGGTCGCGAGAGTCCTTAGGAACCGGTATGAATTTCGACCGTCATCCAAGAGAGCAGTGAGAGCGAAGGCGGGCCCCGGTGACCGGCGCAATCTCTCCCAATTGCTTCTTAGCGAAACAAGCGTCAAGATCGCACTCTATTTAGGGGCGTTTTTCATCCTTGCCGCCTCATTCATCCTCGCTGCAATCGTCGAAGCCGCAAGGCTTCCGATCATCAGCGCGGTTACGATTGGCGCAATAATCACGGCATGGTTTTTATATCGCCGTATCCCTATGGCCAGCTTCACCCTTTCTCTGATCGGCACTTTACTCATTCCGATTAACGCTGCCGTGATTCTCGATCTTTACGCATCGCCAGAATTCCATATGGACCCCTATTGGATGGGTGTCGCAGCTCTCCTTGGTGTAATCTGGATCGCCGGCACCTGGCTTTACGAATCTCGCCTATTCAGCCTGCTGGCGCTGATGGCTTTCATGCTGACCGGCGTCTTCTTCTCATCTTGGATCAGCGCCTCATTCCATACGACTCTTTTCGTTCTTGCAATCGCCTCTTTGTTGGGGTTAGTTTTATCTGTTCAAATACGGCGTACGTTCGATAAAAGTACGCACAAACTTCTTTTTATCGTGGTGCATATTGCTCTTCCTGGGCTTCTTTTTGTTTCTTCGATGGATCTCATCTTTAAATGGGGAATGTTTGGCGCCTTCAAGGATGTCGCCTGGTTAAGCGTCGGATGCATGTGGCTGACCGTAATGCTGGCCTATTTGTGGAGCAATCGAACAACCCCCTCCGTGCTGTTTCGAGCGATGGCGGCGATCTGCCTGATACCTATTCCTTTGTTCTTCCTGCAAGAAGCGTCCCCTTCTCTCCAGACCGTTGTTAACGCAGCCTGGATCTGGGGCAGCTTATTGGCTCTTGCAAGTCATTTCCTATCTAGGACAAAATTTCCCGACATCGAAACTTTCAGCCCAACTATTCAAATTGCCAGTTCGCTACCGTTTGCCTACGCGGGGATCCTGGCTTTAGAAATTGGACCGAAGATGAATTTCGGTTATGTATTGGCCACAGCCGTAGTGTATCTTCTCCTGAGTCTCTGGAAGGCGCGCTCCATCGATTGGGTATTTGGCCTCACCTTTGCTTTATGGGCATACTTCGCTGTTTTCTTCGTTCCGTCGATCGCAGCAAGAGGTTTTTATAGCGGATATCGACTGCTTCCTCCCCTTCTTACGATGTTACTGATCGACCTGGCAGTCAGAAGAGTGAAAAAAGGAAGGAAGGAATGGTTCCTTCCCCCTCAACTGTTTGCTTTCCTGCTGGGATTCATCTTCTTGGTTATCAACACGGTGAATGGATTGGCTGATGCATCCTTGGAAGCCGCCGTGGCATACCTGATTATGGGCGTCGGGCTAGGAGCATATGCGCTTCTTTACCCTCAACATCGTCTTGGGTACCTGGCGACAGCAAGCATTTCCCTCGCGCTCGTATTTCGTGTGATTTATCTTCACCAGACCGATTGGTTGTGGAGCTTCTTGGGGTTGTCGCTCGTTTACTATCTATTGGGCCTGAGTCTGAGAACGATCTTCAAAGTAGAGGGGTGGGGTAAAGTTTTGCGTGTCAGCGGGTTGCTGCTCAGCGCCATAACAGCCATAAGCGCCCTCTTTGAGGGCGGTCAACCCTCTGTCGTCGTCATCGCTCTGATTGCCACGATGTACGCCTTCGAAGCTTTCCGCAAACGAAATGTTTGGCTTGGGTTTCCGGCCAATGCATTTTATCTCGCGGCGTATTTTATGGCGCTTCATGAACTCGAGGTGATAGAACCGCAGTTCTACTCCATCGGGGCAGCCCTTTTGGGCATTATCATGCATTATCTTTTAGTTCGTGGAGACAATCTTGTGGCTGCTTTCATAACCGGATTGGTGTCGCAATTAATCTTGCTCAGCACAACCTACGTACAAATGGTTTCTAGCGATAAATTATCGTTCTTCTTCATCCTTTTCTTCCAATCCCTGGTCATGATCATCTATGGCCTGGTTGTCCGTGCCCGCAGCTTTATTTTCGTCCCTATCATCTTCGTATTATTGAGCGTCATAACAGTGGCTTTCAGCGTTCTATCCGGGATTCCAACAGCCATCATCATTGGCTGTACAGGGTTCATCCTCTTGCTTCTAGGAATCGTGTCTCTGGCACTGCGCAAACAATTGCTTGACGCCTCAGACCGCCTGGGAGAGAAGTTGGGAGGATGGAGAGCCTAGTGTGAAGATCGCGGGTGGTCCGGGGTTTGTTTCGAATACCTAATCAGGTTATATATATCTACAGCAAATGCTTGAAACGCGTGCGACCCCAGCCATGCATCGTCACGCATTCGGATGGGTTTTTACCCGGCATTCTCAAAGGAGTTCATCAAGATGACCCAATACAAAATCATCGTCAACCCTACTGCTGGCAGGGGTACTGCGGGAGATGCCGTTCCGGATCTGGAGCGGTTCCTGCGCGAGCATAACATGGAGTTCGATCTTGTCCTCACCGAAAGACCCGAGCATGCGGTGGAGCTGGCGAAGCAGGCCGCACTTGATGGTTTCGACGTTGTCGTCGTCGCCGGAGGGGATGGCACTGCGAATGAAGTGATCAATGGTTTGATGCTCGCTAAAAAAGCCGGCGCGGAAGGCGTGGCGATGGGCGTTATTGCGATCGGGCGCGGCAACGACTTTGCCTTTGGTGTAAATGTTCCCCCGGGTCTGGAAGAGGGGTGCCGGGTTCTGGTGGAGGATTTCCGAACCAGCATGGATGTGGGATTAGTGATGGGCGGTCTGTATCCTGAGGGGCGCTACTTTGGCAATGGGGTGGGCATCGGTTTCGACGCTGTCGTGGGATTTGAGGCGTTGAAAATGACGCGTCTTCACGGTTTCTTATCGTACATTGTTGCCGCTATTAAAACGATCTTCCTCTACTATCAAGCCCCGTTAGTTCGTATCGAGTTCGACGGGCAGACGATGGACAAATATACCTTGATGGTCTCCATCATGAACGGACGCCGGATGGGTGGTGGATTCATGATGGCGCCAGAGGCGGTCATCGATGACGGTCTGCTGGATCTCTGTATCGCTGAACAGGTTAGCAAAGCGAGGATCTTCGCCCTGATTCCGCGTTTTATGGCGGGGACGCAGGCATCCCAGCCCTCAATCCAAACTGGTAGAACCCGCAGCATCGTTGTAACCGCACTTGAGGGAAGTTTACCCGCACACGCCGATGGAGAGACGCTCTGCACCGAGGGTCAGCAGTTAAAAATGGAAATCCTTCCGCGTCAGATCGAAATCATCTGTCAGAAATAGGGTCGTAAACCGTGACGTTAATGAGCCGGTTGGTCAATGCGATAATAAAAGGTCTGATGCGGATGTTGTGCCGCATCGACGCTGTTCAGTTGGTGCGTGTTCCGGCTCATGGACCGCTGATACTCGTATCCAATCACATCAACTTTCTGGAACCGCCGGTATTGTATACCCACCTGCTGCCTCGCCCAATGGCTTTCTTTGCAAAGGCTGAGTCCTGGGATAACAAATTGATGGGTCTTCTGTTCGACACGTGGGGCGGCATCCCCGTAAAAAGAGGTACAGCCGATGTTGGCGCGATCCGTCTTGGGCTGGCGGCGTTGGAGAAGGGTTCGATCCTGGCTGTGGCGCCAGAGGGCACTCGCAGCGGCGATGGGGTGCTTGGGAAAGGTCATCCCGGCGTGGTGATCATGGCCTTGCGCAGCGGCGCGCCTTTGCTTCCGATGGCCAGTTACCGGCATGAGGATTTCTGGGATAACTTAACCCATCTGCGGCGTACCACCTATCGGATTGTGGTGGGGCATCCCTTCACCTTACAAACGAATGGCGTGCCGGTGACGCGAGAAGTGCGGCGGCAAATGATTGACGAGATCATGTACCAAATATCGGCGCTGCTGCCCCCCTCCTATCGCGGCGTCTACGCGAATCTGTCCGACGCGACCGAGACCTACCTGCGCTTTCCGGCAACATCTGCGAATAATCTTCAGCAGACGTTGGATCGGGAAGCGTTACCGTAGATCTCCAAGCAACACTTCTCAACTCATTCTATGGCACCCCGTTGTCATTCCGAGCGAGCCGTGCAATGGCGACCTAGGCATCCCCATTATGAAGATTGAGGGACAGGTATATCGTCTCAAGGATCGATCCGTATTCACTCATAATGCTCCCTCCGCTCTTTGAATTGGCCTAAGAATCCTTGTGCACCATTGCGAGGCCAACGCCATCATTCCCCATTATTAAATGAGCGCAGAAACCGTAAGGAAACTGTAATGAAACTCTAATACAAACCCCGGTTATCCTGTGTTAACATAACCCGTTGCCGGCGATCAGCCGCAGCATGTGCTGCGAGAGAGCTGATCGTCGCTTATTGCAAACACGCCGTAAGGGCTCATTGAAATTCTCAATACGGCATATCTCAACGGCGAGGTTTTTTGTTAATGGAAATTGCCAAAATATCAGGCACGAATGAGCGTGAAAACGGGGCTCTCATCAAAGTAAGAGATCTGGTGAAAGTCTATCCGACTGCTGCCAACGGGGTCGAAGCGCTCAAGGGGATCAATCTGGAAGTGCACGAGGGGGAATTCCTCGCCATTTTCGGTAAATCAGGAGCAGGTAAATCCACGTTGATCAACATGATCACAGGCATCGACAGCCCAGACGCTGGCGAAGTACAGATCGGCGGAGTCTCTATCCATTCCATGAGCGATGACGAATTAACGCGCTGGCGTGGGCGCAACCTGGGCGTGGTCTATCAATTTTTCCAGCTGTTGCCAACGTTATCACTGGTTGAGAATATCACGCTGGCCATGGATTTCTGTGACACATACCCGCTCGCGAAGCGCAGCGAGCGTGCTTTGCAATTGCTCGATCAAGTGGGCATCCGTGAGCACGCGCATAAGGTGCCGTCGAAGATCTCGGGTGGGCAGCAGCAGAGGGTCGCCATCGCGCGTGCGCTGGCGAACGATCCTAATGTGATTGTCGCTGATGAACCGACGGGGAATCTCGATTCGCAAACTGCGGACGACATTTATGATCTATTTTCTGATTTAATCTCTCTCGGTAAGACACTGGTCATCGTAACTCACGATCAAGAGATCGCTGAACGAGCGAGCCGCATTCTAGAGATATCCGACGGACGCATCATCAGCAGCAGATCAATCAAAGTGCCGTCGAATGGACGTTCTTCGCACGAAGCAGCTCCCTCATCTAACCATGTCTCGCGGCGAACTCATGCATTGCTCTAAAGATCTCATAAGGAGATAGGGAACAGAATGCCCATCCCGACTCGCTGGACAAAGATACTGAAAGACATCTGGAGTAACCGCTCCCGCTCTCTTTTGGTAATCTTCTCCATCGCCATCGGTGTCGCCTCGGTCGGAATGATCACGAACGCGGGGATCATGGTGCAGCGGGATCTCTATGGATCCTTCGCTGCCGGCAATCCAGCGAGTTTGGAAATTTATATATCCCCATTTCAGCGAGACCTAACCAGCGCAGTCGACGCGATGCGAGAAGTGGAAGACGTTCAGGCGAGGAGAGTCGAAAGAGCATCGGTTTTGAACAGTGAGGGGGGCTGGGACGATCTTTCTCTAAACGCATTCCCGGATCTGACCGAATTAAAAGTGAATCGGGTGGACCTCGTAGAGGGGAGGATGTTGCTCGGTGTTCGCGAGATCGCCATAGAGAGACAATCGGCAGAAGGGCTGGGTCTTGCGGTCGGTGACACGATCACGATCAAGATGGAAGGGGACCGCACGTATGATTTGGAGCTTGTCGGCATCGTCCATGACCTTTACGGGATGCCTTATGCACTGCTGGGGGACGTCACGGGCTACGTGAACCTTGAAAGCCTGCAATGGATGGGTAAGCCCGCTTACTACAATAAACTCGATGTCGTTGTGGCTGAGAATAAATATGACCGAGAGCACGTACTTGAGGTCGGCGCCATCATCCGCGATCGGGTGATCGAACCATCCGGGTACGGCGTTGGGAGCATGGGGGTCCCTGGGCTGGGTTCCGATCCAGGCATGCACTGGGCGGGAGACCAGATCGACGGGTTTCTTCTCATCCTGCAGATTATGGGCGTCATGGCTGTTCTCTTGAGCGGAGGGCTTGTGGTGAACACTGTCTCCGCCATTCTTGTTCAGCAGATCAGACAGATTGGCATTATGCGCTCCATTGGTGCGGTTCGTAGCCAACTCATCGCCATGTATTTCTTCAACGTCCTCGCGTATAGCGTGCTTGGCCTTGCCGTGGCACTGCCACTAGGATTATTGGGATCTTGGTGGCTCGCAGAATTCGCGGCTGGATTCGTCAACTTTGATCTCACCACGGTTAATATTTCTTGGCAGGTCATGGCGCTTCAGATCACTCTGGGCTTGCTGATGCCGCTTGGCGTGGCCATCTATCCCATTCTCTCCGGCACCCGCATGTCGGTTTACGATGCGATCTATCAATACGGAATTGGGTCCGAGGGCGGCGGTTGGTTGGATCGTGTGTTGATGAAAGTTCGAAATCTCGCTCCGCCGATTGTGCTCGCCCTGAGGAATACATTCCGTAATAAGGCGCGGCTGGTATTCACGCTTCTTACGCTTACGCTAGCAGGTGCTATGTTTATCGCCGTATTTAGCACACGCGCTTCGTTGACCGTTCAGATCGAGAATATAGCTCGTTATGTCGACTTCGACGCCGCGCTTGGTTTGCCATATGGGTCCAAAAAACAAACCGTTGAACGGGAGGCGCTGAGAATACCTGAAATCTCGGTAGCGGAGGGGTGGGCTCAGTCGATTGGCGTCATCGTCAGGGAAGATGGAAGCGAGAGTGGGGAGCTCGAGGTCGTTGGTCTCCCCTATGATGCGGTCACGATCGACCCGCTCATGCTCGAGGGGCGCTGGTTTGAAGCCAGTGACACAAGCAAGATTGTTGTGAACGATGACCTTCTAGATGAGGAATCCGGAATAGGAATTGGGAGCGAGATCACACTGAAAATTGGAAACCGGCAGCGAACCTACCAGATTGTGGGGGTGACATCGAAGCATCTTTCAGGTTCTCGTATCTATATGGATTTCGGTTCATTCGGTCAGTTGACGAATAGACCGAACCAAGTTGATACGATCCGTGTCCGTGGAAACCTTGAAGCGATTGGCAGCATTGCTGAGCAGGATGCGATCGCATTCCAGTTGGAGACTCGTTTTGAAAATGCGAGCCTAAGTAAGAGCACGAGCATCACGCGCCACGCGATCTTTGGCGATTTCACGGATGTGTTCGACCTTATTCTG
>DAOUDJ010000073.1:0-15101 GCA_034430795.1 Anaerolineales bacterium | reverse complement strand
GGTCACATCGGTAACCATCATTTGATAGTCGTAATCCACCAAGATTTCTTCATTGGTGAAGTCCGCAAGAAACTCGCCAGCGGGAATGAGCGCCCAACTATCCGGATCGACACCGGTCTCGATCTGCGGCGGAGGGGTGGCCTCGACAGTGGAGGATGCGCAGCCCGCGGTTAGTAATGTGACAAACAAAAGGAAGAAAAATGTACGTTTCATCAGGGTATCTCCTCGCCCAGAATTAAATGCAGGTTGGATATATTCTTTTTAACGGTTGTCTATAGCTCCGCGTCGGACAGTTCTTTCGCCCAGCGGCCGTTTTTCTTGAATAGATCAATCAGCCTCCATCCCAAGAAGGCGGCGATAACGATCAGAAGAAGACCTAGTCCAAACTCGGTTAGTAGATCAAGGGTGTCAACCAGGGGTTGTTGGTCTGACTCGCTGACGAACAATCGCTTCAGTGCAAAGACAGTTGCGGCTCCAAATGCCAGGTCCGAGGAGACGATCACCAACCACCCGAACCACTTGCGTGCTTTGCCTTTCAGCCCCATAAGATCAGCGAAGTAGAAGAGCATGATGGTGGCGATAATCGCAGCAAGGACGTGCCAGTGGCCGGTCAGGGTTATGCGCTCTTCGCGCAGTGGAAGGCGGCGGATAATGTCATCCAATTTGGCAGCCATGAAGAGGCCGACAAAGGTGACACAGAAATTCATATACACCATTTGCCAGGTTGCGCCGAATTTCACGGGGTCATGGAATAATGCCTTAAACTTTTGGCCGAAGGAGGCTTTTTCAATCCCTTGTTCTGCCAGACGGTCTCTGATTAACCTGCCCCAACCGTAGATCACGAGGAGCAATCCGGCGACTAAGACAAACGTCGAGCCGACATAAATGATTAGGTGGGCATAATACTGGGCCGGTATCATTAAAGCACAACCAAGAGCGAGAATGATTGACCCAAAGATCATGCTTGGCATTGCGATCTTGTGCAGGATGCCTTTGAAGTCGTACCATTTGCCCACAATCAGGGTTATGGCTACACCGGTTAGGGCGACCATGATGTGAAGGTGTCCGATGACGGCCCGGGCAAGGAGCCCTTTGTTCGGGTCGCGGACCGTGTCTTCGGCCAGGAATGTCACGAAGCCGTTGCCGAAGGACGCACCAGCGATCGCACCCAGCAAGGCTGAGCCCAAAGTTGTGATGGCCATGGCGAAGAAAGCCGCCCTTTCCAGGTCCATGCCGTTTTTGGTGTGGGCATATTCTGACTTCGGGTCTTGGATATAGTATTCCTTCTTCCACGGCCACAACGCTATTGCCAGAAGAACCCCGCCGAAGTACATGAGTGTCTGGCCGGCAATAAACAAGCCATGGTAAATCCAGTTGTGTCCGAAATAACCAAACAACATGCCGAAGGTCAGCGCAAGCATATAGCCGGCAGTCACCGTGGCATTTATCATAATCCGCTCATGCTTTTTCATCGACATGACGTGGGTTATGAAATACACCTGAATAGCCACCACGGTCATGGCGATGCTGTGATAGAGCATGATCAAGCGACCTTCCCGTTCGGCAGGCACTAAGTCCATGCCTAACAACCGGACGGTTATGTCGTTGATACCCATTTCAGCCAGTGGACCGGAGAGTGTGCCCCAGATGGCGGTGACGAGGGATACCAGGGCAATGGCAACTAGAGCCAATCCTTTGGTCGAAAGGAAGAAATATTGAAATCGTTTAGTTATTGCTTTCATTATCACTACTCCAAGGATTATTTGTTATGGCAATCAGCAAGCTTGTGATATCGCTCACAATAAGTTTGCCACATTTTGTATTAATAGTCTTTAACAATGGGCAAATTGCATTACGTCATGGATATGGGGTGTTGCGACTGCTCTTATTCAGGGTTTACTGGTCCGCAGGAAAATGGCTAATGTGATCTACCATCGGATGCTAGGACCCTATCCCCGGCCGCCGCTCTCGGGAAACTGAGCGGGTTGCAGAATTGTATCAGGTCAGACAAGCACCGTCCGCGTGTTGGTAGCTTCGGGTTATGGATGGTATCGGTGCCGATCATGATTTGACAATGCAACAGTTACGATGTTGCTGCGGTGGTAGGTGCTTGTTCTGGCCGCGAGGCTGGAGAAGCCTCAGGCAATCTCTGGCTCAACCGTTATAGCGCAACTATTGAAGGGGTAAGGTTCTAGTTGAGCGGCAACAGATAGTTCAATTGGCTCTAAGATGGTGATTTCCTTTCTGGTGCAATTTATCATGCCGCGCTCGCTGAGGATACTAAAGGAGCGGCTGAGCGTCTCCGGTACGGTGGCAATACTCGCGGCCACATCTTTAATCGGATACTTACCACGATCGATTGCATTTGCACCATTATCGCTCATTTCAAGGAGTATCTTGGCTGTCCGCGCAAGCACAGATCGGAAGGAGAGGTCCTCGCAACGGTCGATGAGATGCCTGGTGCGTCTCGCCAGCACCCGCATCATCGCTAAGCCAATAGCTGGGTCAGGGTAGCGCATGACTAATGAGTGGAAGTCATCATAGCCAATGTTCCATGTTAGACACGCTTCTACCGCGATCGCGGTGAAGGGATTGGGGCCACCGTCTATCGCCGTCAATTCATTGAACATGATCACCGGCTCAACGATGGATATGATTTGCACCTGCCCCGATGGGCTGAGTTTGCATAAATGTACCTTCCCTGAGAAAAGTACAAACATGCCCGCGCTGGGCTCAGTTTCTTGGAAGATTACCGAACCACACCGAAAACGCTTCAATTGACCTGCATTGATGACGAAGCGCAGGTCAGCTACTGTTAGCTTCCGAAAATGCTCGACATTTCTGAGCAGCTTGGCGTACTTTTCCATTTACGTCCTTTGTGAAATTTCCTCCTAATCATAACATGGGGGTTGCGCGGTTGCTATAGCATGAGTTCTGCTTTCAGACAAAAGAGACCTTAATAGAGGGGTAGAAGAAACTTAGCCAGTGGGTTCGGGGATGGTCTCATATATACCGAGAATAACAGAGCTGCAAGGGTATATTAAGCAGATGAATGGGCGTTCATTAGGAGCTGGAAGGAATGATAATAACGAAGGATGTCTTTCGATTGAAAGACATCCTTCAATTCACGATTTCGAACTATTGGGCTGTAAATGACGTCAGAACCCGGCGGTAACAGAAATTGTTACACTTGTGAAATGCCGTGCTCTCCTTTTTGATTAATCGGCGGCGAATTGCTTGACGAATCCCCCGGCGAAAGCCAGCGTCATCAGGAGCAGCAGCGGGGCCAAGATCATCAGGACAAATTCCTGGCTGAAGAAGAGCAACTGCGTGCCAGACGTGAGGAATGCCAGGGCGATCCCGCCGATACCAATTAGCGCACCGCCTACCCCAACCCACCAGAATCCCTTTGGCGCTTTTCCGCCCAGCATGAAGGGTCCCAAGAAGATGATCAAGCCGGCAACGCCATGGAATATGGGTACAGCGAACCTCTTTAGGTCGGACCCGTTAATGCTGGTATATGCGATCGCCAGAAGGCCTATCAGGGCGAACCAGGCGTAGGCCTTCTTCCATTTGGCGAAATACTGGTTCATGAGGCCCAATGAAATCCCCAACGGAATCAGGGTAGCGACGGTTAGCACATAGGGAGAGGCTAAAGCCTCCCAGCCCTTCCAAATGAGGAGAAGCCCGGATACGAGCAGAACGAGGAAGCCCATCATATAGTAAATGTCATGGAGCTTCTTCTCTTTTGAGTAGCGAGTGTAGAAGCGCCAAGCCAAGTACAGGGCAGCCAAGCCGGTCACCAATAAAACGACTCGGTCTAGAAATGTCATGTGTCACCCTCCTATGGAAAAAAAGGATATTTGTGCTAGATTTCACCATAAGTATACAGAATTTGCCCATTTAGACACAAAATAAAAACCCCATCATCGATACAAGTCATTTGTAGTGACTGGCGCCGTTGCGCTCTCACCGTAGGGAAAATTTGTCCAGGATAGGTTCCTGGAACGCTCGCCTTTACATATCCCCCAGCGTGTGCTCATGATTGTGTGTGAAGGCATCATTCTCCACGCAGCCCATATCTAAGAACACTGCTTAAAGCAACTCAATTTTTGTGCTTAACTCCCATCTCTGGGATGATGGCCTTGACACACTTAGCTCCTCTGTGCGGCTTGAAGCGTTAGCTAAGTTAATAGAAGGCAACGGCCGGGTAACGAGGAAGAAGGATTGAATGGATTGGAGCAAAAAGTCGGAATATTATCAGGAAGTCCGCCAAAACTGGTGTAGTATTTAAATAGGTCGGCTGTGGTTTAACCCTCGTGCTAAGGAGTGTGCCAGGTGGTCGCCAAGCAAGTTGCAGATTTCCTTACTTTCACTCGTGGGTTGCTTCTCATTATTTTTCCTTGGCTGGCATTGACCGGAGGCCAAGAAAGTCTGCCTTTGGCGGTTATGTTGCTTATTGCAGACTGGACTGGAGATATATTCGACGGCGCCCTCGCTCGTCGAAGCCGGATACGCTACGACTCCTGGTTAGGCGATCATGACCTCGAGATCGATATGGCAGTTGCGCTTGGTTTGTTGATTTACACGGTAGCTACCGGCTATGTGCAACAGACTGTCGGCGTGATCTATATTCTGATCTGGGCGATGTACTCCTGGCGAGCGGGGACCCCACGCCAGATGGGAATGCTCTTTCAGGCTCCAATATACGGTTGGTTCATCTATGTATCCCTCATTTACGCGCCGTCGGCCGGTTTGTGGCTCGTAACTTGGATTCTCGCCGCCGTCATACTTACGTGGCCGCGGTTTCCACGAGAGGTGGTACCGGCCTTCCTGAGCGGGATGAAAGCTCATTTTTCCTCGGGCGAACATCAGGACCGATAACCCAGTAAACTGGTGGCGATTCAGAGTTGGTCTGTGCTCGAATTGACCACAATCTATGTGGCCTGCAAGTCGCGCCGGTTACCCTAGCCAACTTTACAAAGCGGGAACATATGGAGGTGTTGATTCGTCTCTTCAATGTAGACCGACAAGGATAACAAAACGAAGTTAGAGAGAGGGTTCCACATGAATCAGAGAGCTTATATGTTGTCGATCATTCTGACGATGGTGCTTCTCACGGGATGTGCGCCGGGAGCGTTCAAGGACTCGCCCGCGCCGAAGGGTTCAGGAGAGGTCATCCACGGAGAGGCTGTGGTGGAGAATGTCGAGATCGTGTTTCTCGAATCTTTCCCGCTTGGAGTCCATAGCATCGCCAGCGGATATCTCCCCGATCCCTGCACAGAAATTGACGAAGTCTCCGTCGTGCGTGATGGCAGCCACTTCGAAGTGCTTATCACGACCCTGCGCGAGGCGGAAGTTATGTGTATTCAGGTCATCGAGGAGTTTGAGCAGAATATCCCCCTAGATGTTTATGGGCTGCCCGCTGGGGATTACACAGTCACGGTCAATGGGATAGAGGCTGAATTTACCTTCCTCCAGGACAACAGCATACCCGAGGGCTAAGTACGAGACCCGCCCGCTTAAATAATCAACACGCGCCTCATCAGGGCGCGTGCTTTTTATTGCCTGGTCCGGCACGACTAGGATGCGAGGAGTTTGTCGAGCTCTGCCCTTGAGCGTTCCTCGACTTCTGCGTGCAGGCTATTACCGTGCGCATCCATGGTCACGACAGCGGGAAAATCCTTGACCTCGATCACCCATATCGCCTCGGGAACTCCGAAATCGAGTTTGTGGACACCGAGTACCTGCTGAACGGACTGTGCGATCAATGAAGCGGCCCCGCCGATCGCGTGCAAATATACTCCCGGCACATCACTACAAGCTTCCAGCGTTTTTGGTCCCATCCCACCTTTCCCAATAACGGCTTTGATGTTGAAGTGCTGCATCACATCACCCTGGTAGGGCTCTTCGCGGATGCTCGTTGTCGGACCTGCGGCGACGAAGGAATACTCACCAGTATCCAGGCCGGCGACGACAGGTCCGCAGTGGTAGATAGCGCCGCCATCAAGGATGGGTTTTAGCGCCTCATAGACCGCGTTGTCGTCGCCCTCAGGTTTGCGGCTCTTCTTGATAAAGGTATCGATCATCCATTTATGAACGGCATCGCGCCCGGTAATCATCACACCGGAGAGGGAGACTGAATCGCAAACTTTCAACTTGCGGATGACATCATCCGTAATGGGTAGCGTTATCTTCTGCATTGGGTCCCTCCCTCATTCGTAGATCGCATCATCGCCGCGGACGGTCATGCGCCGCCGCCGGTATGCCCAGCACATATAGGAGACGGAGACGAAGTAGCTGGCCGGAAGTCGGTGCAGGCCCTTAGCTTTCACGCCTAAAATCGTCGTATCGCCGCCGAAACCCATCGGACCGATGTGAAGCTGATTTGCATCTTGCATGAGTTGACTTTCGAGCTTAGCCAGTTCTGGATTTGTGTTTTCATCGTCGAGATTACGGAAGAGCGCCTCTTTCGAGGCGTAGTAAGACGAGCCGCGATCCCCGCCGATGGCCACACCGAGCACGCCGGGGGCGCATCCTTTTCCCTGCGCGTTGAACACGGCATCCAGAACCACTTTGCGCACCCCTTCAAGATCCCGGCCGGCGCTGAGCCGGCCATCCGGCAGCGAGTACTGGGCGCCAACATTTTCACACCCCCCGCCTTTCATGATCAGATCAACAATTAAATCTTCCCCTTCGATTTCTTCGAAGTGAATCGTGGGGAAAGCCGAATCTCCCAGGTTGTTCCCGGTATTCTTCCCGGTAACGGCGTCGACGGCATTTGGCCGCAGATAAGTTCTTGTCGTAGCCTCGGCGACTGCGGAACGGATCTGCTCCTTCAGTTTCGTTGTGCTCCATCCGGAGGGATGCTGAACATAGAAGATCGGCGTGCCGGTATCCTGGCAGATTGGTGTCGAGTTCTTCCGTGCCAGGACGACATTTTCGAGGATCGTATCAAGGGCGCTTTTTGCCGCCGAGCCCGGCGTCTCTTGTTCTCGAGCACGTTTCAATGACGCTTCTACATCGGGGGGTAGGTCGGTTGAAGTTAAGCGGACAAGTTCGAGGAAAGCTTCGGTAAGATCGGGCATATTGTAGCTCCGTTTCCTGTTCTCCTTGATTCCTTTGAGCACCGTTGTTTACGGGAAGAAGGTTGTCATCAAAGAGCTTGAGTTATCGGCAGTTCTATGACTCGTGATGAATGGATGGACCTCATAAGCCGGGTGTCGCCATGTAAGGATAGCTACTCAGGCTTCAGCTTTGATAATACCTCTCGAGATTTTTTAACAACAGGCATTCCATCGCGAGAATTCCAACCACGAACGACGCCTTGAGCGAACCACACTTCCGGGAGCCAATTATTTGAGAGAGTGCCCCCAGGGTAACAGCCACCGGAACTAAGAAACAGGGGCGCCTCCATCGCGGATACTTGAGACCCTCAACGTGTATCCGTTTCTGTTCGAATGATCAGAACGGAAGTTTTCACGCTGGATAGTAATTGCGGACCGATCCGGCCCATGGTCAGATGGTCGAGGATGCGCCCCGGTTCGTGTGAGCCGATCACGATCAAATCGTAATGCTCCTTTTCACACGCCCGCAGAATTTCTTCAACAACAATTCCATGGCGCAGGCTGAGTTTGACGCCCACACCTGCGGAGTCTGCCTTGCGTACTGCCTCTTTTAGGTGCTGCGAGAGGGGCGTCTCTCTGGAGAGAATATCCTCCAATCCCTCCTCAAGCGCTGGGAGTCCTATGTACATGGATGGGGCATCTGTAACGACATGAAGGATCGTAGCTTCTGCTCCGGAACCACGTGCGAGACGAATCCCCCAATCCTCCACAGGAATCGACCCCGGATGACCGCCCGTGCTAATCAGAAGATGACGCAATTTTTCCGGCGGATCGCACATTACAAGGACACTATCAGCAAGACGTGAGGCCAATCGCTGACTCTTTTTTGTTAAACGCTCTTCAGGATCACGGCAGGAGGTTCCTAGGATCACGAGCTGGTAGGGTTCACGATCCACTTCTTGGTGGAGGGTCTCCTCGAAATCTCCATTCTCCAGGATCGACCGCTGCGGGGCATCGGTTAGCAACTCTCGAGTGCGATTGAGAATGCTCTCGCCAGACTCGGCATTTTCTCCAGGTTCAGGAACGTGTAGAAGCACGAGATTGAAGCCGAGAGCTTTACTTACCTGCTCTGCAAATTGGATCGCCCTAGGCTCCGGGCTTAGAGTCCCTACACACACAATGGATGTTCCAACGGTTGAATTGGTGTACGCGCCTGTCATTTAGACTCCTTTTCAAATACCAATACGAAGAAGTACGAGTACGGCTGCGATGAGAGGGAGAATCGAGAACATCAATCGGATCGTAGGGCCTGAGAAGTAACGCGTACCAACCGCGCCGATCTGTGCGCCAATACCAGCACCTGTAAGCATTGTTAAGGCCATCATGATATCCACATTGCCCTTGAGTGAATGGGTGATGGTGCCATAACCCGCGGAGATAATGATCTCGAAGAGATCTGTCCCCACAGCCACATGCGTGGGAACACCAATAACGTAAACTAGCAAAGGCAATCGTGCAAATCCTCCCCCAACACCGAGGAACCCGGCAAGAAGTCCGGTAAAAAAGCCAATGAAAATAATCGACCATATTGAAACAGATTCGACACCAGAAACGGGCAGCTTTATCAGAGGAGGGATGGTGAATAATCTGGGTCTTCTCTTGGCACTCACAACGCCGAGCACGTCTTTGGCGGCTAACCGATCGGTGCGCTTTTTCCGAATGGTGCGAATACTCTCCCAACCCGTAAAGAGTCCGATAACGGTCAGGATGACCACATAGGTGTATCCGACAATATAGTCCACATGTCCTGTCTTATCGACGATTTCGATTAATTGCGCGCCAATTTCTATACCAGGAATGGTGCCAATGATCATCAGGAGACCAAGGCGGAGATCAACATTCCCAAGTGCACGGTGGCGCCTTGTTGCAACGATCGATTTGCCGGTCATATGCGCCAGATCCGTTCCGACGACGAAGTTCATCGGAACCCCGGTCCAGAACAGCAAAGGACCCGCCAGGAATCCACCGCCGACGCCAAAGAAACCCCCTAATATTCCAACGATGAAACCAATTGCTGCCAAGACGAAGGGATTGGCGAATACCTGCGAAATTGGAAAAAACATGGATCAGTGCCTTAAGCCAAAACGGCGCAGCAACCAGGATGTGAGTATTTCAAGCAATACTCCCTGAGTAACAATGGCGAGGGTCGCAGCGATGGCATAGAGGGTTAAGGATTCCTGATAGAGCGAAACAAGTTTGTCGCCTACGTAGCGTAGAATCAGCCAAAAATAGGTCGCAACAACAGGCACATAGATTGCGATCTCCAGCAGGATGCTGCGCAGTAGAGGCCAAAATGAAGGATCTTGTTTAGGCGGAGATGTTGATAATTCGGGCATCTATGCCTCTCGTAAAGATCTGCTGACTAACGAGTGAATTGTCAGTACTACATATAAAGTAAACAAATTACTTTTTTCCATTATATTCCTGAGTTAAGCATTGTACTTGAAAGAAGTTACTTATAGGGGTCAAAATATGTTTTTCGCGTCCTCTTTCCCTTGAGCTAGTCCCTTGCGTGATTCCATGTGAAATCGTGTTACACTGCCGGCGATGGATACCAAAGACCTGCAAAAACTAGAGTTGTCGGCGGTTCTTGATCAACTGGCACATAGCGCCGCGTTTTCTGCGTCCAAAGAACTCGCCAGGTCGCTTATGCCGAGCGACGATATCGAGCACGTATCAAGCCGGCTCGCAGAGACGACGGAAGCGCGCTTGCTGTTGAGCGTCAAGACAGACCTCACCATCGGCGGCGCGCACGACATTCGCTCCCTGGCCGAAGCCGCTTCCCGGGGCTCTGTCCTTGAGGCATCAGAGCTGCTCGATGTAAAAAGCACCATGATCGCGGCGAGGACGATAGGCAGGCACTTTAAAAAGGAAGATGAATCGTACCCTGAACTCAGCCGTATTGCGCTCGACTTACACCCTGCCCCGGGGTTGATCGATCGCATTTCGAAAGCGCTCGACGAACATGGAGACGTGGTTGATGGCGCATCAGATTCGCTTGGCGTGATCCGGCGTGACCTACGCCATGCGCATGACCGATTGACATCTAAGCTGCAGCGCTTGATCAACAATCCCAAAATCGTCCCCATACTCCAGGAGCCGATCATCACCCAACGCGATGGGCGCTTTGTCATCCCACTGCGGGCAGAGTTCAAGGGGCGTATGAAATGTGTGATCCACGATCAATCCGCATCGGGGGCCACCCTCTTTGTGGAACCGCTGCAGGTGGTGGAATTTAACAATAAGGTCCGTGAACTCGAACTAGCGGAACGGGACGAGATCCGGCGCATCCTGGCAGAGCTCTCGAGTCTCGTAGGTGAACAATCGGAAACCATCCGAAATACGGTCGCTGCGCTCGCGCGAATGGACCTTGCGTTTGCCAAGGCGCGCTACGCGGAAACAATGCAGGCGAACGAGCCGATCTTGCGGCGTTTTGAGCCTCGTTCGGGAGGAAAGCACCCCGGCTCGACATTGAAACTCATACAGGCGCGCCACCCGTTTCTAGATCCGGAAAGCGTCGTCCCCATTGATCTGATCCTGGACCCTGACACGTACATACTCGTTATCACTGGACCCAACACCGGCGGAAAAACGGTGACGCTCAAGACAGCCGGATTGCTGGTGTTGATGGCGGAGTGCGGGCTGCATATTCCGGCTTCCTCCGGCTCTGAACTCTCACTTTTTGACGCGGTCTACGCGGATATCGGAGATGAGCAGTCGATTGAGCAGTCTCTGTCAACATTTTCGGCGCATATTTCCAACATCATCCGCATCCTGGCGAAGGCTGGGGATAAATCGCTCGTTGTTCTTGACGAACTCGGCGCCGGAACAGATCCACAGGAGGGCGCCGCCCTTGCGCAAGCCCTTCTCCAAGAATTCCTCGATCGCCAGGTAACGACGATCGTAGCGACACATTTCTCGGCGCTGAAGATTTTTGCGCACAATACCATCGCCGTGCGCAACGCGAGCGTGGAGTTTGACATTAAAAGTCTTCTGCCCACTTACCACTTGACGATCGGCCTTCCCGGGAGGTCGAACGCGCTGGCGATCGCCAGTCAATTGGGCCTTGACAAGAAGATTGTTGACGGTGCCCGCTCGATGGTTTCCCCTGAAGAACTGACCGCCGATAAGCTCTTGGATGAAATTCACGAAGAACGTGATTTAGCGCATGCAGCACGAATAGAAGCGGAGGTCGAGCGGGAGAAGGGGACACAGTTGCGGGTCGAGTTGCGACGGCGATTAGATGATATTGAGGTAGAGCGACTGGAGCTCCTGCAGCAGGCGCGGGAGGATGCACTGGAAGAGCTCGACGGCGTCCGCGAGGAGATGACACTTTTGCGGAGCCAGCTGGAAACCGCCGGCCAATCGTTGGAAGGGCTGGATTCGGTCGCCGAGGGCCTTGAAACGCTTGCGGAGGATCTCGAGGAAGCGATTGCCCAACCGGACCCGGACCCTGAAACCCCACATCGCCCTATACGTTTGGGTGATCGCGTCTATTTGAGGACGCTTGACGCCGAAGGGGTCGTAACGGATCTTGGAAAGTCAAAGGCGGAGGTGCAGATTGGGCGGCTGCGGGTGCGTGCCGGGCTAAATGAACTCTCTCTTCACGGGGAACCGGGACCGGAAAAGAAGGGAAAAGAGAAGCGCATGGAAGCAACCCGGACAACCGCTTTGCCAACCAGCGCTCCCCCGCTGGAACTCCACCTTCGAGGGCTAACCGTCGATGAAGCCCTCGAGGTGTTGGAGCAGCGCCTCGATGCCGCGTATCTGGCTGGCATGCCCTTCATCCGCGTGGTTCACGGCAAGGGCACTGGAAAACTGCGCCAGGCGATCCGAGCGGCTCTTCAAGATAATCGTTATGTGGCTTCTTTCGAGCCTGGCAGCGCGAGAGAAGGGGGCGAGGGGGTGACGGTGATTCGGCTGAATAGTTAAAAATGTTTTCATCAAATTATTTTAAACCCACCACTAGCGATCCCTTTTCGCCCTTGCTAATCAAGTCGTAAATACTCAAGCCCACCACGATGTACTTACATACATCAAGGGCAAGTGCAGCCTGCAACCGGAAGTAGAGCTTCCGCACTCCACATACAACCAACAACCCCGTACCCGCGTGGGAAGAACCATGAAGCCCATCCCAGGAGCGCTGCTATGTGTTACTTAGAGACGTTTCTTTGAAACGCTAAGCAGAATTATTTACAACGCAGCGATGCAATTGGTTCCGGAGAGTTGCTGTAATTATTCTTTCCCCCCCGTTCGCCCCCCAAGGGGGGCTGCAGGGGACCATTTCATCGTCCCCCGCACCCCCTTCCGATTGGCTAATAATGCAATCCTTATATGCCCGAGTTCTAGGGCCGGGTTCTGTCCAATCCGCTATGAATTGCGTTTCAATGGGATAAAGAGTCCGAGATAAAGATATATCCGCATATTTGGATTTGCATGGTTGGTTTGAGCTGAGAGCTTGATGTTTGATCCGGGGGGTGTGCTCCACGCTGCGCTCTGAGTGCTTCGCGAGGGAAGAAAAGAAAAAGAGCTTCATCATCTCTGCAATGGTCTATGTATTCGTTCATACGCGCAAACATCAAGGTGCACCGCCCGCAGCCTGCAACCGGAAGCAGAGCTTCCTGATTCCACACATTGATCTCATCCGGAGAAAGATGGCTGATAAACTGGTTCCAACCAATATTAGATTCAACAACAAAAACAAGAGACTAGAGCTTAAGAAGCTTGTACACTTAGGTTGCATTCAAGGGGGTCTTCTTCTGTACCATGGTTCCGGTTTGAGGCAATCTCCGCTTGTCCCTTATTGTGAAAGGAAGCAATCTGATGAATCCACTCGTTGAATCGCTCGGCCCAGTCTTCATCGTCAGCTTCGCCCTGCAGCAGTTGATTGAACTGCTTGATCCAATGCTGGACAAGGTGATCAAGCCGCACAAGGAGTGGATCCTGAGTGCCGTAGCGCTGGTCGTAGGCTTGCTCCTCACGCTGGGGTTTGGCCTGCGCGTCCTGGGCCCGTTTGGGGTCACGCGTATGCCCTGGCTGGATGTCCTCCTGACGGCGCTGTTCGTTACCGGCGGGACGAAATGGGTCAACGATTTACTCAAGATCATCGCCTACAAGAAGCAGGAGGCGCAGGCACGGGCGATGATAGCAACCCAGCAAGTCGAAAAGGATGGATGAAGTCAGCGGAAATTCCAACCTGACTATTGTCAGGTAACTCTAAAAATCAATTCGAGCAACTGGAAGGTAGCTATTCAATGGAAGATATTAAACGCTGCTTTGGCACCGGCGACCCGCTCATGGAAAAATACCATGATGAAGAGTGGGGCGTCCCTGTGCATGACGACCGCCTGCTTTTTGAGCATCTTCTCCTCGACAGCTTCCAGGCCGGCCTCTCCTGGCGCACTGTCCTTCACAAGCGGGAGAACTTCCGCAGCGCCTTCCACGGCTTCGACCCTGAACGTATCGCCAATTACAACGATCGGGATCGGGCGCGATTGCTGGCGGATGCCGGAATCATCCGCAACAAACTCAAGGTCAACGCGGCTATCACCAACGCCCAGGCCTACCTGGACATCATGAACCGGCCCGGTTCTTTCTCGGATTTTCTGTGGTCATTCACGGAAGGGGAGACGCTGATGGGATCGTTGGCGAAGTCCTGGCAGGAGATCCCGACGTCCAACCCGGAGTCAGAGGCGATGTCGAAGGCGCTAAAAGCGCACGGCTTTAAGTTTGTTGGGAGCACAATCTGCTACGCCTTCATGCAGGCGGTCGGCATAATCGACGATCACCTCGTCGATTGCTTCCGCTTTTCGGGTCGGTAATTGCCGTGTAGATAGTGCACTCGGTTGGTAAACATGGGCGATCAGGAGCCTTGATGCGGCGAGGACTCCAATATTGTTTTTGAAATATCGATGAATTGGCTTCAAGCCCCGATGAAGTTGAAATAATCAGACTTGTGCAATTAACGAATCTTTAGATTAGATGGTTCGCTCTTCCCTCACCAAGCAGACTGTGTTCTTGGAATACGTATGTCTCCCAGTGATTTCCTCCACTTCCTCTTGACAAAATATACTATACACTGTATATATACGGTGTATAGTAAAGAGAGGTCGAAATGGCACGTCCAAAACGAAGCCAGCAACACCCTAATTTACAGGCAGCCATCAAGGATGTGGCTAGAAAACAAATTGCCGAACATGGCGCAGCAAGTCTATCTTTGAGAGCAATTGCGCGCGAGTTGAGCATCACCGCACCGGCGATCTACAACTATTTCCCCAGCCGCGACGATCTTGTTACTGCGTTGATCGTGGATGCCTATCATTCTTTTGCCGCGGCTCTGGCCAAAGCGCGGGATGCAAACCATGATGATCACGCTGCGAACATCCTCGCCTCGGCCAACGCGTACCGAAATTGGGCGCTTGCCCACCCTGAGCAGTACGGCCTGATATTTGGCACCCCCATCCCCGGCTACCACGCTCCGATGGAGATCACGGGCCCCGCAGCTGCTAAGAGCATGTTAGTGCTGGTCCAGCTGTTGGATGCAGTCTATCAAGACGGGGTGCTTAGCCTCGCCGAACTACCCCCCGCGTTACTAACATTGTTACAACCTTGGGCAGACCAACTCGACTACGGTGGGCCACCGGGTGTCATTCATCTGGCACTGGCTAGTTGGGCGCAGATCCACGGGCTGGTTTCTTTGGAATTGTTTGGGCACCTAGCCCCTGCTCTAGATTACGGTGATGTCGGGGCGCTCTTTGAAATCGAGATTCGAGCGTGGGTGGAACAAATGGGGATCGGGTAACAAAACATCAGGTGATGAATGTGTGGATAGGAGAGACGATGACGAAAACACAAATCAGTGAATACTCCCCGCCGCACACCGTTCTGGTGTCTTAGGAAGCGACGGGGCTTCTAGGCCAAAGCCAGAGATTGTATCCCCAATCTCAAAATATTGATGGCGGCATTGTGGTCTCT
>DAOUDJ010000072.1:0-29199 GCA_034430795.1 Anaerolineales bacterium | reverse complement strand
GTAAAGCCCGGGTGTCACTGGCCAGGTCCCCCTGCATCTGAAGGCCTTCCCGCTGGCACATGATGGTCATGCCATGGTCGCCCACCGGGCCGTTGATGATGACCGCGTCCCCCGGCTTCACCCGGCGGGGATCAATCCTGGCTCCGGGCAGCACTCTGCCGACGCCGGTGGTGGTGATGAATATGCCGTCGCCCTTGCCGCGGTCCACCACCTTGGTATCGCCGGTTACCAGGGCCACGCCGGCAACCTCGGCGGCAGTGCCCATGGCGGCCAGCACCCGGCGCAGCGACTCCAGCGGGTAGCCTTCCTCCAGGATGAGGGCGCAGCTGAGGTAGAGGGGCTGGGCCCGATTACGTTGTCGGTGAGGCCAGGATTCCTGAATAATCCGGCACTGGATGACATGTGACAATGTCATCCTACGCCGGATTTTTACACACTTGCGGGCAAATCCAAGAACAGCTAACGGTGTAGGGTGTCGTGTTAAGCACCAGGGGCTTCATCTTCCCCTAAAAGGCCCCCGTTGAATCATCATGCTTAAGGAGCTCCCAGCCCAGAAAACGCGCTTTTCTTGTACCGCATCTGAACTTTCGCGGGCGTACAGAGGCTTCCCAGGGTCTTATACGGGACTGTACGTGCATCACCCAGGTGCATTCTGATGGATGACAAACAGCTACCTGCGTTCCTTATCCAGGTGGCTTTTTTTAGCTCAGTAACACGCGAATATTAGGCAATGAGAGAAAAAAGTTGTGGTGCCCTATTCAGGTATCACATCACAATACTACGGCGGGAGATCAAGCGATTTTAAGGTAGTGGGCGCAAACAACTGAGGCCATTTCATGGGAATGTAGTAAGTTTATCGATCAGGTCTACAGCAGAGAACGTCTACAGTCAGCACTGGGCAATGTCAGCCCAGTGGAGTTTGAGATTAACAATGATGGGTACCAAAGGTATGTATTAACTTTGCCGGAAAACTGTCCAGTTTTAAGAGTGCGGTCAAAACTGTTTCCGCAATGAACAAGATTGTGGCAGAAGTCTGACTATTTAAATCGCTGGTGCGACCACGGACTCCGACAAGTACCAATGCTTTCTTACTAGGAATCAGGTCCATGAGAATATTTGATGCCCATATGCACATGGGACACTGGGGTTCTCATACGATACTCGGGAAGAAGATTGCCCCTTTTAGAGACAGGGAAATGGATACTCCGATAAAGGTGTTGCGCCACTTGGACTGCAAATTGATTGAAAAGGCGGTGGTTGTACCGCTCTATTCTCCCATTCCGGAAGAAGCCTACATGATAAATAATTTGGTACTCGAGACATTCAAGAATGCCCCTGATAGAATTATTCCTGGGCTGTGGGTGAATCCATCTCCAAAATTGGAGGAACAATTGAGCGCTACCTTACAGGTGGCTAGGGAAAACGGAATTCACGTTTTAAAAACTTCAGCGCAGGCCTGGGGACAACAATACTCTCCTGACCCGGCAAGTTGGGATAAACCTTTTAAATCATCCATGGCAATAATTCTTGAATACCTTGAGGATACAGGATCGGTGCTCCAATTACACACCGGATCTAAACAGAGCGATATACGCGTGATAGAAAAGTTGATTCGATTTGCTAATCCTCGAATCCACTTTCATTTAGTCCATATGGGCAATAATGCCAGCGGACATTTTTACCTAATCCCGAGGCTTGGTAAATGGCTGAAAGAAGGATTTCGAATTACATGCGACACTTCTTGGGCTAAGGGTTTCGCGGTCCGATGGATCTTGAATTTGGCCCTGGACGATCCCGTTTTAAGTGCTGCAATTATGTTTGGTAGTGATGAACCATGGGGTGTATTCCAAGCCGAGATAGCCAAGGTAATCGATTCTGCCGGGGAAAACAGCGATCTGCTTCACGCAGTTCTATGGTCAAACGCATTCCGGGTCTATTCGATCTAGGAAACCCATTTTGAAGAAATTCTACGCAAAAGACTGGCCCGGCGCCAAAGCCTACTTCTCGGAGGCAGACCCCTCCGCACAATTGAACTATAGCATTCTAAGTGATGAATTTGATGTCAGGGCCAAGCTCTGGCTCCTTCTCTTTGAGCATCTAATATTTTCAGCCGGTCACATGCTCGAGTCATCACTTACTTATGGATGGCTTAAAAAAAACAATGTGCATATTGCCGAACTGGCCTTCATGGATGCCATAGTGCTAAGTCTAAGAGACGACCGGGAGAGTCTGATTGATTACGCTGCTAGACGTCCAATAAATAGTAGCGTCCCGTGGAGGCGGAATCTGACGGAGAGTATCCTCACTCACCGAGCGGAAATGCTCGATGACATTTTTGATAAAGCTATTACTTGGTCCCCCATATCTGAGAGCTCTTGGTTTAAGAATTCCGTCATAACTGATTTGAAACGATCACAGTCCCTTCTTCGAAAAAGATTAATCGGGATTCCAAAGAAAAATATCGAGGCGCTATGTGCGCAGCTAGAAGATATAAAATTGTTGCGTCGACGTGATTTTGTTTCCTTGGTGAGAAAATACTGCCCTAGCCGCGAAAGTATTCTACTCAAGTATTCAGATATCTTCTATCACCTCTCGGGCGCGCTAGGAAAAGAAGCATATCCCTTGCTCCCATATAACGAGTCCTTGCTGTGTTGTGAAAAGGTATCCGATGAGACTACACAAATTCGCGAGGCGCCGGTCACCGATCTGTGGAGGGAAATACTGTCTTCATGGCACCTTACGGCCTCTTCGCTTCGTAGTCTTTCCTTATCTCAGATTATTGATATTCGCAGGGATTCTCTTGGGAAACACGTTCGTGATACATGGGCGCAAGTAATACACAGAGCATCTGAATCAAAACACTTGGATGATGCATTGGCTAAATACCTGGACGCCAGTACGACCCTTACAAGAGAACTTGAGCGTGAAGTCCAACAGCAGCGCTTAAAACACAAGCGCTGGGATCATCAAAGGAAACAGATTGAGGTGGCAGTATGGGCTACAGGCGGCTTAGGAACCGCCCTTGGCATTGCTGCTGCGGGGCCGGTTTCGTCTGCAGTTGGCCTGGGTGCGGGCATTCTCGGATTTATGACCGGCAATTTGATTCTAGGCGAGATAGAGAAAAGGAAAAGAGGTATTGAGTTTGTTCTCCTGTCAGCACGCATTGCCGATATATAGGGGTGAAGGTCGTAAGGGGATCCGGCAACATCCATTTTGTACGAAACATTACCGGTAAATATTGCTGAGTTTATGGGCCAGATAACTCTTGTAGGATCGAGGTTTTTACAATTATTGGCTACATGGCCGCTTCAGTGGTGGCTCTATGTTCGCCAAGTTAAGGGAAGGACTATTTGCTGCATATAACACACGTATCGGAGTATCCTCCCTGCCTTTTCATATAGCTGGTTGATCTTGAAATTCACCACATAACATGGGAAATGTCTTGAGTTTCCGTCAAAAGCGGTTAGTAATCTCTTGAGTTGTAGGAGTTTTCTGGTGGGTTTTGTCGTAGTTCAGCCCAAATGTTGCTATCCAAGCCAGATCCTCCCTCATATTTACTCCATGGCCAGATACGCGAGAAAGGCTCTCATTTCCTCCTTTCCCATGTCGGCGGGGTGGATTTTGTTGTGGAATAGGATGAACCTTTTGATCCACTGAACATACGTCGTAACCATCCGGGGACTGTAATTACGGGTGCGTATCACCCCGCTTACCTAGTAAACGAGTCGGGGCCTGGTTTGATATCGCGAATTTTCCCTGTTCATGCTATTGGGAATATTAGTAAGCAGGCACTATCGATCTATGTGATTGTTTACAATGTATCAATTGGATTATTCAGAAGAGGGAATTACATTCCGTCATGGGGGCAGACTATCATATCAGGCTTCAACGGCCTGGAATGTTTCTTCATAAATAGTAGGTGGGCAGACGGAGCGTTAACCGCATTTGAGTTACGACTGCGCACATGAAGATCAAACTCGTAAAAGTCACTGTCGAGAACTACAGAGGCATCGACTCGTGCACGATCTCTAGCCTCGGCTCCATGAACATACTCGTGGGCCCGAACGGCATCGGCAAGTCGTCTCTAGCGAACGCAGTCGCGCGCTTCTTGCCGGCCCTCTATAGATGGCCAAGCCTACTTCGCGACGGCGACTTTCGCTTTCACGATCGTGCGTCCGCACACCCGATCCACCTAACCTTCGACTTCACGCTTTCGCTGAGCACGGAAGAAGCGACCGCCGTGTCAGTTCAGCAGCACGAGGCTGCAACGCCAAACGAGGGCGGTATTACCCTCCGGGGCGTTGTCCGGATTGAGGGCCAGCGCACCGAGTCCGGCGATTCGAAGGGCATGCTGAATGAAGGCGCACCTGCCCAATGTAGAACGACGCTTTTCTTAAAACACAACGGTGCGGAGTTGCCCGCTCCCGAAGGACTCGGCGAGCGGGTTGGCCAGCTTCCTGGTGCTCCCTCCACTCGGGTGATGGGAGGCATCAACGTCGTCCAACCGCCGGACTCGCAGCCCCGGCAATATGAGCCGATTATCACGACACAGATTGAACCTGCCTCGGGTCGTGTGAAAGTCTCGCACGGCAAGAGGGAGAAGTCGCCGGCACGCCACGCAGCCACCGAGGATCGGCCCAACATTTCCGCTGACGGTCTACGTGCCCGCCTGCATCAGGATCTTACCAGCGGAGAGCGCGCGGAAGAGGTCCGCGAGCACCACCCCGAACTCGTACCGCGAATGATCGCTGCGTACAATCATCTTCGCGGGGCGCGTCAGTTTACCGAAATGGCCCCCGGCAGCGGCTCTCAGCCGATGCTAAGAACGACAGCGGGCATGTGGGGGTTTTGGAGCTCACTCTCAGCAGGCGAGCGGTGTCTGTTCGCTTTCGCCATGCTCAAAGAGGTCGTCTCGCTTGGTGAGACGCTCCTTCTCATCATCGAGGAGCCGGAAGCAAATATTCACATATCCCTTCAGACACACCTCCTTCGTGAGCTCGTCAGGTACTCAAACGGCCATCAAGTGTTTATCTCAACCCACAGCACCGGGTTCCTAGAGTTGGCAGAGCTCGGCGCCAAGGCAGCAAGGATCTTCCTGCTTAGCCCGCAGGGCGATGGCATGGAAGTTGTCGATGTCAGCTCGTTGGCTCCAGCACCAGTGCTTCAACAGCTTGGAATGACTGCACGTTCTGTTGGTCATCCGAAGTTCCGGGTGCTCGTGGAAGGAATCTCGGATGCAGCGTTTTTCCAGGCATGCCTCGAACAGCTTGTTCGGCCCGAGATTCGAGAGAGCTTGCCAGGTCTCGTCGAATTCGTGGTGTGTGGCGGGCCGAACGTAATCAAGAAGCATGCTGTAGCCGACAGCTCTCGCGCACCGGGACTTGTGCGTGATGATCTCGTTGAGAACGCGCGGGCAAAGCTGAACCTCGCGCGCCCCGGGGTGAGCCAATTCGTGCTTTTTGACGCCGACGGCGATAGCTCCAGCGCCGACGAGCTACATAATGCCTTGCAATCCAAGCTCAATGACCCGTCGCTCACGGTCATCCGCCCTTGGTACCGTACACTCGAGTCACTCTACTCCCCCGAGCTATGGTGGGCCGCCTATCCTAGAAAGCAGCGACGAATTGGTACGCTTCCAAGGGTGGTGACAGATGCGACCCTTCGAAGATGGGAAACGCCCCACGCGATCCTGTCCCACTTGTTTGAGAAGGTCCCATCCGCTGATACGCTCACCAAACGGAAGGCTGGGAATGGATTCCGCGTCGCGAGGGCAGTGCGCGAGAGTGATTGGGCGACGGAGAACGCGCAAAATCTCGACGGGCTTCAGCAGATCGCGGAAGCCTTGGACGGCTGCACAACAACCCGATAAGCTGACAATCACCCTCCCTCGGTACGCTCGGTCGGCTGCTTGCAGCTTATCGGGGAGCCGTTAGACGGATAGAGGACGAGGGAATGGCACTCAGTATTTTTGACGACAAATCGAAGAAGCCCCAGGCAAGCGATCTAAAGAGAACGCTGAGTCGAACCGGCACTCATTGGGATAACCTGATTGCGCACATCGCATCCGAGTATCCACCTCTGGACAAGACGTGGGGCTTCTCTGGCGCGAACTGGGGATGGTCGCTCCGGCTGAAACAAAAGAAACGCACTGTACTCTACATGACCCCCTGCAAGGGGTACTTCCTTGTGGGTTTCGCGCTAGGTGAAAGGGCGGTCAAGGCTGCCCAGGGTAGTACGCTACCCGACTCTGTCCTTACGGTCATTGATGGAGCTAAGAAGTACGCCGAGGGTAAAGCGGTTCGCATCGAGATCAAGAACAAGAAGGACTTTGAGAACGCGAAAAGGCTCTCCTCAATCAAGATGGCGAATTAGCGTTTTCACTGCGAGTGGCAAGGAACCGTCGATGGTCACACTTGATCCAACGGTCTATAACTAGACACAAACCCACTAGAAAACTCCTGTAACTCAGGAGATTACTGACCGGTTTCGGCTGAAACTCAGGATATAACTGTAGTTTTGTCTTGAGTTTTGGCACCTAGCACCCCAGTACAGCGATCACAGCTTATCTGCATGTGTCCTGGACTACTCCTGGTCAGAGGTCTCTGCGATTTGTCAGAAGTTGGACAGTGAGGTCCAAGCATGCCTGGAATCGGCCATTCCCGCGGCCTTGAACGAGCTGGCCGAGCGTTACGAAACGAGTGCCATTGACCTACGAAAATCGACCGAACAATTCGTGTGAGCACACCGGGGCTCCTCCGAAGGTCACTCCTTCCACCCGAAGAAGGCCCTTGATTTTTTGCATGCACGTGATATAGCACGTGTTATAATGTCCCATTCGTAATCAAAAGCAGTAAACTCCGGCTGCTGACAATGGAAAGGAATGATGGTGATAGACGATCAGAATCTTCCCGAACTGGTGAAGGAAGTCCGAAGGCAATTGGCCTTGAGCCAGGAGAACCTGGCCCGAGAGCTCAGTATCAGCTTTGCCACCGTGAACCGGTGGGAGAACGGCCGGGTCAAACCGTCGAAGCTGGCAAAAGCGCAGTTCGACAATTTCTGCGCCAAGATGATCAAGCAGGGAAAACTGGAACTGTCTGGAGGCGAAAAATGAGCAAGACCAACAACGGGGAGAATTTCACGGAATGACCACTCCCTACCACGCCCGGTTCTTTGCTCATGAATTGACTCGTCAAGGCGGCGAGGGGGTGGAGCGTTTGTCCTGGTCTCTTTTTGATGCCTGCGTTGACCTGAACCCCCATCAGATTGAGGCTGCGCTGTTCGCGTTGCGGTCGCCAGTTTCCAAGGGCCTACTGCTGGCTGACGAGGTTGGCCTCGGGAAAACCATCGAGGCAGGATTGGTTATCTGCCAGCACTGGGCCGAACGCCGCAGGCGCGTTCTCATCATATGTCCCGCCTCTATTCGGAAGCAGTGGGCACTGGAGCTTGAAGAGAAATTTCACCTGCCAACCTTCGTTCTTGACGCGAAGACCTATCGCCAGCAGGTGCGAGACGGCTCTTTTGGACGAGATCAAGGTAAAAAGAATTCAATTAATACAAGACATACTCAACCGTTCCATTGAGCAGTGAGGAATTCTAGTATGAACGACAACCCCCGCCCTATCAACCTATCCGAGATCAATAGCATCGCCTGGAAGGCCTGTGACACTTTCCGCGGTGTGGTGGATCCGTCGGAGTACAAGAACTACATCCTGGTGATGCTGTTCCTGAAGTACATCTCCGATGTGCGGCGGGACCACTATGAGCAGTTCAAGCAACAGTACGGCGGCGATGAGGAGCGCACCCGGCGGCGGATGGAACGGGAGAAGTTCGTGCTGCCGGAAGGGGCCGACTTCTACACCCTCTACCGCAACCGCAACGCCGATAACATCGGTGAGCTGATCAACCAGGCCCTGGACGCCATCGAGGAGAAGAACAAGGCCAAGCTGGAAGGGGTGTTCCGGAACATCGACTACAACAGCGAGGACAAGCTGGGCGAGACCAAAGAGCGTAACGCCCGGCTGAAGCATCTGCTGGAAGACTTTGCCGATGAGCGCATGGACCTGCGCCCCTCGCGGGTGGGCGATATGGACGTCATCGGCAACACTTACGAATACCTCATCGAGAAGTTCGCTGCGGGTGCGGGCAAGAAGGGGGGCGAATTCTATACACCACCCCAGGTTGGCTGGCTACTGGCGAAGCTGGCCCGGCCCCAGCCTGGCGATCGCATCGGCGACCCGGCCTGCGGTTCCGGATCACTGCTCATCAAGGCGGGGATCGAGGTGGGCTCGCCCGACTTCGCCCTGTACGGCCACGAGAGCAACGGCGACACCTGGGCGCTGGCGAAGATGAACATGTTCCTCCATGGCCTGGACAGCGCCCGAATCGAGCGGTGCAACACCTTTTCCAACCCCAAGCTGCTGGAAGGCGACCGCCTCATGAAGTTCAATGTGGTGGTGGGCAATCCACCCTTCAGCCTGGACAAGTGGGGCGCGGAAGACGCCAGCGAGGACCCCTACCGGCGCTTCCACCGGGGCATTCCGCCCAAAAGCAAGGGAGACTACGCCTTCATCAGTCACATGGTGGAGGTGGCCACGGCAACGGACGGCCGGGTGGTGGTGATCGCGCCCCACGGCGTACTGTTCCGGGGCGGAGCAGAAGGAAAGATCCGGCGGGCATTCATCGAGGAGAACCTGCTGGACGCCGTCATCGGCCTGCCACCGGCCCTGTTCTACGGCACCGGCATCCCGGTGAGCATCCTGGTCTTCCGCAAAGGCCGGACGGAACGGGACGTGCTGTTCATCGACGCCAGCGGGGAGTTCGAGCCCGGCAAGCGCCAGAACAAGCTGCGTGATATGGACCTGGACCATATTGTGAACACCTACCGCCAGCGGGCTGTGGAGGACAAATACAGCTACCGGGCGACGCTGGAGGAGATCCGGGAAAACGACTACAACCTGAACATCCCCCGCTACGTGGACACCTTCGAGGAGGAGAAAGAAATCGACATCCAGGCGGTGCAGCGGGAGATCGAGGACCTGGAGGGGCAGCTGACCCAGGTGCGGGCGGAGATGGACGGGTATCTGAAGGAGTTGGGGCTGTGATAGACGCTACACTGGACACGCTCATGGCAGTCGATACTATTAAGTCAGTAGTGAATAATGCCAGTGGTGGAAGTTCGATTAACTGGTTTGAACTCATCATTGTAAAGACCATCATCCCGGTAACCATTGGCGCAGTCGCCGCTATAGTAGCGACACTAACTGCCCTGCGTAGGTTTCGGACTCAGAAATATTGGGAGCTACGGTTAAAGGCATACACTGACTCAATTACTGCACTTGAGAAGATGTACTCGGCGCTCGATGCAGACTTGAGAGAGGTGTATGAAGCGAGACAAATGAGTGATGAAGAGCGAGACCATTTTCGGAAGAAATGGAGAGAAGGAAAAGAAGAAATCAGGAAAACGCGACAGATCGGAGCACTACTGCTATCAGCCAAGGCCTTAGCATTACTTGATATTGATCCACTGTTCGCAGAAGCGACTCGAGGGATTGATCCAGGTAACTGGTTTAAGATTGCTGATAATGAGGCCTGTGTGCTTTCTAAAGTAATAAAGAAGATGATCGCACAATCCAAGAAAGATTTAAAACTACGATGAACCATTTTGTGGATGTGCGCAATATGGGCTACCATTTTCCCGGCGTTGGCAAAATGGTCGATCTTGCCCGGCATTCAGTTGTTACAAATTATGCAACAACTGCCATCCAACACCGCCAGGAGATGGACGGATATATGAAGGAATTGGGGCTATGACACAATCAAACGGCCCGCTCTGGGGCTTGCCTAACGACTGGGCTGCAGCTCGCCTAGACTCCATTGCACGGGTGATTATCAGCAACGTTGATAAAAAAAGTGCCGATGGAGAAAGACCTGTACGGCTATGCAACTACACAGACGTGTACTACAATGACTATATTATTCGCGATCTGCAGTTCATGCCTGCTACTGCAACGGATAGAGAAATCAAGCAGTTTAGATTGACACCTGGAGATGTAATTATCACTAAAGATTCCGAAGATAGGCACGATATTGCAGTCCCAGCCCTAGTTGCTGAAATGATTGACAATCTCGTATGCGGGTATCACTTGGCAATTCTCAGGCCCAATCCTTCCAAAGTCCACGGTGCATTCCTGGCAGCGCTATTTCATTTACATCATTATAGACACTACTTCTCTACCCTGGCAAACGGTGTAACCAGGTTCGGCCTTACCACTACTTCTGTTAGCCATGCTCAAGTCCCCCTCCCTCCCCTCCCCGAGCAGCGCAAGATCGCCGAGATCCTCTCCACCTGGGACCGGACCATCGAGCTCACCGAAAAGCTCATCGCCGCCAAGCAGCGCCGCAAGAAGGCCCTCATGCAGCGGCTGCTAACGGGCAAGGTGCGGTTTCCGGGATTCACCGAGCCTTGGAGAGAGGTGCGGTTGGATTCAGTATCTGAAGTGATGTTCAGTAACGTTGATAAGTTGGTTCATGAAAATGAGACTGAAGTTCGGTTATGCAACTACATGGACGTTTATTATAACGATTACATCACAGATGACCTTGAACTCATGCAGGCAACAGCCTCAGAAGGTGAGATCGAACGATTTACGCTATTGCCCAACGATGTGATAATCACAAAAGACTCTGAAGTCCGTGACGACATTGCTGTTTCAGCGGTGGTTAGCAAGAGGCTCAGAAATGTTGTATGTGGCTATCATCTAGCAATAATTCGACCAGATCCTCAGGCTCTCAATGGGTTTTTCTTATCGGCACTCCTTAAGACTCACAATATCCAACACTACTTTTCTACGCTCGCCAATGGTGTTACGCGGTTCGGGTTACCTCAATATGCAGTGAAGCATGCTACAATTAAGGTGCCGTCCTATGGAGAACAAAAACGTATCGCCGCCATTATTGAGGCGGCTGATCGGGAGATCAAGGCACTGCTCGCGTTGAAGACCCAGCAGCAGGAGCAGAAGAAAGGCCTCATGCAGCAGTTGCTGACGGGGAAAGTGAGGGTGAAGGTGGAGGAGGAAACAGCTCATTGAAGACCAAAGCACCAGACTTAGATCAATCTCATATCCGAGCAATTGCTGATGTCCTTGGGGAAACAGGACTTGGATTCAGCAATCGAGAAATTGAGGAATTGCTAGCTACTTGTCGCATGCATGATCCAGTGGCCGAATTGAAATCCAATGAATACATCTATCGAGGCATGAACAAACGAGACCGGATATACAATGCATTCGTTGACGGAGTAAATAAATCCCAAAAACCAAATATAGTCTATAAGTTCATCAAAGAGGCAATGCAACCCGCTCGCCACCTGAATAAAGCAGGCCGCCATCAGTATTTTATGGGCGCATTAAACGAAATCCTTTCTCTAGTTGGGCTCAAGATTGGCGAAGATGCACAATATCGACAGATAAAAACCGCGAGTACTCCTGCCGAAGCCACTAAAAGAGCACTCTCTCTAAAAAGTATCTTGATCGAACGAAATACACACCCGGCAGTCCTAAAGTTTTGTCAAGCCGAACTACTTGAAGATAACTACTTCCACGCAGTGCTGGAGGCCGCGAAGAGCCTTGGCCAAGTTATTCGAGATAAATCAGGTCTAAAAGGCGACGGTGTTCGCCTAATTGAAGAAGCGTTCAATACCAGCAAAGGACGTTCATATCCTGTACTAGCCATCAACAAATTTGAATCAGACACCGACACGAGTGAGCATTACGGCTTAATGAATATAATCATTGGGGTATTTAAGATGTTTCGGAATCCGACAGCTCATGAACCGAAGATTTACTGGCCAATCAATGAACAGGATGCTTTGGAAATATTAGGGACCATTTCATTTGCCCACCGAAAGCTAGATAATGCCTTCAAGACAAGGTACACTACATGACCCATACCCCCTACACAGAAAAGGTCTCATGCAGCAGTTGCTGACGGGGAAAGTGAGGGTGAAGGTGGAGGAGGAGTAAGAATGGATATCGATCTCAATAAAATACTTCAACACTTGAGTTCGCGATTGAAGCCCTACAATGAAATCAAGGCTTTCTCAAGCAAGCCTGGGATTTATGCCATCGGATTTATCGGAGCTGATTTTCCTCTGGGATCAACCGGTAAAGATAGTGTTATCTATATTGGTAAAACCGAGGACAGTCAAAAATCCCGAGATGCGAACACCCATTTCACCTCGGGAAAATCAGGCTCATCAACCCTCCGCAGGAGTATTGGGGCGATTCTGAAGGAAGAATTTGGGTTAATAGTTGTTCCAAGAAACAACGGCAAATCTTCTCAAGCCATAAACTGTTACGAGTTTCAGGGTGATGGCGAGCAAATTGTCACAGATTGGATGAAGCAGAATTTATCCTTGGCATTCTGGGAGTATGACGGTCCGACGGATAACATCGCCTGCATTGAAAAACGATTAATTAGAGATCGTGCGCCGATCCTTAACTATACTCACAACCCCAACAAGAACCGAGAACTGATAGAGCTGAGGGCCATTTGCAGGGACAAGGCGAGGGTGAAGGGGGAGGAGGAAGGATGAAGGTCTTTATCAGTTACAGTACTGGCGACACCGAAACTGTCCGCCAATTTGTTAATGCAATCGAGAAAAAGAATCATACGGTGTATTGGTGGAGCGAGAGTCAGGAGCCCGGTAAAGATGCCTGGAGGACCATATTTGAGTGGATCAGGCGGGCAAACATTGTCCTTGCTGTTATTACGGATAAAACGATTGCAAGAGCCATGGCAGTAGGAAACGAGATTGGCTATGCCCGTGCCAAAGTAAAACGGATAGTTCCTATTCTGGCTAAAGGAATATCGCCTGAATCGATCGGTTGTCTCATTGGGAAAACCGCCATCAAGTTGGATGGTCATAGTATAGAACGATCGATTGAGAAGGTTCTTGACGCCATAGATGCGAAAGAAGCAGAGGACCGCAAGGCTACAAGGGATCTACTGCTGGCTGGCGTGGCAGTGTTATTATTAGCAACAGGCAAACAATAGTGGCCGAACACCCCACCTATAACGAAGACGCCAGCAGCCAGAAACTCATCATGGAGTCGCTAACAGGCAAGGTGCGGGTGAAGGAGGAGGAGGAATAATGGCTCCCCAACTCAACACTCAGGAGATATTTGATGGACTAACCGAGAATGCCCTCCACTTCCTAGATGAGGGGATTAAAGATTTTGAAAATGATGACCTACAGCAGTCACTTATCAATTTTGTCACTGGTGTAGAGCTGGTACTGAAGGCAAGGCTCCTCCTAGAGCACTGGACACTCATTTTAAGCGATCCCAGATCTGCAGATCCTGGAGAATTCGTGCATGGCAAGTTCCATTCAGTTGGCTCAGGTGAAGCAATCAAGCGACTACGACGAATTGTCGGTTTGTCTATACCAGACACCGCAGAGAAAGCTTTTGAGGGTATTCGGGATCACCGGAATAAAATGACCCACTTTTATCATCCAGAGTACACTTCTGGCGAGAATTCTAAAATCAAGGAAGATATTGCGGGACTGGAACTGAATGGCTGGGGTCATCTTTATGTCCTTGTCGCACGGGGGTGGAAAGAGGAATTCTATACCTTTCTAGATCGGTTTGAAGCAATTGACATAGCGATGATGAAACACAAGGATTTCCTAAAAGGGAAATATGAAGGACTGAAGCCCCAAATTGATAAAGAGATAGCTGATGGAATTCCATATATGGATTGTTCTCCCTGTGGCAATATGGCCAGCAGGTTGGAGGAGGATGAGTACCCCATTTACAACGGTTTCTGTCAGATTTGTATCGGATGGATGGTTTTCTTAGAGGTGAAGTGCGAAGATTGCGATTCGACAAACTACTTTGACCGGAATGACGATGAGAGAAGATGCTCAGGCTGTGAAAACACTTTTAGCATGGAGTATCTGGTTGACCTATACGGCAATGAAATCCCCGGCGACGCCAGTACGAATGGCTTCTGTTACGAGTGCCACCATGCATATTCTGGTCACACAGTCGTTGAACGCGACCACGGCGAAATTCCAAAATACGTCTGTCTTAGTTGTTACGAGATATATGAGGAAATGGACCAATGTCAACGCTGTGGTGAAAATCTTGCAGGCAAACACCCAGAAACGGGGACTTATGGCTGTGTTGACTGTGGCAAAGCACTGCAAGAAAAACGTGATCAAGAATAGGGTAAAAAACATAATATGCCCCACCACCCCACCTACCACGAAGACGCCAGCAGCCAGATCCCGGCGCTGCTGCTGCTCCAGAAACTGGGTCCCGCGCAGCAGACCAGCTACACCTACCTCACACCGGAAGAAGCCCTGGCCGAGCGGGGCGGCCGCCGGGGGAACGTGATCCTGGAGGAGATCCTGCTGGAGCAGCTACCGAAGATCAACCGGATCATTTACAAGGGCGAGGCGTACGACTTCAGCACGGATAACTTGCATGCAGCTGTCCAGGCTTTGACGGACATCCCCCTGGACCAGGGTCTGGTAGCTACCAACGAGGAGGTGTACAACCTACTGACCCTGGGCAAGAGCCTCACCCAGGTGATCCGCGGCGACCGGCGCAGCTACAACCTGCGCTACATCGACTGGGAGCACCCGGAAAACAACGTCTACCACGTCACCGACGAGTTCGAGGTGGAGCGTACGGGCAGCCACGAGACGGCGCGGCCGGACATTGTGCTGTTCGTCAACGGCATCCCCTTCATCGTGATCGAGTGCAAGCGTCCCGACCTGGTGGTTCCTGGAGGAGGCAAGCCGGTGGACCAGGCCGTCAGCCAGATGATCCGCAACCAGAAGGACGAGTATATCCCCAGGCTGTTCGTCTACGCCCAGGTGGTGCTGGGACTGGCCATGAATGACGCCCGCTATGCCACCGTGGGCTCCGGGGTCAAGTTCTGGACCCTCTGGCACGAGCGGGAGGACGTGGAAGCCGACGTGAAAGCCCGGGTGGACCTGCCCCTGCCCCAGGAGCAGTTCGACCGGCTGTTCCACCCCAAGCGACCGCCTTGGCTCAAAGCCCAGTTCACACCCCAGGGTCCCCGGGAGGTGACCGAGCAGGACCGGATGCTGTACGCCCTCTGCCGGCCCGAGCGCCTGCTGGAGCTGGTCTATCGCTACGTGGTGTACGACAAGGGAGAACGCAAGATCGCCCGTTATCCCCAGTACTTCGCCATCCAGGAGACCCTGAAGCGGGTGCGGCAGCTTGACGAGGAGGGTCGGCGGAAAGGGGGTGTCATCTGGCACACAACGGGCACGGGCAAGTCCATCACCATGGTAATGCTTTCCAAAGCGCTGGCGCTGGAGCTGCCCGACACCGATCCCAGGGTGGTGCTGGTCACCGACCGCATCGACCTGGACGACCAGATCCACAAGACCTTCCGGGCCTGCGGCAAGGATGCCCGGCGGGCCCGCACCGGCCGGCACCTGATCCAGCTGCTGGAGGACACCAAGGTCAGCATCGTCACCACGGTCATCGACAAGTTTGACCGGGTGATGAAACTGCGGAAGCAGCTGCGCAGTCCCTCGGAGAACATCTTCGTGCTGGTGGATGAGAGCCACCGGGGGCAGTACGGGATTACGGCCACGGCCATGCGGCGGGTGTTCCCCAAGGCCTGCTATATCGGCTATACCGGGACGCCGCTAATGAAAGCCGATAAGAACACGGCCGACAAGTTCGGCGGCATCATCCACGCCTACACCATCGACCAGGCCCAGAAGGACGGCATGGTGGTGCCCCTGCTCTACGAGGGACGCATGGCGGTGCAGGAGGTCAACCGGGAAGCGCTGGACCGGTGGTTCGAGCGGGTTACCCGCAGCCTGACCCGGGAGCAGAAGGCCGACCTAAAGAAGAAGTTCGCCCAATCGGAGAAGCTGAGCGAGGCGGATCAGCGTCTGCAGGTCATCGCCTACGATATTTCGGAGCACTATGCCAATACCTGGGACAACACCCCCTTCAAGGCCCAGATGGCCACGTCCGGCAAGGCGGTGGCGCTGCGCTATAAGGAGTGTTTCGACGAGTTTGGTCTGGTTAACAGCGAGGTGGTGATCTCGGGTCCGGATACCCGTGAAGGCCACGAGGAGGTGGATCGGGAGAGCAAGGACAAGGTCCAGCAGTTCTGGAAGCGGATGATGAAACGTTTCGGCAGCGAAAAAGCTTACGTTGAGGAGCTGACAGCTGCCTTCAGGTACGGTGATGAGATCGACATCCTGATCGTGGTGGACAAGCTGCTCACCGGTTTCGATGCCCCGCGCAACACCGTGCTGTACGTGGACAAAAGCCTGAAAGAGCACAACCTGATCCAGGCCATTTCCCGGGTGAACCGCCTCCACGAAGGCAAGGAGCACGGGTACGTCATCGACTACCGGGGAATCCTGGGAGAACTGGACACGGCGCTGGAAATGTACTCGGCCCTTTCCGCCTTCGACCCCGAGGATGTGAAGGCCACCATTAAGGATATCGCCAAGGAGATCGCCAAGCTGCCACAGCACCACACGGACCTGCTGGATATCTTCAAGACACTGCCGGATCCCAGGGACAAGGAGGCTTGCGAACGCTACCTGGGTGATGAGTCCATCAGGGACAAGTTCTACGAAAGCCTTTCGCGGTTTGCCCGGACCCTAAAGATGGCCCTGTCCAGCGTGGATTTCATCGAGCGCACTCCGGAGCGGACTGTCAAGAAATACCTGGATGATTTCCGTTTCTACAACGATATGCGCCGCTCGGTGAAGTACCGCTACAACGAGGCAGTGGATTTCCGAGAGTACGATGACCAGATCAAGAAGCTCATCGATACCCACGTAACCAGTTCGGAGGTGGAGCTGATCACCGAGCAGTTGGACATCCACGACAAGGAGAAGCGCGAGGAAGAACTGGTGAAGACCTTGGGTGAGGCGGCCCGCGCCGACCGTATCGCCCACCGGCTTAAAGCCACCATTGCGGAGAAGATGGAGGACGACCCGACGTACTACCAACGGTTCTCCAGGCTGGTGCAAAAGGCCATCGACGAGTGGCGGGATCAGCGCATCACGGAGCGGGAGTATTACCTACGGCTACGGCACCTGGACGAGCAAGTCGGTTCCTACACCGAAGAGGGCATGCCGGACAGGTTGAAGGGGTACGAATCGGCCAAGGCCTATTACCACGTGGTGCGGGAACCGCTGGCCCGATACGGTGGAGATGGCGATGTGGAAGATATCTCCGCGGAAGTAGGCATCGAGATCGAGAAGATCATCCGCCGCCACAAGGTGGTTGACTGGGTGAACAATGCCGACATCCAGAACGCGATGCTGAACGAGATCGACGACTTCCTGTACACGCTGAAGAATGAACGGGGCTTTGATTTGACCACCGAAGAGATGGACCAGGTACTGGAGAGCGTCATCGAGATCGCCCGGCGTTGGGATAAGTAGATATGGTGGATGAGACGCACATCATTGAGTACGGGAGTCTCACCATTCCCTTCACCCTCACGCGCACCAGGCGCAGGACGCTGGGGATTCATGTCCATCCCGATTTAAGCATCAGTGTAGTGGCGCCCAAGGGTGCGCCGCTGAAATGGATCCTGAAAACCGTACGCAAGCGTGCACCGTGGATCCTGAAGAAGCGGCAGCACTTCGAGACGTTCCTGCCACCGGTACCACCGCGACAATACGTTTCCGGTGAGACACACCGCTATCTGGGTCGGCAATACAGGCTCAAGGTACTGGAGGACGGTCCCAGGTCCGTCAAACTGCTGCAGGGGCAGATCCAGGTATCCACCAATGGCAATACTGGAAACGATACGGTCAAGAAGCAGCTGGAGGGCTGGTTTCGGGATCGGGCGAAGGAAGTACTTGCCGAACGAGTGGACACTTGCCTGCAAAGCCTTCACAAATATGAGATCAGCCAACCGGTCATAGCGAACCGGCGTATGAAGACCCGCTGGGGGAGTTGTTCCACCGCAGGCAGGGTTACGTTGAACACCGAACTGATTCACGTCCCTAAACAATGCATCGACTACGTGGTCACGCACGAACTCTGCCACCTGAAAGAGCACAACCACAGCCCGGCCTTCTACCGGATGCTGGAGAGCGTCATGCCCAACTGGCAGCAGCGGCGGGAGAAGTTGAACTGGTATGCAAGTAGGTAGGGAGATTCGCCCATGGTAACTGAGGAAGCGACGCCCACAGAGCACACAAAGGCATGCATTTTCTGCTTTCGTACTGATTTGGAGACTGTCTTCTCTGAAGAACACATCATCCCCCAAAGCATCGGCGGCAGGTTGGTGTTAGACCAAGTTTGCGCAAAGTGCAACGGTGATCTCGGGCATGAAGTCGATACTGAGGTACTCAAACTGCCCGAAATCCTACAGGCTCTTGAGACACTCTCGATACCGCATAATCGTCAGGGTATACTGCGTTCGTACTATGACGTGAAGGCCGAAACCGATGATGGCATACGGAAAGTCAGAGCAACTGAGCATGGGTTTGAGCCCCTGCCACAACAATTGCCAGATGGAAGCATTCTAACCCCAGACCATAGAGTGATCGAAGACCTAAGCAAGCGGGTCCGGAGGGATGAAAGGCTAAAAAACGCTGGATTAACCACTGAAGAGATTGAAGAACAGCTAGCTGCTCTCTTAGCAGCCTACCAGAAGTGCAAGCCTGGAGAAACAGTTGATTGGCCTGCGTTGGGCTATAAGCTAGTAAGACGACAAGAGAAGCCTACCATTCAAATTAGTAGCAGGGGTAGACCTCAGATCACGCGGTTTCTCGCAAAGGTCGCCTATGAATTTCTCTTTTTCCTTGGGGGAAGAGAATTCCTGCTGAATCCACAAGTATCCGAACCTTTATTCAAGGCGATTCAGGGTACAGATACTGACATTCCTGTAGGTACAATGAGAATCGATCCACCAGCTGATGAGTTTAGTCCTGTACATGTGATCGAGTTACTCACAGATCGTGGGCTTACTGAGATCTATATAGTGTTATTCGGGCACATTTCCTATCGTGTTTCTACCACCCGTCTCTCATCGCAATTCTTGGGTTTAATTGAAGAGCGGCTAAAGATACCCAATATCATTGGCGTACATTTCCAGCAAAGGTTACCGAATGAACTTGGATTCTGGGTAGTCACTTCGGATGGGCAGTACATCTGGCCGGGTGGGACTTAGCGCCGAGCGCTACCGATCCTCAAACTTGTCAGGATAGTTGATGATGATTTACTTCAGGTGACACTGGAATTTGAGAGCTCTTATAAATTTGCATAGAAACCATATCTAGGAGGATTCGTTATGGACAGTGATCTTAGTAAAGACCTTGGCAGTCTTATCGAAAAAGAGAAGCAGCTCGAAATCGATATCGATATCAAAGACTCATATCTCCAGTCATACCCTTATCTGCTGACATTCATTTCTAATCAATCCGCATTTAATGAAACAAGTTTGTACATTTGTGCTCATGCCGTATACGGTTGGATGCCCACCGTCCTACATCTGTATGAAAAGCATGTCCCCCAAGCCATAAAGGTTCTGAATATTATGAAACATGGAAAATCCCTTGATGAACGTGACATTGATGATATCGCTAAGGCCGTGAACAATTCTGTGGTAGGGGCATCTAAACTACTACATTTCGCAAACGATGAGGTATACCCGATGTGGGATAGTAAAATATGTAAGGTGGTTTTTAGAAATTCAAAGCAATCTACCATCAAGAAACCAGCCAATTACATCACATACTATGAATGGATGACGAAATTGGTAGCATTTCCAGAATATGATCCCGCCCATAAATCTATATGCAGCAAACTTCGTTATAACGTGTCGAAGATACGATCGCTGGAACTGATTTTATTCTACGGATTCCGAAAATGAAATGGCTAACTCCAATAAGTGGATTGAGCAAACTTTGCCCCAAATGTGAAAGCATTCATAGACCGGGCTGATGACCAGCCCCCATTCTTTGGCCTAACTGCAACAAAGGTCTAATTACCTGCTCTGAAGTGCTGGGATAACTACCTGAAAATCCACTAGATTACTCTCGCTATCCAGGAGAATACCGACTAAAAGAGGCCGTTATTCAGGAGATTTCATACGTTTTGTGGTGAATACTGGTTTTTCCCTACTTCAGTAGCACGGTCTTGATGCTGCGGGTATACTCCGGCGTTAGCAATCGGACGATATATATGCCTGACGAAAGATTGCGCCCGTATCTGTCCTTACCGTTCCAGATAACCAGGCGGTAGCCTGCCTCCATGTGACCATCAACTAGCCTTACTACTTCTCGACCCAGTATATCATAGATCACCAGGTAGACATTCGTGGCCTTGGGCAGATCAAGCGGATGGTCGTGGTTGGGTTAAACGGGTTTGGATAACTCTGATGCAGGGCATATTGCGTCGGAATGGGCCTGATGCTGATATTGGCTGCACCATCGCCAACTGCCACTGCCTCTGGATGCTGGATACTGGTGATCCGCCGGTCCCAGGATGAAACCTATATCATCGACCTCACGGACGACCGCGGCCGGCGCTTCCACGTGGAGCTCGTATTCCCCGACCAGGAGCCGGACCTGGCCGCCGACTGGAAACGCTGGCGGCGCTACAAGGCGGAGAACCGGGACCGGTTCGAACGGATCGACACGGATCTCCTGGCCGAGCACGTGCAGATCGCGGAGGAATGGGAATGAAGCTGCGCTATATGATCGAGTTCCTGCCCGGGAACCCCGAGGCCCGTGAGGAAGCCAAGTGGATCATCGACCGTCTGGTGGAAAACGACGCCAGAGCCCTGCCTGAAGACTTCCTGGCCTACCACCAGGCCACCCTTTTCCCGTACCGCGGCATGCGCGGGCCCGTGATCGAGACCGAGGAACACTCTTGCGCCGAAGCCGGTGCTCGGTCGGTTCTGGGTAGGCTTCGAGAAGGTAGCGTTATTCTTTGAGCCGCTTCTGGATTTACTGGGGGTACCCACACTGATTTCGAAAGACCCTTCTTTGAACCAAAGGAAACCAACGGATTATGGTAGATCAAAGTATAATCCCATCTTGAAGGAGACAGATGGAAAGAGTATCCCTAAAGATCAGCAAACTATATTCGCTGACCATGGTTCACTTTCATAAATTGCTGCAGCGAGAGCACAGACCGGCTTGCCACGGCATTCAATTCCAACAACCTTGTGTTGAATATTGCCTTCAACATTTCGGTATTCACGCATACTCTCGAAAGTATCCCTAATCTGTTGGATCACGTCATCTTCGTTTCTACCCGAATGTTGTACAAATACACCACCGTATTCTTCCGAGTGCATCCACCCTAGACCAGCAAATGCGCTTTCCCCCCGTTTCGTTACCGTCGCAGAGGCCATTATTACAAACAACTTGTAGCCAATTTCAATGTTATTTCTATCAGCCACATCAATCGATACCGTACACCTGGGAGGTATTATCGACGAAAGGCGGATAATATTGTAATTCGCTATACCAGCATTGTGAAGGGCTGCATCAAACGCTGCTAAGGGTGTCAACCCTTCTCCTACACCATATGTTACTTGAATATTCATCATGCCCTATTCGCATTCGAGTTCATTTACTGCATGCTGACCCTTACTCGGATTATCTCCTTGCCTGCTGTTGTGTTCAGCATGATCGTTAGAATTGGAAAGCACCTGAGTAATATAATCTTTGTATGCCTGGAAAAGCATATGTGTTCTTGAGCCACCACAAGCTGAAAGAATGTTGGAGTCGCTGTCCAGATTATCGATATATTCCCTCAACCGAGCATCAAGTTTGCCCACTACTGATCTCCGGTACTCCCAAACTCTTCGGACAATCTCCTGCAATCCGACACCTTGGACATTACCGATCACGATAGTTTCTGGGTATGTGATACCATCTGGCTCCGTAAGGTCACAGCCGCATCCTTCGCGGGTTATCCATGAATCTCCGTTATGGTTAATCTGAACACCGCAAGCCCCTATGCAATAACAATCCGGCTGTGCATACCGATAATCGATCCCCGTTTGCTCAGAACACCACTGAATGATATCTCGGAGTTTCTCGGGGTCTTTGACCCGAATTCTTTCCCAGACACGATTCGCGCGTCCACCTTTCTCCAATCGCGCGACATTGAAGAATATATTGTTATCCCAACAGAATTGCGCGACACCCTTAACAGAATCGACATTTATTTCACTTACCGTGCATACCAGTGAGAGACGAGTGAATAACTTGCCGTCGCGTTCAAAAGGAACCTTGTACCCGGCTTCTAAGAGGTTTTGAATCCCCTGATAGATTCCCTTGGCACGCGGCACTCCAATCATTCGATTGAAGGTCCGGTCATCCAGGCTATCGCATTTGACACCTAAACAGATCTCCATAGCATGGAGCTCCGAAGCAACCTCAGGAGAAATCAGCGCACCATGGGTAAACATGAATGTTCTCATCCCCAAGCGGTGTGCTTCCCGAAGTAGGGGCAATATAGTTGGATCAAATGTTGGTTCTCCTTCATGGCATACCTGGAGGAAACGACACCCCATTTCCACCGCTTCCCGTAGAAGAGCTTTTTTATAATCAGCGCTCATACCCTTTGTTTCTTTATGAAAAGGAGCATTGTAAATACAATGTGGGCAGCGAAAGTCGCAACTTGCAGCACATGCTATTGAGATACTAGGCAGTAACTTATTTCCCTTAAAAGCATTTACATTACGATCATCGAACCAAACAAATCTGCTATTTTTCATTCTACAGCCTTATCTAAATGAAAATTTTGTCCCCGTTGATGATCGCATCTTTACCTTGAAAAGTAAAATTTTCGATTAAGACCATAATCAATTAATATGATGAGCACCAATATTAGCGAGAAATACAGCATAAATTTTTCTTTATCATAACGATTTATAAAAAATCCAGCGAAAAATAGCAGCCCAGCTGCGTCAAATAATAACCAATTGCGAAATAGACTTTTTATATCATCGAAACCTGTATATTGTCTCAGTCTATGAAAGATCGGTAAATCCACTATTATTGGTGAAGCGAGTAGCGATATTCCGAGTGTAATAATCTTATCGTCGACATTGGATATAACATTGATGATTTTCCCATTTTCTGATATATTTATATCAACAAGTATTGTGGATACTAGCATGAATCCAATAATCGGAACAACTAAATGCGAGACGAATCCTAATAAATTGTATTTCGTAGCACCTCCCTCCTCATCTACCTTGTTTATAAACTGTATGTAACTTGGAATTTCATTTAGAATAAGATAGCTATGAGCTATTCTAATCATGCTTAGAGATACCGCCAATAGAAATAAAAACACTAAGATTTCTTCGGGATAAGAGAATAGGTTCTCTGAATGTATCAATCGCCCAATGAGGAGAAATGCGTTAGCTATAACTAGACCAATTAGTATATTTAGAAAAAATGTTGTTGCGATCTGAATATTCCTTGTCATATCTAAATACCTACAGTATTTGAGTGTTTTCAATAGTACAAATATGATCTTTACATCCAATATTAATGCGATGATTAACACTCAGTGAATCATCATGTACTTCTAACTTAATAAATACATCATCATCTTTATCAACTTCAAAATGATTGGGTAAGATCATTAACGATTGTTGCCAACATTCCTCATGTGATAAGGGATGATTGGTTATAGTACAGTTACTTGAAAGAGAAGCATCAAACCAGAATAGTATTCCGTTGATATGCCCTTTCCGTTCTACCAGCATTGATACCTCTTCTGACATGGTGGTGAGGTTGTTATTCTGTAAATCAACGCTTAATATTGACTTAGGTTTGGAGAGATATATAAGATCTTCAGCAGAGAAAAGACGGCTTTTCAAGTTGACAACAGAACAATGAGTATTTTTTACTGCTTTTAGCAATACATTTCCAATTTGAACCACGGAGATAATTAAAGTAATTGAACGCGGTATTAATACACCATCGTAACCAAGTATTTTTTTACCACTCGATAAATTTGACAATATTCCTTCATTAAAGGCGAAACTACCGATTGTTTCTGAGAGAATTACATCTGGCCTTTCTAACAAAAGATCACTATGTATTGCCTTAGAATTGCCAGGTATAAACTCAATCTTATTCAATAATCCCTTTTTTTTAGCATTGAATAATGCAATTTCAAGAATATTCATGTTTTCTTCAAAGGCAAATACTCTCGATGCACCAGCGGAGGCAGCCATGAGACTCAGTATCCCTGTACCCGCTCCAATATCTAATACCACATCACCTGGTTTTACTGTTTGGAAAATCGCTTCATGAAAAATTTCGACTCTGTAGCGATCACTAATAAGTCTATCATGGGAAAAAGGATTCGCGAAATAATCTTTCACCGTCGGCTCTAGGATACCATTAGACAGAACCGCGCCATTAGTAGCAGGAAGATATTGTAGTGGATTGGCTAGTACAGATACAGACATATATACCTATTTAAACTCGAGTTGAACAAATATTTCTGGTGTTGGACGATCGTTTAATACGTAATGTAAATGGTAGCCATAACTACTTGACTCAACAATCAGAGAAGATGATGTCTTGTATATCCCCATTCTTCCAGAGCGACTTATGGAAAAGTCTGTGTCATTGTAATAGTTGTCTGACAATAACAATTTAACAAAATCTACGTCCCAATGAGCACTATTACTTCCAATCAGATCCATAGCCCGTTGGTATCGTGTAAGTGCACTGAGGCAAAGCGGTGAGTCGGTAGAAGAAGGGGCGAATGCGCCAAGCAGCCGAGGCATATGCGTACGAAGCAAAAACTTCGCTTCGTTTAACCATTCTATAGCGACTCCAAAGGTGCTGGATTCTAGTATTACCGCTGTATCCGGATCTACTATCAATACCATCTGATCGAATCCTCCCCCGTGTGGGTCTACACACGTCTCAACCATTTTATTAACGGCCTCCAATGCAGACTTACTGTCAGCTAATATTTCTGTATGAAGGTGCCTGACGATGTTGCGTTGCTCTTCCAATTTGTTATTGCTAGACCTGTGACTTTCGCCAAAATAGATATCCGCAAACTGCATACTGAGGCCGAACTTATTTACACCACCCCAAATCGCAGTATTGGTTGGATCTTTAGTCGTCGGGAATACGACTCGCCTATACCCGGTCGCGCTGCTACCTCCGATAACAAGGGGTTCGGGTAAATCTGGCTGAGCCTCCAAATCACGATTCTTAAAGAGAATATAACGACCCTCTCCTCGGTCAAGAACACCAATAAGGCACATGCTATTCCCCCTTTTCTAGAGCAGACGGATCTCTAGCCTAAATCTAAGTGAGCTACTGATAACGCATCTTCGCGGGTCTCAGATACTATCTTATTTTTCAGCTTGTTAAATTCTAAACTTGTTTTCAATTCAAAATGTCGCGGTCGGTCAAAGGGTATCGTTATCTCTTTCTTGATTTTCATGGGCCGGCTTGATGCAATCAAGACACGATCCGAAAGGAAAATCGCTTCTTCAATATCGTGAGTAACAAACAATACTGTTTTGTGATCTCTTTCCCAAATGTCAAGAATGAGTTCTTGCATAACTGATCGAGTTTGAGAGTCAAGCGCTCCAAAAGGTTCATCCATAAGAAGAATATCCGGATCAACAGCTAACGTTCGGGCGATAGCTACTCTTTGCTTCATTCCTCCTGATAATTGGGAGGTATAGTGATCTTCAAAGCCATCCAATCCGACTAGTCTTATATACTCCCGAGCGATGCCAAGCTGTTCCTTGTCCGATTGGTCCGTTAGGTGCAAGCCAAAGAGAACGTTATCCAGTACCGTTAACCACGGGAAAGAAGTATACGACTGAAAAACCATGCCCCTGTTTCTATCCGGCCCAATAACAGGCTTATCATCAACAAGAACCAGCCCGGAATCTGGTCGTTCCAAGCCCGCTATAATCCGTAGCAGCGTACTCTTACCGCAACCAGAAGGACCCAGAACAACGGCAAACTCACATTGTTTTACTGTCATTGAAAGGTCTTCAAGTACGTGGAGCGCCATTCCCTTCTTTCGAGGGAAATTCTTGTAGATGTTCTTTATGACAATCTTGTCCTTCACTCATTCCTCGCTCAGAAAAGTCAGGATGGCACTTCATCCAGAACACGCGTCCAAGGAAAAAGACGTGGCCGACACAGCTTGAAGCCGTAATCGGTAAGCAACCCTAATAAGCCGACGGTTGCAATCCCAACAAAGATATGTGATGTCTTCAGGTATCGTTGAGCCTCTATAATAACGTGCCCAATGCCTGAACTTGCTGCAACGATCTCAGCAATCACAAGATAGGTCCAGGAAATACCAATGGCGATGCGCATAGCATCAAGGATCTCTGGGAAAGAGTGAGGAAGAATAACTCGCCGAATAATATGAGCGTCCTTGGAACCAAGCGTACGGGCTGTATCAAGATAATCTTCCGGTATAGAAGAGGCAGCGTTCATTACCATAGGAACGAGCTGAAAGAACGTGCCAATAAAGATTATAGCTATCTTCTGAGCATCGCCGATGCCAAGCCAGAGGATGCAAAGAGGGATGAAACCGGCCACCGGCATGTAACGAATAAAATCAATGAAGGGTTCGACAGAAGCCTCAACGTGCTTATTGATACCCATTAAGATTCCTAGTGGAACTCCCAGGACAACCGAAAGGCCGAATCCCCAGAGAATTCGATAAACACTTGCCCAAATATCCTGTATATATCCATACTCAATGAGTAGTTTAAACGTATCATGAAAGACTTTCGTTGGTGTTGGCAAGAAGAACTGTTTCACTATTCCCGTGTAGGAAAGCAGCGACCACAATGCAAGTGCGATCAAAAACGACGAGGGGAATAGGAGGAAATATGTTCGTCGCGATATTCTGAAACGAAGAAACCGCATATCAACTTGCTCCTGTCATTGTCTTAGTTCTTCCAGCAGAGAAACATCGATCAACGGTTTAGCGTCTGGGATAATATCGATGACACCGTTTTCCTTATAAAATCTTGAGGCCAAGGAAAACACTTCATATAGCTTGCCAGGTTTATCAGCTGTGCCAAAATATTCCTTGCTCTCTCTAGTTGTGAAAAAGTGGTCTGTTGAAAGCATATCCTTTACTTCGAACACATCTAATTTAAATGCTTTAGCTATTATCTTTACGCATTCGTCCTCGTGGGATCTCATGTATTCGACCGTGCGGAACCACGCGCGCATGAACGCAAGTACATCGCGCCGATGTTCCTTCAGCATTGATTCGCTCACCATAAGCACATCCACCAAAAGCCCCGGTGTATCTTTTGATGTAGCAAGAACTTTACCTTCAGGAAGTTCACGCGCCTTTGTTAGCCACGGTTCCCATGTTACAGCTGCGTCTAATCTGCCAGCAACAAAGGCTGCTCCAGCTTCACCGGCGCCAAGGTTTTCCTGAGTTATGTCCTTTCCGGTTAGGCCCGCCTTGTCGAGCAAGTAGAGAAGGAAAAAATGGCTCGTTATGCCGCTTTGAAAACCGACCTTTTTCCCTCTAAGGTCGGCAATACTGACAATACTCTTCTTGGCGACTAACCCGTCCGCACCAGCTGACTCATCCATCGGCATAATCATTTTCCCCTTTGTGCCTTGTGTGGCGAAAATCGCAAAGGCGTCTGGAGTATTGGGGAAAAAATCGAGCGAACCCGACAGATAAGCTGATTCACGCTGGCCAGGGCCATCCATGATTTTGATATCTATATCCAAGCCTTCATCTTTGAAAAAGTCTTTTTCCTGGGCAACGAAAAGAGGACCATATCCGACCCAGGTAACGATACCGATACTGTATTTCCGTTCTTGCTGTGGCTTGCTAACAGGACGCAGGATAAACACAGCCACAACGGCAATAATAACTACCGTCAGTGACAAACCAATCCATGCGCGTTTACTCATAATGAGATCTCCTTCTGTTTGCGAGAGAGTTTAACCTTTCCCCTTGAGCCCCTCACGCTACTCCTCGATCCGCCATGTGGTCAGCGGTGACGGAGTACACCGCCCGTTCTCCCAGCGGTTAACCGCTGAAAACGTCACGCCGACCTTGACCGCGATCTGCTCTTGCGTCAGACCAAGATTGGCGCGCAAGTCCTTGATCATCTTCGCCAATTCCTTTTCATTCATCTCGGCCATGTCTTCCTTCTCGGCATCTACTGCTTTGTCGTCTCTTTTAGAAGGCCCCGGCAAGTAATATGGCGCATTATATATGCGGGCCGCACGGCCTGTCAAGTGTTTTTTCATGTACATCTTCGTTCTTCTGATCCCCCCTCCGACACTTTCAGACGGTCTCCGGTATGTATCCCAGCGACAGGACTCTCGGCCTGTCCCGTGGGCTCCAACCCGTGGGTGGGTCGACAGTCCAACCGGCGCAAACCGGGTTGTCGCGACAAGACCGGAGAACCGAATGGAGCTTTTTGCAGCCGACCGTGACCGGCTGGCGTTCCTGCTGGAGACCGATGCCGTGCTTGACCTGGACTTCGAGACGATCGAAGCCCCGGCAAGAGAGGTCTCAGAATAACAGCGGCCGGAGAAGCGGCCCAAGTACATCACCAATTACATCGGCTCTAAACAGAAGCTGGTCGATTGGATATGAAAGCACACCCCGGACGAGGTGGGTTCCGTCGTCGACGCTTTTTCCGGTTCGGCGGTCGTGGCCTACATGTACAAGACCAAGGGCCTGCGGGTCCTGGCCAACGACCGGCCTCACTATTGCCATCACGCGGCCCGGACGATCATCGAAAAACGACAGGGTCCACCTCAGCGACGAGGACCTAGAGGCTCTGCTGGCATGACATAACATGGTTAGAAAGCCCCGGAGCATCGACACGTTTGCCTGAAATGTCGACGACTTCGACCCATAGAACCGCACGACACACCCCGATGCCGGTGAGTTCACTACCGCAACTGGTAAAGGAGTTCCATTATGGCTAAAAACCAGGGACTCCTAATCCAAAGACTACCTCAGTTGGGACAGACATGCGAAATGCACATATCACTGTTTCATGTCACTGTTTTTCTTTTGTCGTCGGGAGGAGTGCGGAATCATGTCCGCACTCCCGACTCAACATCAGCTCTCAACTTTTAGATACCTACACAGTAGTGTCCGGTAAAAAATAAGAATTGGTCTGGAACTCCTTGGTTTAAGG
>DAOUDJ010000071.1:0-7726 GCA_034430795.1 Anaerolineales bacterium | reverse complement strand
CGAGAATGGTAAAACTAATGGGTAACAAACTTAGGCGCTGTAATGCCGTGAGGCTTTGAGCCTCATATAATAATTCTATCCCCAGGTAACGATGTGCAAACCTGGAGGTTTTAGATTATCTGCGGGTTCAGATACAAGATCAGACGTAGAAAAAGCACCGTTGCCGCTCAGATGGAAGGCAACATGTGCTTATGATGATTAAAAATGTGCCGAACCTTCAAAACACTATACAGAAATGGCTCGCTGAAGTCAATATGCAATTGAATTCAATTTTCAACCTTCCCTGCTTGGATAATCGAAGCCTGCATAACCGGGATAATGTCAAGTATTATGATTTACAGAGCAACCGTCTTGACATCACCCGAAGCGCACATTACAATCTCCCCGTTTCCAAGTCGACATCTGTATGTCCCACAAGATAATGATACAGTGACGATGCTCATTGTTTTTGGCTGTCACGTCGTATTTGAGATGGGCGACGGGGATCTTGAGCGAGCCAGACTGGCTCGTATTTATATTTTATCTTTCGTAAAAAACACAGGATTATAAGCCGATCCCAACATGGTTTCATTCATCACCCATCAATTTAGATGTATATACCCGTGATCTCCATCACTGAAGACTTTTACATTTGAATCGAGTTAAATAATCTCATCATCCTGATCGATAAATAAAAGGAGTCTAAATGAACGAGCTTATACAGGTCGAACAAACGATGTTATGGGGCGTAATGGCTGTTGCTTTCATCGCCCTGATCTATGCTTTCTGGCTATGGAAAGCCACAATAGCCAAGGACAAAGGCACACAAAAAATGCAGGATGTGTGGCTCGCCATTAAAGCGGGAGCGGAAGGCTATCTGCGCAAGCAGCTCCGAACAATCTCATTGGTCGTTGTCGCACTGACAGTTATCATCTTCTTGAGCGTTTACGTTATCCCACCCTCACGAGAGGCTGTTGAACGGTTCGGTGATGGTGCAGTGCTCATCATCGCCATCGGACGTACACTCGCTTTCATTCTCGGCGCGTCATTTTCCACGGTTGTCGGTCAGCTAGGTATGCGCGTGGCTATTGAGGGTAATATCCGCGTTGCGGCAGAGGCGGTTCGCGAAGACTATAATGGCGCTTTAACAGTTGCCTACAGAGCCGGCACTTTCACAGGAATGCTCGTCGACGGCTTAGGCTTGCTTGGCGGAACAGCAATTTTCATGATCTTCGGCCGCGCAGCGCCCGACGCGCTTCTCGGCTTCGGCTTCGGTGGAACCCTCGTCGCGCTCTTCATGCGCATTGGCGGCGGGATCTATACAAAAGCCGCCGACGTCGGCGCAGATCTAGTGGGCAAAGTCGAAGAGGGTCTCCCTGAAGACGACCCCCGTAACGCCGGCGTGATAGCAGATCTCGTAGGCGACAATGTAGGTGACTGCGCTGGAATGGCTGCAGACATCTTCGAATCCTACGAAGTCACAATCGTCTCCACCTTAATCCTCGGACTCATATTGCTTCACTTAACCGGGGATACCTTCTGGATAATTTACCCCCTCGTCGTGCGAGCAATTGGCGTGATCTCCTCGATCATAGGGACTCTCACAGTCCCCATCTGGGAAAAATTCCCGATAAAGTTTCTTCGTGCGAAGGATGCCGAGGAAGCCATGTTCCGCTCCTACGAGGTTTCCAGCATCAACACCGTGTTTTGGGCTTTCCTTTTCGCATTGATCTACGCGGGCGAGTGGAAGCTGGCGCTGCTTAATGCCGTAGGCGTTGGCTTGGCAGTAATCTTCAACCCGCTTTCCTCTTACTTCACTTCCTACAAAAAGAAGCCGGTGAAAGAAATCATCGAGTCGATGAAGACCGGCACTGCAACGACTGTTCTTTCAGGCCTCGCAGTTGGTCTAGAAGCGAGCGTATGGAGTGTATTAGTCATATGCGTAGCGATGGCCGCAAGCTACTTACTCTACCAGGGAGAAGCACCGATTTATGCATTGTACGGTGTGGCCATGGTCGGAATCGGCATGCTCTCGCACACCGGCAACAACGTTGCGATGGATTCGTTTGGACCGATTGCCGACAACGCGAACGGCATCGGTGAAATGGCTGGCGTTGGCGAGAAAGCCTGGAAAATCATGGCTGAGCTCGACGCAGTCGGTAACACCACCAAGGCAATCACAAAACAGATCGCCATCGCCTCAGCCGTTATCGCGGCAACCAGCTTGTTCTTCTCCTACGTGACCGACATCGGCATCATGCAGGCCCGTCTTGGTGTGGAGGTGACTACGTCGATCCGAATATCGACGCTGGATACCGTGATTGGTTTCTTGATTGGTGGAGCCCTTCCCTTCCTCTTCTCCTCATACAGCATCAAAGCCGTGGCACGTGGGGCAAACCTGGTTGTCGAGGAAGTAAGAAGGCAATTCCGCATCCCCGGTGTTCTTGAAGGAAAGGTTACTCCTGACTACGCAAAGGTGGTCAGTATTACCACAGCCGCTTCTCAGAAAGAGCTTCTCAGTCTTACCGTGCTCACCGTGGCGACTCCTCTACTTGTTGGTATCCTCTTCAATGTTGAAGCGCTTGGCGCCTTCCTAGCCGGCGTGATCCTATCCGGGCAGCTACTGGCTGTATTTATGGCCATATCCGGCGGTGCGCTGGATAACGCCAAGAAGTACGTCGAGGATGGGCATCTCGGCGGCAAAGGCTCCCCCGCTCATAGAGCCGGCATTGAAGGTGATACGATCGGTGATCCACTAAAGGATACAGCCGGGCCCGCGCTGAATCCGATGATCAAGGTCGTCAATCTCATCAGCCTCCTGGCGGCACCAGTAATCGTTAAATACCAGGGAACACTCGGCTCATGGATCATTGCCGGCATCTTACTGGTTATGACGATCTGGGCCATCCGTAAAAGCTCCACACCCATGGAGCACCATGAAATCGAGGCTCACGCAGAGGCATAATTAATACCGCCCCTGCACCGCTTTCCAAAAGGTCCGGCTTCGTGCCGGGCCTTTTCACTTTCGGAACTTTCTCCGCTGCTATACAATCCCTACCCATGCAAGCACGTTTCGCTTTATTGATTTCTCCTTTGCGAGACCGAGCCATTTGGCTCGCCATAGCAATCGGACTCGTTGGTTTCCGCCTCGCATTCCCTATTCGGAGCGATCTTTCCGTTGGGTATCAAGCGATAATAGATTTAGCGTGGACTCTCGCCTTCTGGTTCCTCGTTCTAAATGCATCTATCAGCGCAGGCTTATACACACTCCGCTTGATTCTTCCTGACCCAACAGTACCTAATTATCTATTAATAATACTGGCGAGCGCATTGGGGCTCGGTGAAACAGCGCTTATTCTCACCGGCTTTGGCTTCATTGGAACTCTTTCCCCCATCTCCATCATTATCCTTCTCTTCCTCGCATGCGTTGTGCTCGGTCCACAAATGTCATCCATGGTGCACATTGCGCTATCGGGATCGCGTAATCTGATCCCTCGTTGGCGAACGACACCATGGTTCGAACGCATCGCCTATCTTTTGATTCTGATGATAGCCCTTCTGAGCATGATCAACGCACTTACACCACCATGGGATTACGATGGATTAATGTATCATCTCGTTGGTCCTCAACTTCTTCTAAACAACGGGCTCTTCACTCCCAACCTAGATAATTGGTATGTGAATGGTCCCTTCAACATTGAAATGTTGTTCACAATCGGGCTTGCCCTGGGGGATGATGTATTCCCCAAGCTTATTCATTACACCTTCGGCCTGATCTTCGCTGGCGCTTCGGCTCTATTCGCGGCCCGATGGCTATCAGCAAAAACAGCGCTATATTCTCTAGCGATCCTTATAGGCATCCCGGCCCTGCCGATATGGGCTGGCTTCGCCTACATCGACTTCGGCTGGGCAGTCTACGAATTCCTCGCAATAGCTTGCCTAATCGAGTGGTGGCGGAACGAGAGAGTCGAGTGGATTGTGCTCAGTGGTGTATTCACCGGATTCGCCACAGGGTCGAAATACCTGGGCCTTATGGGGTTTGCTGTTTTGGGATTATTCCTGGTATTTTTCGTATTACGCAAGGGGATTCGGAAGCAATGGCAGTCTATTATCTGGTTCGCTATCCCTGCAGTCGTTATATGCAGCCCTTGGTACCTGAAGAACCTCGTAATGTTTGGAAACCCGGTTTATCCATTGTACTTCGGAGGTCCAGGCTGGAGCGCAGAGCGATTGGCGAATTATTCTGCATACTTGAAGAGTTTTGGCTCAGGGCAGACATTTAGAGATTATCTCCTACTGCCTTGGAATATCTATGCAAAACACTCACAATTTGGCGCTGCAATGAATCGCAACGACATCCCCAGTTTATTGTTCCCCCTGCTTCTACTCTATCCTTTCTTGAAGAAAACGCCTCTTATTAACACACTTCTTGGTATTAGTTTCGTGCGCTTTATGTTTTGGGCATTTGGATCTCAGCAACTCCGATTCTTGATGCCGATATATCCACTCTTAGCCATCTGTACTGCATATATCATAGACAATATCTCGACATATATGTTTAAGAGATCAAGCTTTAAACTCTTCCTCCCCGCGCTCACGGTAGGTCTAACTTCGATCTCCCTTTTCTACCAAATTCAATTCATCCTTCGATATCGAACCTTGGACGCTGTGATCGGGAGGGAGAGCCGCGTCGAATTTCTCTCCAACGCTGTTGGCGACTACCCAGCAACTCGTTACATCAAAGAAAAGCTCGAAGATGAACATAAAGTAATGATGCTTGGTGATGGTCGTGGTTATTACTGCCTGCCAAAGTGCGCTCCAGATCCAGATCACTTCCGCTGGGCAGGTGAGATCTATTCTCGAAACAATGAGCAAACCCTGGCATCGTGGTTCAATGAAAAGGGGTTTACACATGTGCTGATTAGCTGGGAGGATCTGGATTTTCTGCTACAACATGATCCGACGGGAATTATGCGATCCTCTGCGAAAGAGCTGCTTGCGTGGAAAGAAGAAGGCTGCTTGAAACCTGTGTTTGAGAATCGTTGGGCTGAGGTTAATGTAATTCTATGTCAGGAGTAATAGCACTAGTTGCTAGAGTCAATCACCGATCCAAATTTAGTACGATAGAATCCGGCGGCGTTTTATAATCTCTTCGCATTTTCTATGATGTTTTGAGGAAATTCGAAAGTAGTAGGGTGTGATGTCTAATACACAGATCAGGAAACTTTTGTCCGTCGGCATTCCAGTCCTATTTCTATGGTTCGTAGCTTTCGAATGGGTCGCCAGAGACTTACCGACGGCTCAGTATTTAACGAGAGCCCTTTGCGTCCTTAGTTCTCTAATTTGGCTTGCATTGCGCCTGAAATCAAATCGCCCCTTTCTTCTACCGAGCAGTATTATCCCCATCACTTTATTCATCGCATATCAGGGAATCTTAATTTTCCGAGCGCCTTTAATAATTCATTCTTTCGAAGTCGAACTTGGATACATTATTTATCTACTGGTCTTTGTTTTTGTTGTAGATAGCCTTCACAATTGGTGGAAGCATGATCATTGGGAAAATGCCCTTCTAAACATCGCGATACTTTTCTCGGTTTTCAATCTACTTCTAGTGGTTTTTTGGTGGCTCAATTGGGCTGCAATAAGCGGGGATCCGTTTTCTACACCTCCCTTTGGTTATCGACTTCCAGGTCTTTTCTTAAAACACCCAAATTATGAAGCTGCATTCTTGAATCTTATTGCACCAATCGTCCTGATTCGAGCTTTCCAAAGTACCCGATGGTCCAAGCGGATTGGCTGGGCTGTTGTTTTTACTTTATTCCTGGCAGTGGAGTTCTTCACCTCATCCCGGGCGGGTTGGTTAGCGTTATTCATGGGATGTGGAACAACATTGATTCTCTTTGGATTACCGATACTCAAGCGAGGCCGTGCCGAACTCCTACGGCTTGTTAATTTCCTCAAGACAGCAAAGGGTGTACTCCTGGTTGTGATTATCCTGGCCGGTTTCATCAGCTTCGGCTTCATCTTCTTATGGCAAGCAAATGCCACGGGGCACGCACCAATCTCCTCCGCTCGCGTCGGGATTTGGTCCATCGGATGGAATATTTTCCGATCAGCCCCGATAATTGGTCATGGACCGGGGTCATTTCACATTCTCTCCGCCGTGGAAGCCCAAATCCCACCGGGCTTCTATCTGGTTCATGCTCATAATCTATTTCTGCAAGTGGCAGCTGAGGGCGGTATCGTTGGTACCATGCTGCTTTCTCTCATCGCTTTTGTCGTTTGTCGTGATTTTATCCGGGCATGGAATAGAGCATCCAATTCTCGAAAAAACCGACTGGCGGCTTATACTGGCGCAGCGGTTGGAATGTCTGTCCACCATATGTTCGATTTTGCATTCGAATCCCCCCTCTATACCATCTCCTTCTTGATCCTCGTGGCACTGGCAACTTACGATTTACGCGAAAATTCCTTTACACTCTCACCTCGAAAATGGGGAATACCTATCCTCTCCGCTTTGATTGCTGTGTACTTGATCGGTTCGATCTTCACACTTCGAGGTTTTAGTCATTATTTCAATGGCGTACAACTTGCGAGGGATAATCAATGGAAAGAAGGCACCTCGAAAATTTGTCAGGCAGCGGATGGAAATACCCTACTGACGCTATTCGATTTCCAATGTGGATTGGCTGAAGCGACATCGGCGATGCGCCTAGAAGAGAATAACCGTGTTGTTTCGGCAGCCTTTCATATTAGAAGAGGGCTAAACAATGATCCCTTCTGGCCAGTTCATTGGGTGAACCTCGCCGCTCTCGAGTGGTCAATGGGTCATCGCTCCAAGGGACTGGAATTAATGGAGAAAGCGGTCGACCTCGCTCCAAGAAATTCGACATTTGCCATGAACCTCGGTTGGATGTATGAGCAGACAGGCAACTCCGACGCAGCTCATTCAGCCTATCGACAAGCTTTTTTTATGGATCCATGGCTTATCGAGACAATCACCGACAAAAGGATAATTGGACAGAGAATTGACACCGACAGATTGATTCAGGAGATTATGAGATATAGATCGTGGAGCAACCCTGCGGTTGGATGGAGTGAATTAACGAAGGGACATTACAAAAACGCCGAGTACTATTTCAAGTTGGCTATTAAAGTGAATCCAAGGAATACTGCGGCTTACTCGGGGTTAGCTCTTATTTATTTGAAATCGAATGATCTATCAAATGCTGAGAGGATGGCAAAACTCGCCCTTCTCATCAACGCTTCCTCTCCTAGAGCTCACCTCGCTGCGGGTCAGGTGTCTTTCGAAAAAGGGGACGAACAGCAAGCCATGGACCATTTCATGCAGATGTTCGATCTTATAAGCACCCACAACGGATCCTTCGCATATTACGAAAGCACCTATTTCAGGACTTCCCTACCATTTGACCTAGCACCTCAAGTGATCCAAACGCTTGTCAGCGATGAAATGATCGAAGAGTTAGAACGGCTGACAGAATACCTTGAAGAACTTGGCGAAGAACAAGATGCGCAAGATATTCGTGATTGGATCATTCAAGCAACGAATGATATTTCGTCATAGTTTTAGTAGCAAGTTAACCTAACATTATATCTAATGCCAATACCCCTCAGCCATCTCGTCTCTCCGTCAATTGCCCGGTCATCAACTCCAGCGTATGATTGCCTGACATGACCCATCAAAAAATAGCCATAACTCGTGTCCCCTCTCCAGATCATGCCTTCC
>DAOUDJ010000070.1:0-7490 GCA_034430795.1 Anaerolineales bacterium | reverse complement strand
GGGGGGAAGAAAAGAAAAAAGCGATTCATCACATCTGTGGGTTCCGGCAGATAAAAGCTCCATCAACTGATGGTATACGCGTTTATGTCACCTTTCCACAGTAAATGGAGGAGAACCTACTTTCCTCTAACCAGGGCCCGACTGCGATGGTTTATGGTAGATACATACTCGGTAATCGTTTGCCACGTTATGTAACCAACTGCTGAATCAAACATCTAAAAAGTATTGCATAGTTGAATTATTCGAATGAGGTTGTGAATTCCATGCCAATTTATGAGTTTCAATGCGACAAATGCGATCATCCGTTTGAGGAATTGATTAGCGCATCGAAGATTGATGATGTACGCTGCCCAAATTGTAGGAGCAGCCGAGTTCACAAGCAGATCTCGCTCTTTGGAACAACGGGTGGCGGTACAAAATCCGACGCATCCTACGCTTCTTGCACAACGAGCACTTGAGGCATCCCATCACGTTAATCTGACCGTGTGTCAGGCACTCTCTTCATAAAAACCCGATAATAGAAGACTAGAACCCAGACGGTCATTGGAGATATTTTCCAGTGACCTTTTCTATTCTCCGAAACCGATCCCTGATAAAACACAAACAGCGCCTGGGTAGGCACCCTGACGGCACCCGGAGAAACATCTGACCGCTGCTTCCTTTCGGACCTGACGGGGTTTGGATGTCTCCGCTGCGTCAGACCTACCCAGACGCCGCGGTAGAGGATATCGCGCGCAATATAAGCTGTCAATTCAAACTGTCGTTTTATATATAGCCAAAAACTTAAGTGCCGTCTTTGGCATGACAACTTGATGCCAAAAATGATTTTGCGAGGCCATTTATTCCTGTTTGAGATAACTAACTATCCGGGATCTACCTCGAAGACCTCTCCATTATGTGGAGTCGGGAAGCTCTGCTTCCGGTCGCAGGCGCAGCCTGCGCTTTGAGGCCTGTACGTTAACCTACCGCAGGTGAAAAACCTATGGAAGATTGGGATGACTGATTAAAGCCAAGACACCGCTTTTGCGGTGTCGAGAGGCGGAGAGGGTGGGATTCGAACCCACGGAGCCTTTCAGCTCACTCGCTTTCCAGGCGAGCGCGTTAGGCCAGACTACGCTACCTCTCCATTTGTTCCAATTGTTCACTTGATTGTGAGCGCCGCAATTATATCATGGGGATAACCTCAGCTCAGGGAGCGGAAAAACCCATAGATTGTGATCTTCGTGGGAGCGAAAAACAACCACAGAGCCATCTGGAGATGGCTGCCAGTCATTACTTGCAATCGGAAGAGCGTCACGCATGGGATCCGTTAATTCCCATATAACATCTTCATCAACGTCAATCTGCCACAGGTAGGCTCCTGGAGCGTCCATATCTTGCGGGATCACGAGCAGCTGACCCTCTCCGCGCCATCGGAAGGCGCCGATGAGCGAATAGTGTTGCTTTGCGCTGCCATCCGTTCCAATGATCCAAAGGCCGTTTCGATCGGGTTGGTTCTCAAAAGCCACAAAGAAGGCCAGCCAACCACCTGCGGGTGATAGGAGAAGACTGCGGGGTTTCTCTACTTCAAACAACAGTCGCCCGGCACCATCATCTGTCGAAACCCGCCAAATCCCGGCAGGTCCATATGGCGCCAGGCGGCCATAGACGATAATCGCTTCTTCTCCAGCAGCCCAGCCTATGAAGTGACCACCATTAACCGTGACAACGTCGCGCGCCGCCCCTCCATCAACGTCTGCCAGCCATATCGATCGCTGGCGAAGATCCGGATGGCGTATCCCGCTAGACCCAAGTTCCCATGCGATCTGGTTACCACTGGGGGAAAAATAGATCCTTCTTCCCGGCGATGGAACTACCCAACGATCGCCATCTGCCCAACGCTCTATGTAAACCGCGCCAGCCTCTGGGTATGCCACTAAAGACCAATCTTGTGAATAAACACCCATTCGCGCGGTGAGCAGCGTGGGGGATCCTCCCGCCTTGGGAATACTATAAAGACCAGGTGCATCGCCCTTCTCACCTGCATCGAAAATCATTACCCACTCTGAATCCGACGACCAACGAGGATAGGAGCAGCATTCACCATCGGTGATGCGGACTGGAGTAAGTCCAGGCCTGTTTGGCGCTAAATGTTCAATGGCGAGAACAGACTCTGTCGTCGCCGTAGGGAACGGAGGTAGGGTAGTAACCCTCACAGGCACATTAGCGCTTGCATATGGAGGGATTGGTCCAGCTTGAGCAGCGTCAGCGAGCACGCCCAGCAGGGCGATCAAGGTCAAGCTGAGACAAACAAATATCAGGCGCTTACCAATCAAATGGCCACGGAAAGACATAATTATTCACCAATGGATACCCGAATCGAGTCTCGGGCTGTTCGAATAGATCGGTCCAGCGTCTTGGGTTCTCCATATCCATCTCAAATCTTATGGGTTCCGCTCCGATCAAAGCTAACCGCTCCCAATCCGCTTCAATGAGATTCAGAGGGTTATAGCCAGTCGCGTGCGTCTCGGAGTCGCGGATCTCCAGATGGATATGCGGACGCGATATACAGGTGAGATCGGGGTCTCCGCTGAGAGCCACAACTTCACCTGCAACGACTTTCTGTCCAACCTTCAATTTTGAACGAACCAATAAATGACCGTAAAAAGAGGCATAGCCGTTGGAATGGTTGATAAGTAAATTATGTGGGCCGGCACCATGCCAACTATCGACAGAATACACAACTCCATCGCCAATCGCCCTCACCGGCGTACCGCAGGAAGCAGCGAGATCGAGGCCAAAATGCAGTCCTTGGCCCCCATAATAAACATTGTTCCGGAAGCGGTATGCGAAAGTTGTATTTCCATACGCTTGCAGAAAAAACCAGGTATCAGGTCCAGGTGGTCCGGCAAAGGGCATTATGAAGGGCCGCTCTTCCTGTGGTATAGGCGGCTCAGCGCTCGCGGTGCTCAGCCCCGTGGTAACCAGAAGCAGAGCGGTGAGCCCTAACATGATACACACTCGTAATCTATCTCTTACGAACATATCGATTCCATTACGTTTTTCGCTCAACCAGTTCCGCTGGTCCGCGCGGCGGGAATAATTGATCCTGTACCTCCGGCGCGAATCTTCGTACCAAATCGGACGAAAGAGCGTTTTCCTTGCAAACCTCAGCGAAGAAATCAGCGCTCGGGCGTTTTGTTCGCTCTTGTGTCCTGGGGTCAAGTGCCCAGAGCCCAAATCGCTGAGTCCAACCCCGCTCCCATTCAAAATTGTCTACCAGAGTCCAATGAAAGTAACCTTTCACGCGCCAGTTGAAATTCACAGCACGCCATAATTGCTGGAGATGGCTCGCGAGATACCGCGGTCTGATCACATCCTCACTGTCTTCAATGCCATTCTCAGTGACATAGATCGGCTTCCCATAAGCATGTGCCCATCGCAGTGCATCCCAGAATCCCTCCGGTTTATTCGCGATCCACCCTGTCGGGCTGAGGTCCGCGTCGTCAGAGAACCCTCCGGCCTGGAAGATAGCCGACAGCCTGCGTAGTTGGACCGAAACCTGCTCAACAGTGTAGTAGTTCAAACCGAAAAAATCCTGGGTACCCCGAGCCTCGGGAATGCTTTCGCGCATCTTAAGAAACCGAATTTTCCCGTCTGTTACCGCTCGAGGGAAGACATCGTTAAACCACCGGCTTCGATATCTCGCAATCATTCGGTTGATCGGCACGAATCCTTCCGCAGGTTCGAAACCCCGATAATGATGGGCAAGCCCAACAGAAGCGGTTGGCTGAAGCCGATGGATCGCATGATACGCAGCAGCATGCGCCCGGATAAGGTGCCGAATCGCCGTTGGAAGAGTTCGAAGATCGCGCTTACCAGGGGGAAAGACACCCTCAACGAAAGCCGAGTATGCATAGACATTAGGCTCATTGATGGTGATCCATATCTTCACGATATCTTTCAACGCAGCGACGACTTTCTCCACATAGCGCTGGAAGAGCTTGTCGATCTCAGGATTAAGCCAACCCCCTCGTTCAGCTACCCAGCGTGGGTTCGTAAAATGATGCAGCGTAACCATCGGCGTGAGACCTCGCTCTACTGCTCCCAGGATGATTTCGCGGTAGCGCTCAATTGCGGCTTCGTCCCAAACTGCAGGGCTGGGTTCTACACGACTCCACTCAATCGACATCCGATGCGCGTTTTGAAACGATCCAGCCGCGCGATCGAAATCCTCTGCCCAGCGGCCTGCCCACCAATCACATGCTTTCCCAGACTTATGTCCATGCAAGATTCGATCCGCTTCCTGCTCCCAATCCCACCAGTCATTATCACGGTTATCCCCTTCAACCTGGTGAGATGAAGTCGCCGTTCCCCATAAGAAAGACTGTGGGAAATGATAGCTTGCTCGGATCATTCCATTTCCTTCACTTTCCCGCTTGAAGCGTCGCGATTAAGGCGAATCTGAGCGAAAAGAGTCCGCACATTCGTCGGAGAAAATCCAAGATCGAAGGCATCTTCGAAGGCAGAATAATCATCATCTGCAACCCGAAACAGGATTCTGATCCTCTCCTTAAGAAGATCACGGATTAAAGCTGCTAGCACCGATTTTGTGAAACCACGACGATACCCCGATGAATCAGATTCCACATATATCTCTGCGCATTGGGAACTCATCCAATTAATCCCCGAGGCTGCGTACCCCTCTCCCCGGGACTGAATCTCAAAGCGGGGAGAACCACCCGGTCCCTCACTTTTCTGCACTAAGACATTGATAACCGGCTGAAATCTTTTTGCATCTAGTCTCAATAGATTTGTTACTGCAATGCGCTCGATATCGGCGAGTTCGATCAAAGATTCGCTTTGCTCAATTGGCAGATAAATCAGATAGGGTCGACCGGGATCCAATGCTGCAGCTATCAGTGTTCTTATCGCTTCATCAGTCGCCGTAAAGGGTATTAGTAGAGGTCTGAAAAGATCCAGCCCTGTACTCGCAATCGCCATGAAACCACTTAGAACCTGGCCGTTGGGATAGTAACCAAAAATTGCAACGCGCTCGTATGGATGCTCTAGCCCGTAGTATGCCGCCATCGCATCGGAGGTGGAATGGATATCCACAAGATTCCTAAGCTTTCGTCGCTCTTCACGAGGGATGAGTTGGACATAAGTCATTATGAAAGTGATTTTATAGGCGAGATTGGCAGTCGCCAAGCCAGAGGGTGATAGTTTTCGGGAAATTGCTCTTCAAATAATGTTTCACTTCAACATTACTTCTGGGTGGATGCGTATGTCGGCAATTTCAGGTCCAAGGCTGAAAATGGAAATTCGATATTCAATGTCCTCATTCATCGCGCTCTTGACTCGCTCTTCCCAGACATTCATTCCAACAAGTTCCCCCTGTGCGTCCAGAGCAACCCCCACAACTCGTACAAGAATTTCATCCCCATCATGAGACGTGACCGAAAGTTTTCCGCTGACTTCTGCCAATCTCTTATCTGCCTTATAAACCGTTCTGGTCTCAAGCACCTCGATCATAGGCAGCTCATCCATTAGGCCTGCAACTTGCACTGCAGAGAGAAGATCAACTTGAAAATTAGAAAATCCTAACGGCCTCCGGTCGAAGATCGCGATCAAAGGTATTTCCAGCCCAGCTGGTATCTGGATTATGGGTGCATATACGATTTGATTATCTATAACCTGCCCTTCCCGATCTTGTAAAGTGATATGCGCCGAAACACCGGCAACCATAAACTCCTCGGTGTTTGTAATCGAGACCATACAAACAAACGCCAACGATGGGCTCTCGTAGCAGCCTATAGTCTTTAAGTGGGCGGGGATAGGTGTTGGAGTAGGAAGCAAAATATCGATCGGCTCACCATCAGGACCAGGAATACTGATCTCCTCGCCGATACGAAGCAGGTTGGGGTCGATCTGTGGATTTGCCAGAACGATATTGTCAAATTGGACACCGTACCGAAAGGCAATTTCTAGGAGAGTCTCGCCTTGTTGAATAATGTGAACAAATGGGGTTGGTGTCGGTCCAGCAGGGACCTGCGTGCCAATCGGAGTGAGCAAACTCACTGGCTTTAATGTCGGTGTATACGAAGAAATTGACCGAAGGGTTACGGTCGGTAAGGGAGAATGCTCCTCCTCTATGCTAGTGCAAGCCGCCAGCAAGGAAAACACAAGAACTACAGGCAAGCGCAGATGGCTTTTCTTCATTATCTCCAGATTATACCAATGGGGGGTAGCAAGGAATATGGCGCTATGCTAGACTTCCGAAAGTAGTACGGAGGGGAACGAAGTGGCAGCTGAAACATCAAAAACCTTGACCGAAGCAATCGCCGCTGTACGCCTGGGCGACCGTCGGCATGCACGTGAGCTGCTATCTCGAATATTGCGCTCCGATTCCCAGAATGCGGAATACTGGGTATGGATGAGCGCGGTTGTAGACTCGCCTCGCGAGCGTGTGTATTGTCTCGAATCCGCACTAAAAATCGACCCGACCAATCGCGCTGCCATGCGGGGTCTTGTTTTATTTGGAGCGCGTTCGCCTTCCACGGCCGATCTTTCACGAGCTCTGAAGGTTCCGCGACGTGAGATCGCCCCCAAGGAGATCACGCCAACACCAGAAGAAAAGCCGATCGTACAACAAACCCAGAGAAAACCTACTGCCAGCCCATTCAAACCGAAGAGACGCAGGTCATTTATCCAGGTTATGGGAATCGTTTTGCTCTCCGGCATCGCTGTCGCTGCGGTCGTCGGAGTTGTGTACTTGCTCGAACCAATGTTCGCTCCGAGATTCCTCGGCATGGCTTCTACCCTTCCGCCTCCCAGCCCTACCGCAACGGATACACCTCTGCCAGGCACCCCAACGGCTACCCCGATTCCCGCGGCGACACGTATTATCCGCACACCCATCGCCACGGATATCGCATTGACTCCATTGGCTTTATTAGTGCCTGCAACGAGCACACCAACGCCGATTGCCGGCTTCACGCCACACCCCGGTAATGAATCCTATACCTTTGGTGTGCAAGCGATTGAAGACGGCGACTACGAACAAGCGATCGACTTCCTCGATCAGGCGCTTAAGATTGATCCCAATTTAACAGAGGCGCTATATTTTAAGGCTGAAGCCCTACGTTTAAGTGGGAGTATTGGGGAGGCGGTTAAGTCCTATGATAACGTAGTGAAGCTCAACTATGAGTACGCCGCTCCTTATCTCGGCAGGGGGCGGGCATTGCTTGAACGTAATGACGAAATCGCTGAACAAGATTTAAATCGCGCAATAGAGTATGATCCGCTGTTTGTTGAGGCTTATGAGGAGCTAGGAGCTTTCTACGAACGCAAAACATTCTGGCAGCGTATGGAAACAACGATGGAGCAAGCACTGTCCATCGGAGCGCGATCTCCACAATTGTTAATCTACCTCAGCAATGCCGAACTGATCTTGAATCAATATCCGAAAGCCCTCGTTTATGCCCTAGAGGGCAGCGCGGATGATCCCA
>DAOUDJ010000069.1:0-11244 GCA_034430795.1 Anaerolineales bacterium | reverse complement strand
GCCAGTGATGATCTAGGCGACTACTGCTCTGAAGATTGCGAGTTGGCCGCTCGTGGTGGACAATGGTAGTGACTAGCCCCATGACCGAAACCCCCATCCAGAAGCAAATCCTTGACGCGCTGAATCTCAGCCCAAAAATTGGCAAGGCCATAAGAATCAACACAGGCGGACGTACACGCCGGACGAATCTAGCCCCTACGGGGACACCGGATATATTCGGGTGGTTTGCAAGGGGGCGTGTCCCGACAAGCAACAGCGATTATGCTTTATCTCATAACCCAGCCTCTTATAGGGGGCAAGCCTTTTGGATTGAGGTCAAACTACCAGGGAAAAACCCAACACCGGCACAAGCGAAATTCATCGAGCACGCCAATAAAACAGGTGCCGTGGCATTCGTAGCGCGGAGTCTGGAGGATATACAGTGGATGATATGAAAGGAACGAAGCGATGAAAACAGAGGACATCATTAACGAGGTTGATCTGAAGGATGCCAAGCGCATAATCATCTTTGTGGAAAAGAAGGACGGTGGTCAAATTGCTCAGTGGGAAGACCCACATAGTTTCAGTGTGTCTACCGCTGGAACGAGGCGAGATATGAAAGTTTTCGTCAGGCATATGTTGGCTATTTTGCACAGTTGGCTGATGGCGGACATACCAGACTATCCTCTGAGATCGGAGCCGTCAAAGACAAAGAAGAAAACCAAATAACCGCAGTATCATGGAGGGTGGGATGGATAAGATTTTAGATTCTTCTAATGGATGGGTTGTGCTCTGGCCAAATGGCGGTACAGGACCCTGGAAGTGGACCCGTCGCGACGCTATGGAGCAAATAGTAACAGAAGCTTACTGGGGCGAAGCTGTAGACACTGCTGGATACACTCGTGATAGTGCGTTTTTTAACGCATTGATGAATGACCCCGCAAGGGATAAAAAGATCATGGTGGCAATTCGGAAACCAGCCATTGTGAGAAAAGTATGGCGGAGACTGAGGCGGCGAGAGGGATTTAAAATAATCAAAGTCACGAGAATTATTAAAGATGGCTGGGCCACCTCATGACCGTCACACTGATTCTCCTCGTGCTTGCTCTAATCGTGCTGGTGCTCACTATTGGGCTGGCTATGTTGAGGACTGGCGCGAAACCTCTGCCGAAAATAGGGAAGAAGCGATGACTGACGCTGAACTGATTAAAGCAGTAGCGAAAAAGGCTGGGTGGGCGTGGCATGATATGCAACATTTGTCTTACCCCGGTTATTGGACTGATGAAAATGACATCGATTATTACACTGATGAACTACCTAGTGTAGACGCCGCGATGGAGTTAATTAAGGGGTATGATTACAGGATAAACAAGGCCGCCATGACCCACATAGAGCTTTTTAAAAATGGTGAGTCAATATCGGATGGGCTTGATGATCTTCTCCCCTGCGCAATCCTACTGGCGTTTCTGGAGGCTCCCCATGACTAACCCCCACAACCTTTCATGATGAGGAGGAAGCGATAATGCCTGACAATGTTTTTAGCGTAAGGGATGCACTGAAACAGGCGCGACGGTTTTACGATGAACTTTCACTTAGTCCATTGGAGGCGGTTGCAAAGTATGGCCCTGATTACGAGCCTGTCACTGATGAGGAATGTCTGGAAGTAAGGCGGATGATTGATGTTGCTATCCCCTTGGTCGATAAGATTGAGGAAGCCGCCGAGAAGCGGCAGTTCGAGCGGGATTGCAAGGTGGGGTGTCCTTATTGCCGGGGATTTAGGACGTATAAAACAGAACCTCAAGCCAATGTTGCCGGGGCCGGAATATATGTGCATTATGGGGAAAGACGGAGTAGTGACGGTGTTAGGTTAAGTGCAAATTGCAGTGCTGATGCACTCCGCCACGCATGGGAGGAGCGCCATGACTGAGCATGAAAAGAGGTTGACAGAAGTTTTACGAAAATTCCAATGGGAAGATTTGTCCGGTGAGGAATATTGCATCGCCTGTGAGGAAAGAAAAGTAGATGGCTGTTCCCCAGAATGTGAGATAGAAATTGTTCTCAAACAGGAGTTCCCGAAAACCATGACGAAGATTGAAGGGAGTAATATGAAAAAGCAATGCCAAAATCCGGCAATCTGGCTTTTCCGGGTTGACACTTTACTAAAGGATAGGCCTCTCTGTGGCGTCCATAAACGCTCATTCAAATACCTTGAGCATAAATCTGGCGTGACGTTTTTACAGATAGAAAGGGCTGAAGGCGCTGTTTGCGCAGGCGAAGTTCTGAGCGAGGCGCAGGCAGAGATCACGCCATGACCCGTCCCTTCCCTGATCTGCCACCCTACCCGGAGGTCTACGAAGGGATCGCGCTTGGCCCTAACCAGAACCCTCCCTTCCCCGGAAGCGACGAGGCTGTTGCTGTGGGGTGCCTGTGCGATTTACCCGAGAAGGAGCATTGTAATAAATGCCGGATCGGTGACTATTATACCATCCGTGGCGACTGCCCCCTGCATGGCGTTGCAGAGGCCCGGAGTGACGTGCAGATGAGGCTGGCATGAGCATCCACGTTATCCCTACAAACGACATCTACTCGCACACCGAATCGGCAGATTGTGACTGTGAGCCACGAGTAGAAAAAGGTGACTATGGCGACGAGGACGTTATTATCCATAACAGTTACGACCGCCGGGAGATCATTGAAGAGGCTAACCGCATACTGGAGAGTGAATGAAAGCAACCGACCGGCCCGTCTGGTGTTCGCCGCTCAGGGTCAGAACGGCGAGGTGAGGGATGAGAGTATATGTTGCTTCATCATGGCGCAACGAACGACAGCCTACTGTTATCGCAGTTTTGAGAGATGCCGGGCATGAAGTCTATGATTTTAGAGATTCAAAAGGATTCCATTGGTCAGAGATTGACCCTGAATGGAAGAAGTGGACCGCTGAATCATATCGTGACAGCCTTCATCATCCTCTTGCAGAGCAAGGATATTTAAGTGATTATCAAAATCTACAATGGGCAGATGCTCTGGTTTTGGTGATGCCCTGTGGCAGAAGTGCGCACCTCGAACTTGGATGGGCAGTAGGCGCGAGTAAAAAAACTGCTATCCTGCTATCTGACGGAGAGCCGGAATTGATGTACAAAATGGTGGATTTGATTGCTGTTAGTTTGAACGAAATTGCCCAATGGTTGTCCGATCCCCCCGAAGGCTCCACCACCTGATGAGAAAGCCCACACCAAAAATGCTTGCGGTGCTGCGCCTGATGGAGGAGGGGTGGGGGTTATGGAATTTTGCAGGTATTTGGCTGTTGTTCAGGGGTAGCATTGGTAGAAGTGCGGATGGCCGAATATGTAATGCCCTCGAAACGAGACTCTTTATAGAAATTACCAGAAATAGACTACCCCTTTACTACCGCGTCACTGATGCTGGCCGCAAAGCATTGGAAACCTGATGACCCATGTTGCGCTCTATCACCATATCACTCTTCCTTTGCATTTCTGTACACGGCCAGACCCCTGCCGTCTGGTGGAGTCAGGCCGACAGCAGTCAGAAGGCATTTGCGCGGCAGTGCATCGAGTACGGGAATACGCTAGGACATCTGACATCTTGGACGGACAAGCCGGGAGAAACACTGGCGGTAATCGCTCAAATGGAAACTTCATTTGGAAAGGACACAAATCATGCTGAACAAAGTACTGGACCTTTTGGGATCAGTGATCGCACTCGAAAGAGATATTCGCTTACGCGGCGAAATTTATCCGCTTTCAGAAGAAAAGATGCTGATAAATCTACAGGCATTTTTACAAGGGACGCCCGCCTTGCACTCCAAATATTTGAAGATAATTATCGCTATTTCCGCCGACTTGGATGTGGTCCCCAAGAAGCGTGGTTCTGGAGTTACCCCAGATATAACGCTGGGAAACGCTGGCAAAACTTCGAGCAAAGAGGAGTGATCTTCTCACAAAGGGTAAGGTTTTTGAGGGAGCAATTCAAATAAAGGAATGAATGATGGCAAAGTATCGCAAGAAACCAATAGTTATCGAGGCAGAGCAGTGGTTTAAGGTTACTTATGATCGTGAGGCAGGCCATGGAATTGAGCCGGAAGACATGCCGATTTATCACCTCGGTGTGGGCTATTACAGGACACCGGAGTTGGATGGACAGGACGAGTGCAAGCACTGTGGCGATATCATGCACAATCATGGCTGGATTGATACACTCGAAGGCGGTCATATAGTTTGCCCCAGTGATTGGATCATTACCGGCGTCCAAGGCGAACTCTATCCTTGCAAGCTGGACATCTTCGAGCAGACTTATGAAAGAGTGGAGATTACGACTAACAGTAGAAGGGAGGTGGTGCCTAAGTGAGGCCGATGACTTTTTCAGGTGACCCAAATACAAACGTGATCCGTGGGGGGTAGGGTGGGGATTACGACATAAGGAGTGAAATGATAATTCAAACGAATCTAACCGTCAAGCCCGAACTCGCACGGCTACTCGAAGAGGCCAAAGCACCGACCGAAGAAGTGCTTCGTGAGCAACGGATAAGTTTTGCATATGGTAATGCAATGAATCTAAATGGAATTACGAAGGAATCTGTACGCTTTGCCTCTGAGCATATTCGGCTGGCGACTAAAAGGACCGGTCATGCCTGAGCCTCTAACTAAAGGCGTCGTATCCGGGGGGAAGGAGCGCAGGACGGGGCAGAGGCGCATAGAGGAGCGAGGAGACCCACCTGAGAAAGATGATGAGCCAATTTATAACGACCCTACTGATGGGCGCTGGTATGACGACCGCCGCACACAGGAACGGAGGCAGTGATGAAACCAGTAACAGGCTTTTACCTTGAATGTAATCACCTCGTGGCGGCGATAACAGCAGATAGGCCATGCCCTACCTGTGCCGCCATCGCCCAAACGGTGGAAAAGAGCCGAGCCAAAGCCCTGAAAGAGGCGGTGACGGCGATTGAGGGAAAGATTGCAACAATCAGGGAAGAAGGAGCCCCATCTAGTATTAGGGACGTTTCAATTGCATCAATGAATATCACTCTCCAAGCCGTTAAGGATTTAGCCAAAGGGGCTGGCGGTGACTAATCCGCTTGGTTACTGGTGAAGGGAGAGGTTAAATTCAGGTATGATACGTAACCTAAGCATTACTGTATCCAAACTTCGCCCCCTGTCATCGGGTATTCCTTCCTTCGGGCTTGGGCTACGTATCAACCGGTGGCTTGGGGCGTTTTTGTGAGTTGAAATGTTAAGAATTAAGGACTGGCATAAAGACTTCGAAACAGAAAGAACGGCAACCTTCAATAGACGACAGCAAATTGATATTCAAACAGACCTGACCGATATGAACCTAATCTGGCTATTGACTGAACATAAAAACGGTGCATCCCACTTTGCTGTATGGGTCCTACTGTGCGAGCTTCATGCCTTTACAACCAAGCCCAGAGAAGGATGGCTGAGTCATAATGGTAAAAAAGATGGCATCCCCTTAACGCCAAAAGACCTTTCAGTCAAAATACACATATCGGAAATACTGATTACAGAAGCACTAGAACGGCTATCCTCACCTAAAATTGGATGGGTTGAGGATATCCCCGTCGAGCGCAGCGTATGCGCAGCGCAAGAGCAGCCTATACGCAGCACTCAAGCTGCGCCTCTTATCTCATCTTTATCTTTACCCGACTCTATATTGAGCAATGGTCTCTTTGAAAAGTTCTGGAAGATATGGCCCAAAAAGGAAGATAAGGATAAATGCAGACAATGGTGGAAAAGAAATAACCCTGATGAAAAACTCGTTGATATAATGATTCAAAGTGTTGAGGCTATGAAAAAAACATCCCAGTGGGAGAACCGTCAATTTATACCTGGCCCTTATAAATGGCTTTATGGGAAACGCTGGGAGGACGAAATTTCTGAAATAGACCCCGAGCCGGAAGTTCATTACTTCAGTGATGAGGATTTCGATGGTTGATCTGGATATTATCAGTAGTGTCGAAACCGAGAAGGCTTTACTTGGTTGCCTCATGGTATTCCCTGAGATGATTGACCAGGTAGTTCCAATGTTGGATGTTGAACACTTTTACAACAACGATAATAAGGAAATCTACGAAGCGATTATCAGCCTGAGAGGGAATAAAGAGATAACCTATCTATCTGTGGCCCATGTTCTCGGTGCTAGGCTTGAGGTTATCGGCGGTGTTCATGCGCTTTCCGGGTATCTGGATTATGCCGCATTTCGCTTTGAAGCCAGAGAGTATGCAAGGGTAATCAGTGAGAAAGCCAGAGCACGTAGAATAATTGATGCTACCAATCTGGCCGCTAACGAACTTTCCGCCGGGGCGAGCCTGGAGGAAATCGAACACATCCTACTGGATTTGACGGAAAACCCCAAGATAAATGCCCTCAGTTCCAGTTATGCGGATGAAGCCATGCAGTCATTTCAAGAGGTTGTTGAAAACAGGGGAAAGTCAAGAGGGCTATCAACGGGATATTCAGACCTTGATAGAAAGATGGGCGGCTTTGATAAAGGGGAGTTAACCGTTTTGGCTGGGAGACCCTCTATGGGCAAGACCGCCCTTGCTATTGGGCTTGCATATAAAATACTGCGCGAGGGGAAAAGTGTATTCTTTGCCTCTTTGGAAATGACCGGCAGGGCTTTAGTACAGAGGATGGCATACAATTTAGCGAGGGTAGATGGACAGAAATATAATACCGGAGAGTTTACGCCGGATGAACTTCAGAAATTAAACCGTGCCTGCGATGAAATAAGAACTCTACCACTGATAATTGACGATATGGGGGGGCAGTCGATAGATGAGGTATTGGCCAGGGCGAGGCAGTTAGAGCCGGATATTGTGATAATTGATTATCTACAACTAATGGCGGCCAGCAGAAAGGGAATGAAACTTTACGAGAAAACTACAGAGAACTCGTTGGCCTGTAAAAACATGGCTAAAAGATTGAACATCCCTATTTTACTCTTGTCGCAACTTTCACGTGCACCGGAGACTAGAGGCAAGTCCAGGCGACCTCAGATGTCAGACCTCAGAGAATCTGGTGCTATTGAGCAGGACGCTGACCATGTTTGGCTTCTATATCGACCAGAGGTTTACGGGATAAAGGAACTGCACGGGGCAAGTACAGAGAATTTCGCTGAATTGATAGTAGCCAAAAACAGGAATGGTCCTATAGGCAGTGTGAAACTGACCTTCCTGAAACAATTTGTTCACTTTGAAAGTTATGCGGAACTATCGCCATACGAGAGGATGGAATCCGGGATATGAATTACAAAGAATATATGAAGTCGCCCGAATGGAAGGCGCTTAAGGCAGAAGCCATGATCAAGGCGGAGAACAAATGTGAGTTTTGCGGTAGAACGGCTTATGCCCCTCACCACGTCAAGTATCCCAAAGTCTTTAAAGATGACCATATTGATAACTTGGTAGTGGCGTGTAGAAGATGCCATGAACTATGCCACGGTATCAAACGAGGGGGAACGGCTGTTCATATAGGGGATTTGTTGTCTGAAATGTTTTACAGTCTTGAATGAGCCACCACAGGAGGTATCATGGATGATAATTATCCAAGTTGCTACACTTTGATACGCGAGGCTTTAGTTCGCGAGATCAGTGATGCGGCGAGATGGAGCGCGATTGAAGAGGCTTGGTACGCTTTGCTTCATGTGCGACGCATGGCAAAATCTATGAAGGAAGAGGCTGATTTATCTAGCACCATCAGTGAAGGGACAAGGGGGAATGATGGACATAATTAAACTGGAAGGCATAAGATTTTGTGATGCCTCCTCAAGTCGAGAAAGGCTGCTTGTGGAGGAAGGACCGTACAAGGGTTGGCTCTGCTATAAGCATCCCGATGGTCAATGGGTAACACTGCGAGAAGCAACCAAAGACGAGATAGCAACAATCAAGGATTTATTGCCGCCAACACCAGAGCAGGTCCATGCCTATGTTGTTGAGACATTGGCGTCTATACGTGAGAAGCGGCCACGTCCAGATGAGAGGGGCTTGGATCCTACTGATATGCCCACAGAGAGTCTTAAACCGCCGGTTGAAAGCAAACCAACACCTGGCAACCTTGGTGAAATTTTCAAGGAAGAACTCCCCGAGTACCTTAAGGGACTGCCTGCCGAGACTAAAATCATCGCAGATCAACCAATTAAGGCTGGCATTCCTATGGATGACGGATTTGTGCCAGATGATAACGGAGTCCCATTTTAGGAGGTAATCATGTGGAAGAACACCATGCGGTTCTATGAATTAGTTTGGGGGATAATTTGCCACTGGTTCTGGAGGTTTGATTTCCCACCCTATGAAAGTAAAAAACGATTTACTATGTGTGATGGATGCAGGATTGATTGGCGGGAATATTGGCATCCAAGTAAAGCACCAGAGGAGGTAAAGCCACAAACAAAGGAGAATAACGATGGAAATTAACATGGGTTGGATAAGCACAACTGGCGAAAGACTGCCGGATATTGAACTCATAGCTGCCGTACAGGATGCTTTGAGCGACATACCAGGGGTGTCCTTTGTCGTGGTGGACCCGGACAATGGATATACCGTCCGCACGACTTATACCGGATCAAGAGAGGGCCGTGAAAAGGTCTACGAGGAAGAGATGAATTTGATGGACAACTACCCTGATATTCTGTTTGATTTCCGCATTGTAAGCCCAGAGGAGGTATGATCATGGAATGGATTAAAGACAGTTTAAAAGACGTAGTTAAAATTCTTTTAGTGGTTGCTATCGGGCTTCCGCTTGGATTTCTCATATTATCGTTGGCATATATGACACCATTGGGCCCAAACCTTCACGGGTTCGTGGCATACTTGAGCAATTTTAATGAAATGATAGTCACTATAGGACTAATGGTTTTTGTCATCATAGTGGGATTCGTGGGATTTACGTTGGTTAACGCAATAGTGCTGCATACAAATCTATTGATAAAACGTAAAAAGGCCCCACCAGAGGAGGTAAAGCCACAAACAAGGGAGAATGAATGATGGCAATTAGCCCAGAAGAAATAAAACAGATGAATACGGCTCATCCGATGGGGTGGTCTGTTTTTATAACAGTCTTTACGGCTGGTGCATGTTTCGGGTGGTTGATAGCGTTGCTAGTGTGGGCTATCTATGTCTAGAATCGACCAATTCTCAGGTAAGGGCTCGCTTGCTTACCTCAACCACATCCGCTCATGGAAGTACTGCGCGGTCTGCCTGAAAGAAGGGTCAGTATCGCCCTCTCACCTTTTTCACACTGGTATGGGGAGTAAGAAGATCAAACCTCACGTAGAACATTTCACGGCGATCCCTATGTGCTTCCAGTGCCATATAGTAGACTTCCATAACATGACCTGGGCTGAATTTGAGGAGAAGCACGTCGTCGATCTCTGGCGGCTGGCCCACCGGATACTCAGGGAGTGGTTGTGGAACCAGGAAAATAACATCCCACCCAAAGATATGAGGAGACCATGAATCTAACAGAAGCCCGTGAGAAGGTAGAGGCGTTGCAAGGCCTGTATAGCGATGCAGACAAGCCTATGGTTTTCAAGTCCGATGTCCTGGCGATCTTGGGGGAGGATGAAGAACAATATCGTAGGACGTATCATAATCGGGACCCTGGGGATATAGACTGTGATTACCATGTCACCAATGAACGCAAGGGGCAGCGAAGGGTAAAAATACAGCGATACTATGACGATATACTTCAAGGCCACGGCTCTGAAGCCCCCTCATATGGCCGTCGCATAGGAAAGGATAGACGCCATGAATAAAGTGATTGAGGAAATAAAGGAGTTCATAATTTCTCTTAGTGGTGGGCCGGAATCTGCCATTGAGGAAATGGCTGAGGACTTTTACGACCGCATCGCCCCAGAGTTCTCGGAAGAAACCGACTTTGAGGTGCGGAGTATTCTGGCCGAATTTTCCACAGTAACCGCCATGTCTCAAGATGAAGCCGTTGACAAGATTAAGCGCCTCTTTGAGGGCGAGAAAACGCACTGGAAGGAAGACCCTGATGGGCTATGCCCTGATTGTAAAGAAGTCCACAAGGGCGGCTGCCCGACGTGCGGGGGGAGGGGGATACCAGGTGAAACAGGTTCGTTTTATGAGACAACCCTGCCCTGCCCCGACTGTGGCGGCACAGGAGAACGCAGGAAGGGGGAGCGGCGGGAGCTTCGCCCTACTCATAAGTATAGTCGCTCTGGTAAGGAACGCCGGGAGGGGGAAGCAAAATGAGGAGGCTAGTTCCACTTACCGACGGGAAGATAATCGACGTACTCAAAGCCGTATCAGCCGTCCATGATTTGCAGACAGCATACGATGCCTTGTATTGGGATTGGAGTAGTGCTTTACAAGGATGGAAAAAGTGGCTGATAATGAGATGGATTAATAAGGCTTTGGTGAAAGCAAAATTCGGGGAAACAGTCGCTAGGGCTAGCGAAAAACTAAGTAATACCTACATTTAGGGGGAGAAATGAACTGGTACACTCATAAATTATTGTGGGCTCTCGCTACTATTGGCGCAGGTGCGGTAATAGGTTCAATCATTGCCGCCTACCTGATAGCGAGGCTGTGATGCCAAATAATACGTCTGGCTTGCGTTGTAAGACCGAAACACTGCGGGAAGGATAGAAGGGATGCCTGAAGCAAAAAGAGTAGCCAGAGACAGGGCGCTAGAGATAACCGTACCGGGAGACCCCAAGACTCGTGCATGGAAAGACGCGACGATCAATTATCGGCATTGGTGTGAAAGCGAGGTCGAGCGGATTAGGAAAATCCCCGGTCACTCGCCGAGAATCGCCCAGCAGAGGGATAAAAAAGGGCACTATACGGGTAAAATCCTTATCGTGGATGATGAGTTTATCCTACCGCCCCACAACTCCCATACCGACGGGGTAATGATCCGCCGGTTCATCGAGACGGGGAGTCAGTGGAGGACTACTTCCTAGACTTCAGCCATCGCCAGATCATATTGTCAAATGGGTTTTTCGTCTTGGTCACTGCCACGTCGATTAAATAAACAACACCAACGATAATCGCTCCTGCAACCTCAATCGGTAGATTATCCCACAGTGCAATCATATCAGCCTCCTTTGAATTTGAAGTATCCAATCGTTCCCGTCACGGCGGCACTTGCCGCTGCAATTATTCCACCGAATAAGTTACGAACAACATTTATCCGATGATGAATTACTTTGGTTTCCGTTTCAAGTTCTTCCAGGCGCCGACCGTGTTCCTCTCTGATG